>JACPSI010000017.1 GCA_016193365.1 Ignavibacteriales bacterium
TCCCTGAAGCCTCTGCGGAAAAATGCGTTTTGAGCCACTCAGCATATTGGACGACGGACCAGTGAATGTCGGCAAAATTCTGGAAGTCGTTTGTTTGCCGGTCGCCTCTCAAATCATAGATAGCATAGACAACCCAGAGGCCAATTTCGGCTCCGACAAACCCGATGCCTTCGAGATAACTTTCGTTATAGACTTGTCCAGCGCCGGGAATTACCGCAGAGTAGAGGGCCGCTGTAAGGGGTGATCTTTTTTCAGAGGCGACATTGATCTGTTGAAGAGAATCCTGGAGATGCGCCGTGCTCCAAATGACGTCACTTCGAAGATTGCCGGACAAACGAAAGCCCTGGACCAATTCTTGAGACAGCGCTTCTGCAGCTAGGAGAAAAGCAAGGCTGAGAATTTTAGTGAGGCGCATGATGAGGGTTGAGTTTATGATTTTCATTTTCAATTTTTTTCTTAGCCACGCGTGGCAAGGACAAATGTCAGGGACTGGAATTGTGCCACGACTTTTCGGCCAAAGGCTGATGCGCTTCTAGAGCAAAAGTCGTGGTACAATCTTGAACTCGCTAATTTCAAACCCAAATAACACGCCGAGATAAAACCGCCATTCTTTGCCATACGTGACGTCAACGGGATTCACATTATTGGAATTAAACGTCCGGCTAAACTGATCCAATCCGTATGCACCGGCAAGGAAAAACCTTGTGGGATAAGCGTAGAACGAGAACGATTCAAGTCGCAATTCGAGGCCGACATCCCGTTTCCATCTTCCGGCGGAGGACACGGATCCGCTCCATGCATTCCCGACGTCCGCAAACACGGATGCGTACAGCTTCTTGAAGTAAAACTGGAGAATGCGAAAATCGAGCTCGGTCGAAACGGGAAGTCGATACGTGGCGCTGGCTCTCGCGTATTCGTTCCCGCCTAATGCGTAGAACGGATATCCACGCATACCTGCAAAACCTCCGACGTAGAAGTCGAAGAAATCGTCGACTGCGGGACCGAGGATGCTTCCGCCATGTAAGCTGAGTGTTAACGTGTGACCCGGAGCGGGGGCTTCGAAATGTTCGCTCCAGTTCAATTCGATACGATGAAGGTTATAATCGCTGTAGATGGGGACGCGGAACCCGTTTCTGTCTTCCGTCGAGTCGGTCGGGTTGAACCGATTCAGCTCATAGGAGTATTTGAACAACAACGACCGTCCGACCGGGTTGATCTCTCTCTCCTTCGTCGGCATGATGCCGTCATGTCTGTAATTCAGAGAAAGGGAGTTCCCAATCAAGTATACCGACCTCGACGACGGAATGACGCCAAACCGCGGATGGAGCCAGGATCCGAAGTCCTGACTGTAGCGGTCGAGCCTATACGTGAGCATGAGGTCGTTGTTTTCGCTGAATATTTTTTGTCGAAGCGATACGTCGAGCTCGAACAAATTGAACGTCACCGCAGTCGAGAATTGTCTGTCCACATCGATGAACAGGTTAAAGTCGAAATCGATCTTTCGAGTGATGTTGTAAACCTCAAGGGAAAGGGTGGGTTCCAGCCCGAGTTGATGCAGGAGAGGAAGTCTGTCGCGATACTCAAAAATGAGAAAAAGGTCCCGCTCGAGGTTCCTGTTGATCGCGCCTCCTCCAAAAAGGCTCATCTTGTCCAGCATATCGAACGACGTGAAATACATTCCCGGTTTGACGTTATCGATCCCGCTGTTGCGCGGGTTGTAGTTGTCGAAACGAACAAAAGGGATAAGCGACAAACTCGAAAAAACGTTTTTATACGGCCTTGAGGCTTGCCCAGCCGACATGTCTTGATTTGCAGGGGGACTACCGCCTTCAGAGTGTGAAAAACTTTGTTGAGTTTGACTGCCTGCCGGTTGAGCAGAAAAACTTGCATGAATGGGGCCGGCAATGCTGGAGTTTTCACCGATCTTCGTCATGGCGATATTGAAGCCGGTGTGCGCGTAGTTCGCAAATGCGAGATTGCCCTGCCGGTCAACCGTCGGGAGAAACGCGCCCCCCAACACATTCGTCACCTGGTTCGACTCGTTCGATGACAGGTCAAGCCTATAGATGTTGAAAATCCCTGACATATCACTGGAATAGTAAAGCGACCGGCCATCCGGGGAAAAATACGGATTGCGGCAATCTCCAGTCGATGCCAGTACTTTGAAATCGCTTCCGTCTTCATTGATGATGGCAACTTTCTGCCGGTGTCCATTTGAAAAACCGAATGCAATCGTTTTCCCGTCCGGCGAAAACACAGGTGTAAAAACCTGTTCGCCGTTGTTGAATCGAGTCACTTCCATGAAATCCTTTCCGTCGGCGTTTGCGACGGCGATGTTCAATGTTCCGTCTTTGCCGACCACAAACACAAGCTCTGAGCCGTCGGCAGAAAGTTTTGGATTCAGGGCACGCCAGCCATACGTCAGCCTCGTTTCTTCTTCATTCACAAGGTCATACTTGTAGATGTCGTAAACCTTCGACCAGTGAGGATTATCCCGCGTCGCTTTGGAATAAGAGAGGAAGCGTCCGTCGGGAGAAAATGAAAGAGTTGACCGCACATTTCCGACGATTCTCCTGGCTTCCTTTGTTTTCGTGTCGTACACGTAGACACTGCTTTGCGAGAAATAATCTCCGCCTTTGTTCGAGACATAGGCAAGCTTTGAACCATCTCCGGAGAACTGCGGATAGAAATTTCCAAAACCTTCGGGTTCAATAATATCGGCAGAATCGGCCTGTTTGCCGACAGAGTCGGCAACAGACCTATACGCCTTCTCTTTCTCATCTCTCCATTCCTGATAGAGTTCCTCGCCCGACTTACCCAAAGCCTGTTTTATCGCTCCATCGATCGTGAGTCTGAGCGGCGCGCCGAGAGCCTCCGAAATTTCCCTGAGCTTGTCGGTTCCGTATTTCTTCGCGATAAATTCCGTTATGGAAAAACCTGCATTGTACGAAGATTCGTTTCCGAGGCTCGTTTTTCCAAAAACAGCCATCTCTTCCCACGACAGGGGATTTCCTTCCAGCATATACATGCGCAGGATCATATCCCTGTGGGAGTCCCAGTAATCGTGGTTCAGGTCAGGATGATTGTATTGCGCAACACCTTCGGCGAACCAGCTAGGAACGACAAATCCGGACAACGGATACGACACGATGACATTGGGAAATCCGTACAACACATCGGGCCTTCTCTCTGCTTCATAGCCAAGCCACTGAAAGTACACTCCGGGCAAGCGGCGGCCCATTTTCATCGCTGTTTGAATTTGCACAATGTGGGTAAACTCGTGCGTAACGACGTTCAGCAGCCAGGGGTGAGTGCCCCGAAGCTCAAAATCAAGAGCCGAGGACCAGATTTCAATTTTGTTGTCGTAGAAGTACGCTGCACCATTGGAATAGTCATCGTGGTCACGGATCACGATGCTGACTTTCTGGTCGGGGATGTGCTGATACATTTCCGTGATCGGTTTGAAAATCCCTTCAGCGATGCGGGCGACTTCCTGCGCTGTCCGTTGTGTACCGTCGTGGTAATGGACGAAGAAATGTTCTGTTTCGAGAGTATACCACTCCAACTCCGAGTGCGGGAATTCATATTCCTGGGCGCTGAGCACAACCGGGGCCAGGAAGACGATGAAGAAGGCGGGAAACCGTTTCACATGCTATCCGAAGACCACATCAAGAACCGTCACACGGTCTTTCACAACAGTGATATACACTTCACGATAACGGGCGGACGTTGAAAATAAAAGGAGGATGCTCGATGAGATCCGATGATTTCCATAGAACAATGTTTTGTCGGCGTTGTAGAGCGGCACCGGATAAAACCCGACGGGCAAATTGTCGTTCGGGATGACGTATTTTCCCAGTGAATCCGAGCGGGCGACCAACGTCCCTTCAACGGCAATGTCATACGATTTCTGGGTTGTGTTGTTGACAAGATAATGCACGGAATAGACTCCGCTCGGGGCATCAACGCTGTCGGCGTCTTTTTTATCCCATTCGACAAGAAAAGGCCCGGGCGGTGGGTTCCCTGAATAGAGAGTCCTGATATTCTGTCCGTTGCGATTCCGGACGACAACGGTGACGTTCGGGCTTGGATTCGGCACATCGTATTCTTTCGACGGGGGCGAGTTGTAATCGACGTATTCGTAATTGTAGAACACTTTCACGTCCACATTCTTGACTGGGTTCCCAATTCTATCGACCACCCTGCCGTCGATCCGATATCCGGATATCACTTCTGACGAAACGATGCCGGTATCACGTTCGCACGCCAGTGCCGACAAAACACAGGCAAGGAGTAGCGTACTTTTTCTCATACTATTTTACGACAGCGATTTTGATCACGGCAACGTCGTTAGCTGAAGCGCCAATAGCTTCGACACGTGCGAGGTAAACACCGCTCTGGATATTGCTCACATCCCAGCTCAATTCGCTGTCAGTTCCGGCAAAAGATTTTCCCTTGAGTTCTGCAACTTTTGCGCCCGCGAGGTCGAAGATCTTGACGGAAATTTCCGCGTCCTCGCCGGTGTAATACCGGATCTGCGTGACGGTTCCGTACACTGGGTTCGGCCAATTGTACACGCGATTCCTGGGAAAAAACGAGACCGCGAGGGGCTGGGTACTCGGAGTCTGGAGTGCGGCAAAGGACGACTGGGAAACATCAAAGCGGAACATCGGCCAGAGGATTGTCGAGGCGGCGTAGGAAGTTTGCAGGTCCAACGCCAGGATTTTTCCATTGCGGCTACTCAGCGCAAGACCCGTTTTGGCGCTATTGCTTTGTCCGACAGGGAACAATGTCGGCATGAGCATCCCGTCGCCAACCTGGAGCCGTGTATTTCTTTTTGATGCGCCATCGAGAATGTTCAGGACCCTGCCGTTTTCATCACAATAAAGGAAATCGGCGATTCCATCTCCGTTCACGTCGCCGACCGTTGGCCCGAACCTTTGTTCATACGGAAGCCCTCGGGGGTTCACCGGAAATCCGTCGGCGAGAAATCCATTGCTGTTGAGTGCGATCAGAATGCCGAAATTGGAAACCATGACGATCTCTTTTTTCCCGTCTTTGTCCAGGTCGACAAGAGATGGCCCCACAGAGAAGAAATCGGAACCTGGAAGGTATCGTGTGAACTCATTTGATGTCATGATTTCGTTGCCGGCTGCATCCAGAAGGAAAAGTCTTTCGCTCGTGAGGACAACAATTTGAGTTTGTCCGTTGCCAAGGACGCTGCCCGTCGATATGAAGAATCCATTTTGCAATACGTTTTTCTTTGAGATTGCCTGACCGGACCGAACATTCCACAGCAGGAGCGTGTCGCCAAGACCTGCGGCCACATTGTCTGTGCTTCCTACGCGAGCAACATCGCCCGCCACAGTTGACGAGTATGACGCAATCTGATTTCCGGACAGGTCAAATGATGCCAGCCCGCTTCCGGCTCCCGAGGAAACCACGATGGTATCGACAAACATGACGTTGCTTGCGGAAAGCGGCTTCTTGAACACTCGATCAAAACGGAAGTCGCTATTCTGGTCTGAGACTTTCCACAAATACAATCCATCCTGGGCAGCCGCTGCGATGTAGTTTTCTCCGGATTGTGGATGCTTCGCAAACGCCATTTGAAAGACTTTTGCTGTGTCGATTTCAGCAACAATTGCGGAGCTATCCTGAGGCCTGAAATATTCAGTACCGTCTTGTTTCCACGCAAGGATGTCACCGTTGGCCAGCGGAACACCGGCTGAATCAGCCCTGAACCTGCTTGCAGCAAATTCCACCGTGCCATCGTTGTTGAGGTCGACCGGGTAAACGACCGAATTGAGTTCACCCTGCACCTGTTTTGGAAATCCCGTCAGCGGCACTGCCAGATTGTCGCCGATCTGCACCGTGAAAAACATCACTGGATCGCGCCGGGTAAAATCCTTGAACGACACAAGAGTCCTCGCGCCGGAATTGGAGTTGCTGTTGGGGAATGAATTCCGGTCGAAGAGATTTTTGTAAGGAGAAGCGACATTTCCCTCAAACCAGCAATCCAGGGGACTTCCTGAAGTCGTCGCCGCACCAGGCTCTAGAAACTCGTACACCTGGCCTATGTCCTGGGATCCGTCCGCTTCTTCAAGGTCCACTCCTCTTTGCGCGGGGTCTGCGTTCACGCTGTTTGTGGCAAGTCCGGCTCTGATGATGTCATCATCGATATGCCAGATGAGAATTCCTCCGCCGTCGAATTTCTCTGTTCCGTCGATGGATCCGATGAGCGCCCAGTCAAAATCCTCAACGTCGATCACGGAGCCGCTCACCGCATCAATATTGTCAAACGCAAAATTCGTTGTGTCGCGGACAAAGGATTGAGTCCGAACTGTTTCGATGCCGTTCAACTTTTCATAAATGGTCAGCCGCTGGCCGTTTTTTTGCGGATCGCGGTTCCTGTTTTCAACAAGGAAATACTCACTCTCGGAGATCGGCACTTTATAGATCGTGTCTTCTCCGACTGACATCAGACCCACAGCCGGGACAACAATGTTCGTCGTGGTTGAATCAATCACAATCGGCCTCACCCAGCCGAGATACACTTTTTCCCAGGCGCTCGGCTCCGGCGGAAAAATCCCGTAGTAAGCGAAAATAGATGCTCCATCCATCAGGCCGAATTGGCCAATTCCCTGCCTCCCCGTCTTAGTATCGAACAGATCGGGCAATCCAAGATGACTTCCGATGGATGCCACGGTCAGGCCGTTGATGCTCAGCTGAAGCGTATCGGTTGTTCCAGACAGCGAGAAAACTCGTGTCTCGGTTTCGGGAAGGATTGCTGTGTTGGTTATAAGGAATCCACTTTGCGTTTGAATCCCGGGAAAGGCCGGGTTTTGTAAAGCGTTCCTCAAAGACTCGAGACCCAGATAAAGGGACGGAATATCATTGGGGGTTGGGTCGAATCCCAGGAGTCCCACAACATCAATATCGCGGCCAACTCCTGCATGGAAGAGAACAAAGGCATTATACTGAGAGAACGGAATGCTAGGAACAAGTGAATCGGCGGCGCGCCATCCTTCAACGGCCATGTTTGCCAGGCCCCTGTTTGTACTGTTGTTGTTCACCGGCGCGTACGATGACATGGCATTTGGGAGTGTAATGACCCGCCCGAGAACATCTCCTTTCACGACGAGTTTTCCGTTTGAGACCTTGCGAAAGTAATTCTGGACGAACTCAAGCTTCCGGGCAAAAAATGCTGAATCGTGCGGAGGAGGGTCGATGAGTCCTGTGATGGCGGTGTCAAGCTGGAATTTCCCGTTTCCTGAAGTGAGGTTGTCAGAGTCAGTCCGGAAATCCACCATAATGGCAAGAACCCTGAGTGTGTCGGAAATCGAGCTGGCGGCCAGTGGGCGCCGCAGCTGCGGGTTTGGTATTTCAAGGTTTTGGCGAGGCGAATACTCCTTGCGGAGAATCCTTTCGCCCTGCCGTAGCTGTGTCAAGGAATGAGCGTAGCAAAAAAGCACGCAAACGAGGATAAGCCTCAGTTTCATACACGCCGTGGGTGCGAAATCAAGAAATCGGGCCGTGTGCTCGCTTGATTACGGTGTGTTATCTCCCCACATGATACCCAACGTGAATCGTAGAGTTTCTCCGAGAGGATGTTGGTCTTCGAACGCGCTGATGTAGCTGAAGTCGAACGTATAAATATCGAAGCGGATGCCGCCACCGAACGTCATGAATTTCCTGTTCCCAGCCCGGGGATCTTCGTAGAAATAACCTGTTCTCAGGGCGACGAGTTTTGGCGAGCCATACCAGTATTCCGCACCCAGTCCGGTCACGACCTGACGAATCGTTTCGCTGAAGGAGTGGGCATACCACGATGAGAAGAATGCTTTATAAAACGGATCCGTTGTACCGGACGAGTCGCGCGTGATCAGCAGTTTGCTGAAATCGCCGACAAGCGTGAAGTTGTTGTATTCGCTTTGGAGCAGCTTAAGAGCGAAGCCCAAACGGAAATTCATCGGGAGCGGGTCGGCCTGGGCTTTGTCGATATACGCCATGTGTGGCCCGATATTCGAGATATTTAGACCGAGGTTGAGACGGTCGCCTAAATCATAGTCTGTAAAAGGAACAAACATTGAAACGGGCTTGTACAAAAAGCCGACATCGAAGCTGAATCCGGAGGACACTCCTCTCCCCTTTTCCACGCCGGCGCCGAAGGGAGCAATGTTGCTGTAGATGAACCGCGTGTTCACGCCGATTCCGAGGTCTGACGAAAGTTTTGTGCCGTATCCTGCTGTGAGAGCAAATTCATATCCTTTAAAAGTTTCGAGGACGGTAGGGTCATTTTCTGTCCGGTTGAATTCCCCAAGGTTGAGATACGTGATACCTGTAGAAATCGTCCCGTCAATGTCCTGCACTTCCTGTTTATAGATGAAATGAGCAATCCACAAATCGGAGAGATAAAACTGGGGAAGCCAGTTTGCGTGCGACAGGCTGATCTCCGACCCGCGTTGAAAAGCGTAGCCTGCGGGATTCCAGAACGATGCCCATCCGTCGTCTGCGAGGGCCACGCCGGCTTCGCCCATGCCGCTGGCCCGGGAGTTGGGCGCGATCAGAAGAAACGGAACGGCGGATGTGATAACCTGCGTCGAAAGCGTTTGCACAGCCAAAAACCCCGTCAACACGACAGCGGACATCCTCTTCATAGAACCTCCTCGTAAAAGAATGGCGCCGGAAGCAGTAGCATCCGGCTTTTGAAAGTAGGTGATTTTCAAATGAGATTCAAACATCGTTTCCTCAAGGTTAAAGGTCATTCATGACGCTGAGAAAAGCTTCGTTCAGATGTCGCCATTGGTCGAGAAAAGCTTCCGAAGGTTCACCTGGAAGACTCCCGGAGTCTTACCAGGTCAACCTTTGTGAGACTCCGGGAGTCTCATTTATGACCTTCGGAAGGTCATCGCAACACGGCCATTTTCCCAAGAACCTCGACGGACTTTTGTTGATCTTGGGTTTTTGCTATGATTTTGTAAAAATACACACCGTTAGCCAGCTCGTTGCCGTCAGCATCTCTGCCGTCCCATGGGATTTGTGCAAATCTTTCGGCAAGGGCGTATGAGTTGACCGTCTGTATCAGCCTTCCCGCGATGGTGTAGATCTTCAACTCTACGTCAATCGGATCGGGCGAGTTCCTCTGGAACGTGAACACGGTGTTTGAAGAAAACGGATTTGGAAAATTGACGACATGGTAGATGGCAAAATCTGTTTCCGAGCGCACTTCAAAAAAGATTTCTGATTCGGACGAATTGTTGTATGTGTCCCACGCCTTTACGGTGACGGAATGCCTCCCCTCGGAGAGACTTGTGAGCGGATATCTCACCTGGCCGCTTTGATACGTATCCAGGTTACTACGGTAGTAGTCCATAAGGTCGATTGGCGCCGACTGACTGCTCAAGACGGCCTGCAGGCGATGCCCGATGCCGGCGATCGAGGTGTTGATACCGTTGTCATCGAAAAGATCCACTAAAAGCGTTGCGTTTGGCTTGATTAAGTCGCCGGACCTGAATTCCTGGTCTTCAAAATAGATGGAAATTTGCGGCCCAACGGAATCCGGGACCGCGGCAGAATCCGTGCTTGCGATCGTAACATTTTCTGTAAACCCGATTGCGTCCGTGGAGTCGCTCCACGCATACAATGAGATTCGGGACCTTGCTCCAAACGAGACGTCCTTTGGGAGCGGAAAAACGTTCTGGAATGAACCGTTTATTACAGAGACTTCGCCTCTGTACAGCAGGCTTCCATTCACTTCATAGGAAAATCCAAACCATTCGTTCACAACATTCTGTCGTTTTGCATCCAGTACTTCGATAATGCCCCTGCCGTTGAAATTCGTCCACACGGCCCCGTTTGGTCGTTTGACGTTCCCCCTGACATTCACTTTCGCAAGCGATTGCATTGGAACAAGTTGCGCGGTCGTGTTCCCGTTGACAGAGTCTATCGAAGCATTCGCGCGGGGCGTATTGAGCCTGATGGTTGGGTCGGCAAACAAATGATATTTCATATCGTTAATGTCCGTGAGCAGCTGTTTTGTTTGCCACATCGCGTCACCGACGCGAGCAGAGCGGCCTAACGAATCACGCTGAAAAAGATAACCGTAGAATGTGTTGTTCAGAATCGAGTTCTGTCCGGAATACACGGCTCTCGAAGATGTCAAAAGACCGATCGCTCCTCTTTGATCCATGGCCATGAGCAATTCTCCCGAGCTTTGATCATGAGGGTCGTCGTATTGAGCGTAATTACACGTTGCCGCGACCACAAAGGCAAGCTTGTTTCCGTTCGCAAGCCGAGGGATATCGCCTTCTCGAGTGAACACAGCCTCATGGGCCCAGAGATTCGGATTACCGTGCCCCGTGTAGTTTACGATCAATGTCCCCGTGTTGAAAGCCCCAACAATATCCGTATTGACATCCGGCTTTCGCCGACCTGTCGCGCTGCTTACCGTTGGATATTCGATCAGGTAGATTTTTTTCTGCTCAAAACTCGACGGTGTATAGAATTTTGCAAGTTCTTCAGCCTGTGCAGTGTGAAGATTTCCATCATTACCTGATGAAGTCAGCCCATCATCGGCGACAAATGTTATTCTGTTGCGCCAGGTGTCAAACGGAACAGCCGTCTCGTATGCAATAATCTTATCGACCATCGTTGCGGCTTCGCTCAGAGAACGGGCCGGAAGCCTTCCCGAAGCTAGAGAAACACGATTGCTCCCGGCGTCAAGAAACAGGTAATGGTCGTCGCTCGCATATGTATTTATCTGAAAGTTCGATTCCAAGGATTCATACGGCGGGATCCAGTTTCTCGCAGACGTTGATATGTTTTTGTAATCATAATGTCCGCCGCCGAAAAACAAAACGTATCGTGGTCGAAGCGTCCAGTTTGTTTTTGCGTATCTAAGGAAATCCCGGACTCCTATCGGGTCTGGAGCGCCGCCTGAGAATTCGTTGAAAACGTGCTCAATATTGATGACGGCTGTTTTCAAAGAATCCTGTCGCTCGCGATGTGCTTTGAGGCGTTCGGCCACGTTCAAAAATTCAGGAGGTGTAATGATGAGGAACTCGGCTCCAGGCACGATGTTGTGAACATTCGAGTTTTGAACCCGTCGCGGATTTAACGGCGTTTTGAATCCCGAAACCCCTACAACAGCAATCTCGCTTATGCCACCCGACGTGTGAGACAACTGAAATGTTACGATTGTAGAAATCGCAGTATTAAAATCAAGTTGTACGATTCGTTTGATTGCATTGTGGGTCGTTACATCAAAAACCATCGTCTTGCGATCCGTCAAGTTACTGACGGTATATTTGACTATTGCGGTTGTGTCCGGCGATGAGAACAGCAAAAAGTCGCCTGCCGCTTCGAATAGCCGGCGATAGTGAATTTCCACCCAGTCCAGCCAGCCCCTTGATTCCTGGTTTCCGGTTTCAAACACGACCTTCAACGTGCTTTTGTTGTTTGTCAATTCACCTGTTCGGACAAAGCTTGTCACAGGTGATCGATAAGCGTATTCTCCAATTTGATCGATTGCCCCGACATCGACAGTACCCACGATAATGGGATTCCCTAGCAGCGAGTCGCTTTCTAACAGCCGGAACGCATCAACCGTTTTTGACCGGCTAAGAACCACTGTTTTATAAAGTGTGGGCGATGTGAAGACATGCCCCGCGAGGGTGTGAACATAAACCGACGTGTTATTGAGGTTATCAAACGACTGGCCAACCCATTGACGCCCGGAACGCACAAGATTAAACCGTTCCTGCTCGATGAATAGCTTTTCCTGGAAATCCGTTGCCTCCACCCCCCCCGTAAGTGATGCCACAGAGTCCATTTGAATGCCCGCTGTATCTCCGAATGTCAGAAAATAATAACTCGACTCAGTAAAATGGTTGATGTAGTGGCTAAAAGTCTTCGATGCCGGATTATAATTCCATCCGCGGGTCGCCCTGCCAAAAAAGATGATATAGTCGTCAGAATCGAAGGACCCGTCAAGGTCATTGTCCACAACGTACCGGGCGATTTCTTCCAGCCCGTTTGGTCTGGGCACATTCAAGTTTTCCGGCAATTCCCTCCCTCCGTTTCCGAAAATCCGGACAGTGTTGATGTTCCCAATCGAACTGACCGCGATACCGGCGTCGATAAAGAATTTCTGGTCCAGTTTGTACAGGC
The DNA here is from genome assembly GCA_016193365.1 of Ignavibacteriales bacterium. Classification (GTDB taxonomy): domain Bacteria; phylum Bacteroidota; class Ignavibacteria; order UBA10030; family UBA10030; genus JACQPT01. Next base: position 12,172 of record JACPSI010000017.1, read on the forward strand.
CAGTTTCCCGTACCTCCAACTGATACCAGCTGCCTTGCGCCAGAGGAGAGTCGGAAACTTGAGCCCGCGTTGTTTGTTGCGCGATGTTTGCCAGAGCAAACACCAGAAGAATTTTTCGCATAATAGAAATAAAAAAGCCGAACAGGAAAGCCTTCCCGTTCGGCTCAAACTTTTTTTGAGCATCGCCGAATTCAGTAAAGGCTTTTACATCAAAGTTCCCGAGCGCGACATGTACTCGACTCAGGAACGAAACCTTTACCAAACTTCGATAGATACTCCGAGTTTCTCGACCAGTGAACTTGGACACAAGATAATGAATCGCTTCTGAAGAGTCAAGAACGGGCTCTTCAATGTGATTCGCGGCAAATACTGATGTTAAACCTGACAGGTCGCAAAAGAATTCCAAAGACACCTGCCAGGTTTCACTGTGGTTCATTCCGGTTTCGAATTGCGATTGGAGAAAATTTTGGCTAAATTGAGTGGGTGACTATGATTTTTGCCTCGTTTTGAATGTCAAGACCCATCAACATTCTGTTCGTTTCAAGTGAAGTAGACCCATTTGCGAAGACCGGCGGTCTCGCCGATGTCTCCAGCGCCCTGCCAAAGGCCATCAAAGAGCTTGGACATGAAATTCGCATCATGATGCCCCGTTATCGCTTCATTGGCGAACGCAAATTCAAGCTTCATGATATTATCCGGCTCAAAGAAATTCCTATTCCCCTCGGGAACCAGTCGGAACTTGGCAACGTCAAATCCTCGTTTATCAGCAACATGAAGGAAAAGGTCCAGGTCTATTTTTTGGACAACGAGAAGTTTTTCGGGCGAGACGGCGTCTACCAGAGTCCACAGAGCAAGAAAGACTATAAAGACAACGATGAACGGTTTATTTTCTTTTGCCGCGGTGTGCTGGAAACGCTCAAACGCCTCGGCTGGCAACCCGACATTATCCATTGTAACGACTGGCAAACAGGATTGATTCCTGCCTATCTCAAGACGATTTACACGAACGACTCATTCTATAAAAACAGCAAGACTGTTTTCACGATTCACAACATGGCCTACCAGGGCGCTTTTCCGGCAGAATCATTCGGAAAATCAGGGCTTCCAAAAGCGGCTTTTAAATCAGACGGCGTCGAGGCTTACGGAAAATTCAACTTCCTGAAGGCCGGCCTTTATTTTGCCGACACGATTACAACGGTCAGCGAAAAATACGCGCATGAAATCTGCAGTTCGAACGAGTTTGGTGCCGGTTTGAATGGACTCCTGGAAAGCCGGAAAAAGGACCTCAAAGGCATCCTCAATGGAATAGACTATCAAATGTGGAATCCGCTCTTTGATGACCACATCTACCGAAAATATGATGCGAAGTCGATTGAAGCGAAGGTGGACAACAAAAAGGCTCTTTGCGCCAAGTTCAACCTCACTTTTAAAGAGTCCACACCTGTCATAGGAGCTATTTGCAGACTCGTGGAGCAAAAAGGGTTTGAGCTTGTCCTGGAGATTCTCGACGATATGCTCAAGCTGGACGTTCAATATGTCATGGTTGCTTCTGGAGATAAAGATCTCGAGAAGAAATTCGAATCGGCCCAGAAGAAGCACTCACACAAGCTCGGCATTTTCTTTGGGTTCGATGAAGAGCTCGCCCATCTCGTTGAAGCCGGGAGCGACATGTTCTTTATGCCCTCCAAATACGAACCGTGCGGACTGAACCAGATGTACAGCATGAGGTACGGAACAATCCCCGTTGTCCGCGCCACGGGAGGCCTGGACGACACGGTTGAAGACTATTCGGGAAACGGCAAGGGAACCGGGTTCAAATTTGAAAAATACGACTCCAAGGAATTGCTCAAAGCCATCCACCGTGCTCTCAAAGTCTTTCAGCAGCCCGAAGAATGGAAAAAGATAATGCGCAACGGCATGCAACGGGACTTTTCTTGGGAGCATTCTGCCAAGAAATACATCAACCTCTACAAAGACCTCCTGAAATATCATCGTGAAGTTTGAAGACGTCGGGATTTTTTTCGATAGAGACGGCACCATCAATGTCGAGGTGGATTTTCTCAGCGACCCGACTGACCTCGAACTTATTCCCGGGGTGGCCGAGGCTCTTCGCGAGGCCAATGGATTCGGTATCAAGGTGTTCGTTATTACGAATCAATCCGGTATTGCTCGGGGCCTCTTGACGGAAAAGGACCTGGCAAAAGTCCATCGACGGCTGGAGGATCTTCTTTCCGTTCATGGTGCACGAATTGACGAAATCTACTATTGCCCGCATCATCCCGAACTGGGAAAGCCTCCGTATAACATTTCCTGCGATTGCCGAAAGCCGAAAACTGGCATGTTGACAGCAGCGGCGCGGAAGTTTGGCATCAATTTGTCGCAATCGTTCGTTGTCGGGGACAGATTTATAGACATCAAAGCCGGCGAAAACGCGGGCTGCACGACTGTCCTGGTGTTAACGGGCTACGGCGAGGCGGAAAAACAGGATTGCCTCGACCGTTCACGAGTGGACTATATTGCGAAAGACGCTTCTCAGGCATGGACATACATCAAGGGCGAGATCATGAAAAAGGGGAAACTCGGCCAGAAAAGACGCCAACGGGTGAAAGGGGTCGCCGGTTGAAATTCATCTGCAGCAACTGGGCTTCATTTTTCTTTTTCGTTTTTCTCATTGGCTGTGTGGATGATCCAAGCTCAGTTGGCGGCGCGCTCTTGCCAACAACCGACCAACCTGTCATGAAGGTCGACACCGTGTATGCTTCTTCTCACTCCGTTTCACGCGGCCTCATTAATACGTCGGGCTCTTCGAGAATCCTCGTTGGGAAATATCAATCGTACGAATCCTGGGGAATGGTAAAGTTTTCGCTACCCGATTCACTCGCCAATGTGTCGGTGACGGATGTGAAGCTTACGCTTCGGGCCGGGTACCATTTTGGCGACTCCACGGCCATGCTGTCGTTTGATGTTCTTCAAGCGAGAAGAAATTGGCTAGGGGACTCATTGACACTGGATTCCCTGAAAACAGGAGATTACAATTATCCCTCAACTGTCGGCAGCTTGCCACCCATAGTAGTCAATGACAGCGATAATGTTCCGCTTTCACTCGACACGACAATGGTCCGTATTTGGTTTGCCAACATCCCCGATACAAATCAGGTGAATAACGGCATCATTCTGCGGCCGACGAATACGGATGTGATTAACGGATTAAAATCATTCAGCAGCTCGAATTCAGAAGCTCAGAGGCCAAGGCTTACGGTACACTACGTCAAAAACGGAGTGCCGGACACGATCGATATTTCGTCCGGGCTTTCACGATTCGTTGCCAACATCTCTCCTTCAGACCTCATCCAGAATCCTGAACGAATCTATGTGCAGGCCGGAATTGCTTATAACGGCTACGTGAGCTTTATTTCCACGGCTCCCGTTCCCTCCAAGGCTTCCATTCACAAGGCCGAGCTTGAGCTTGTGATGGACCAAAGCGCGTCTCGTTTGAATCCCCACAGCATTGATTCTCTCGTGGCTTACTATGTGACACCTAGTGGCGTCAATTTCTTCTCCGGAACTCTCAGCGACACCGCGCTGGTTTCCGGGCAAAAAGTTTATCGCTTTCAAATCCAATCCTATGTGCAGGAATGGGTACGTGGCGCAACGGCCAGCGTAGCCCTTTTCACGTACTCGCAGGCGGAAGTTCTGGATCTCTTCACATTTTTTGGCGAGAACGCATCAAAAGAACTTCGGCCAAAAGTCATTGTGACGTACTCGCCAACACATCCATGAGAATCACCAGACTTCTCATTTCCTTCAGCCTGTTTCTGACATCGTTCAGTTTTTCATCAGGCCCGACGTATTCGAGGTTCGGGCTTGGGGAGATTCTTTTTTTTGGAGGAAGCCGCATCAGCGCCATGGGTGGTGCAGGGATAGGCTTAACCGGCGACCGATTCATAAACAGGTACAACCCCGCAGGGTTAGCACGGATATCGTTCACGCGCATTTCTGCCGGGTTCGAATATTCAAGAGTGTCATCAGAGGACAACACGGGGTCTTCCGACTATGCTCGCGGAGATTTTGCAGGACTGGGATTCGCCATTCCTATTTCACCTGCCGATGGAATCGTTTGGTCTCTTGAATCGGCTCCCTACAGCCGTGTGAACTACGCGATTGAGCGCGCAGATAGCCAATTGGGGATTCAGTCGAAACAGGTTTATGCGGGTTCCGGAGGTCTTTCAACCGTGAGCACGGCGTTGTCGTGGAAAGTGGTCGAAGATTTCACAGTTGGCACGAAGTTCTCCTACCTGTATGGCCGCACCCGCCAGTCAGCCGAATTCAACTTCACAGACCCGACATTCGTCGACAGCGATATCTCCCGCTCAACGTATTACTCCGGATTTTTGTTTACGGGCGGGGTCATGTATGAGGGGATCTCCAGCGCTCTGAACATTCCCACTTTGAAATCACTCTCTTTGGGGGCAATCATCACCACGCCTGCCACGCTCTACGCGGATGACGAAGATCTTCTTACGACCCGAACGTCGTTCGACACGACCCGAACAGCATCATCGAAGTTTGATGTACCTCTTGGGCTCGGCCTCGGGTTTTCGTATACTTTTTCCGAACGATACATTTTTACCGGGGACTACGTTACACAGCAGTGGTCCAAGACAAATTTGCCAAGACTGGGTGGAGTGGATTTCCAAAACAGTTCCAGGGTAGCGCTCGGGGTCGAGATTTTGCCGGAGCGCGAGGTTGAAACGTATATGCGGCGGATTGCGTATCGGCTCGGGTTCTCCTATCACTCAAGTTATCTCAAAGTAAGCGGAGAGCCCATCACTGAGTTTTTTCTGACCGGCGGAGTTGGATTGCCTATTGCCACGGAAGCCCGTATGAACATCGGTTTGCATCTTGGATTCCGCGGAACGATCTCCAACAATCTTCAGAAGGATACAGTTTTCAGACTCTCTTTCTCGTTGAGCGCGAGCGAACCGTGGTTCATCAGAATCGAAGAAGAATAAACATGATTGCCCTCGGCAGCGACCACGCAGGATACGAATACAAGGAAAAGATCAAAGCGATGCTTCAGGAGTTGAAATTATCATGCAAGGATTTTGGGACGAATTCAAAGGACTCGACGGATTATCCCGATTATGCTCATAACGTTGCGCAGGCGGTTTCCTCGGGCGAATGCGACAGGGGAATTCTTGTATGCGGAACGGGGGTCGGGATGGCAATTGTCGCGAACAAGCACAAAGGCATTCGTGCTGCGGTATGCGAGTCATCGACAGCGGCACGTCTCTCCCGGCAGCATAATAACGCAAATATTCTTACGCTCGGCGAACGCATTACCGGTTGGGAAACGGCGGCAGATATCGTCCGGACGTTCCTTTCGACGCCTTTTGACGGAGGCCGGCATGAGCAACGTGTGGAGAAAATCACAAAGCTGACGAATTTGTAATACCGTGAATCCAGCAGAGAACTTTAACGAAACCTATCTTCAAGTTCTTCGCACCTTGCCTGGCGAACGCCGGTTGCTTCTCTCATTCGAACTCTTCGAAATGGCGACCCGGTTAACAACGGCGGGTATACAATCCCAGCATCCAACATTTACCGAAGAAGAAGTTGCGACCGAACTCCGAAAAAGAATCAGCTCCCAGACAGGAGAAGTTGCTCCTCCTCGTTATTGAGCGTCTCAACTCACTGGCTATCCCGTATATGATAACACGGTCCGTTGCATCGAGTTTCTACGGCCTGCCCCGAACCACACATGATTTTGATTTCGTTGTGGAAATCCATGCACGTCTTATTCCGAACATCGTTCAAAGTTTCAGCAAGGATTTCTACGTCAGTCTGGAAGGGATGACAGATGCACTTGAACATAAGACAATGTTTAATGTCGTTCATCATGAAACGGGGATTAAAGTTGATTTTTGGATTCTCGATCGGACCAAAGAGTTTGATGTGCTGTGTTTTCAACGTCGTCAAAAGCAAAATTATTTTGGTACAGAAATCTCTATGACCTCGCCGGAGGACCTTGTTCTCATGAAGTTGTTTTGGATGAAGGAATCTCCTTCTGATAGACATATCAATGATATTAAAGGGATTATAGCTGTCCAGCATAATCTTGAAAAGGACTATATGAGACATTGGGCAGAACGCCTTTCGCTTCTCCAATCTTTAAATTCATTCCTGAACTGACGACATGGAATGAAGATATGAATAATTTAAAACATGGTGATATCGAGATTTACGGTGCCATTCGAAAAGAAATCAATCGCCAGAACACCAAGTTGGAGCTCATTGCCTCAGAAAACTTCGTGAGCCTTTCAGTTCTCGAAGCGATGGGGACGGCGTTGACGAACAAGTATGCGGAAGGCTATCCGGGAAAGCGCTATTACGGCGGCTGCGAGTTTGTTGATGTCGTTGAAAACCTTGCGCGGGACCGTGTCAAAAAACTCTTCGGGGCGGAATATGCAAACGTTCAGCCTCATTCCGGGTCACAGGCGAACATGGCCGTGTATTTCACGTTTTTGAAACCCGACGCTACGGTGTTAGGAATGAACCTCTCGCACGGCGGCCACCTGACACATGGATCACCCGTAAATTTTTCCGGTCAGCTGTATAAATTTTCTGCCTACGGGGTCTCAAAAGATACCGGGATGATAGATTACAACGAGGTTGAAGACATTGCGAAAAAAGAAAAGCCGAAGATGATCACGGTCGGCGCGAGCGCGTATTCACGCAACATCGATTATAAAACCTTTCGGACGATTGCCGACCAGGTGGGTGCTTTTTTGTTTGCGGACATCGCTCATCCGGCCGGGCTCATCGCCACCGGTTTTCTCAACAACCCTCTTCCCCACTGCCATGTTGTGACATCCACAACGCACAAAACACTCCGTGGCCCACGCGGCGGACTGATCCTCATGGGAAAGGACTTCGAAAATCCTTTTGGAGCCGTTGCACCTAAATCGGGAAGGAAGAAGATGATGTCGGAATTGATCGATTCCATGGTCATCCCCGGTATCCAGGGCGGCCCGCTTATGCATGTCATTGCCGCAAAAGCAGTAGGATTTTTCGAAAACCTTCAGCCCGACTTCAAGAAATACTCCGGACAGGTTATTAAGAATGCCCAAGCTCTCGCCGCCGCTCTGTCAAAAAAAGGTTACAATATTATTTCCGGGGGCACAGACAACCATCTCATGCTCATTGACCTGCGAAGTAAGGACATCACCGGCAAGGAAGCTCAGGAAACTCTTGATTTGTCCGGAATTACGGTGAACAAGAATGCCGTGCCGTTCGATGACAAATCTCCGCTCATCACGAGTGGAATCAGGGTCGGTACTCCGGCTCTTACGACAAGAGGGATGAAAGAGCCGGAAATGGAAGCTGTTGGCGAATTCATCGACACCGTGATCACCAACCGAAAACCTGATACTTTTGTATCCGTAAGTAACAAAGTAAAAGAGTTGTGTTTAAAGTTCCCATTGTATCCCGAGCTGAGGAATTAGAAGCATGCAATCGGTCCTCTCGAAATTCTTGAAAACCTCGTCGGCGGATAACGGTGAGTCAAGTCAAAAGGAAATGTCCTTTCTTGAACATCTCGAAGAGTTGCGATGGACGATCCTCAAGGCGGTCCTTGGAGTTCTCGTTGCCGCGATTGTTTGCGGAATTTATGCCGACTTCATCGTCCAGGATATTCTCCTCCATCCGCTAAGGACTGCGGGGCTCAAGGCGCAAGTGTTGAGTCCTTACGGAATCGTGTTGCTCTACATGGAAACAGTTTTGATTTGCGGGCTGATCCTGAGCATGCCGAACACGACTTTCTGGCTCTGGAAGTTTGTGGCCCCGGGTCTGTTGCCGAGTGAGCGGCGGTATATTTCCGGCATCGCGATTTTCACTTCTCTCTGCTTTTTTGCCGGTGTTGCTTTCGGCTACTTTATTGTGCTGCCCACGTCGCTGAAATTCTTTGCGCAGTTTGGGACGGCCAATATCGACCTCAACATCGCCATCGACCGCTACGTCAGCTTTGTGCTTGCTCTACTTCTCGGTGCGGGCCTTATTTTTGAGCTCCCCATGGTTTCGTATTTTCTTTCAAAAATGGGGCTGCTCACACCGGCATTTATGCGGCATTACCGCCGGCACGCAATCGTTGGCATCTTGATTATTTCAGCTGTCGTCACGCCGACACCGGATATCGTTACACAGGTGCTGTTGGCCATGCCGATGCTCCTGCTCTATGAACTCAGCATCTTTATCTCGAAGGTCTCGCAGAAAAAAGAGCCAGAGATCCTGAAAGAAGAACAATCGTGAACCTTCTCAGTACGACATCCGCAACGCTGGATTCCATCAAGGAACCGGTCAGCGCGGAGTTGAAGACGTTTGACCGTTTTTTCCGGGAGGCCATGCGGTCGAAGGTCGGCCTGGTGGATGTCATTGCCCGCTACATCATTCGGCAAAAAGGGAAGCGTGTGCGCCCTCTGCTTGTCCTCTTGAGCGCCAAGGTGTGCGGTGATATCGGCGAGAGCACGTATCGTGCAGCAACCCTCGTAGAGATTCTCCATACAGCCACACTCGTGCACGACGATGTTGTGGACGACGCCGACACGCGCCGCGGCCTGGCGTCGATTAACGCTGTCTGGAAAAACAAGGTATCGGTGTTGATGGGCGATTACTTGCTCTCACGAGGACTCCTCATCTCTCTCGAACACAACGACTACTATTTTCTTCATTCCACGTCCAACGCCGTCAAACGAATGAGCGAAGGCGAGCTGCTCCAGATTCAAAAGAGCCGTCAGCTGAACATCGACGAAGAGACCTATTTGAAAATTATCGGAGACAAAACGGCTTCTCTGTTCTCAACATGCACGGATATCGGCGCTGCGAGTTCGACGGAAGATTCCGGCAAACGTGAATTGATGCGGAATTTCGGCGAATCTATCGGGATGGCGTTCCAGATCCGAGATGATTTGCTTGATTATGAAGGAAGGAAAAGCATCATCGGAAAACCCACGGGGATCGACATCAAAGAGAAGAAGCTCACTCTCCCCCTGATCCATGCCCTTCACTCAGGCCCCCGCAGGGAAGCTCGTCAAGCATTGCGGCTCATCAAGAATGGTGCGAAACGGAAGGACCTTGATTGGGTTATCGACTTCGTCAAAGCAGCTGGTGGGATCGACTACGCGTTCGCCAAAGCCGAGCACTTTGCATCACTCGCCCGACACAACCTCACATCTTTTGCCGATTCTCCTGCGAAACATTCCCTCCTGCAGTTTGTTCATTTCGTCATGGAGCGGACGAGCTAAGGCATTCAGGTTGCGTTCTTAATGAAGCTTTCCCTGTTTGGCGGAAGCTCCCAGGACTATTGGTAAAGCCGCTTCAAGTTTCTTCATTTCTTCATCAGTTCCCATGCTCACACGGCACCAGTCTCCATAAGGTGGGAACGGTCTGGCAACAAGAACCCCATGTTCTTTCATTGCCGGACGAAAGTTTTCGATCTGTTGACCGGAGCGGAAAAAAACAAAATTTCCTTCAGAGCGCATGTACCTGAGCTCATGTTCATCGAAAAGGCGATACAGCAGCTCCTTCCCTTCCCGGCACTTTTTCTTTGTGAAATCCTGAAAGTCCTTATCCTTGTAACTTGCGATGGCCCCGCGCAAACCGACGACATTCACGCTCCCCGTCATCAAGCGCTGAAGTTTCCTCATCGTATCAGGCTGGCCAATCCCGAAGCCAACTCTCATGCCTGCAAGTCCATGAATCTTCGATGCCGTGCGTGAAACAATAACGTTGTATCCTTTTTGCACGAGAGGCACCATGGAATGGTAATCCGGATCCTCGACATATTCGTGGTAGGCTTCGTCGACAAAGACGAGAGCCTGCTTCGACACATCTTCGCAAAAAGACTGCAAGGCTCCGCTCTTTACCAGGGTTCCGGTAGGGTTATTGGGGTTGCAAACGTAAACGAGCGTCGTTTTGCCCGTAACGCGACGATGCATTTCCGAAAGGTCATGTCTCATGGATTCATCCAACGGAACCTGCTGAACCGCCGCACCGATGTTGCGAGCATAATCCACGAGCGACTCAAACGTCGGGTGGGCGGCAACGATTTCCGCTTTTTCCCTGCCCGCGAGCAACGGCGCAACTTTGAGAATTTCCGCCGAGCCCGCGCCGACAACGATGTGTTCTTGAGTGACTCCGATAACCTCCGCCATGAGCGCCCGAAATTCCTCCGTCGGAAGCCCCGTATAAAGATTCCCCTCGTTGAATGCCTCAGCCATTGCTTTCCGTGCCGCGGCAGACGGGCCGTAGGGATTCTCGTTTGATTGCAGTCGTGCTTCTCCCCCGAGCCGAAGCGCCCTGGCTGGGAATACATTTGCCGGCCCCACAACCTGGGCGGCTACGAGCGCTCCGGTATTCCAAAGCCAACGTCGTCTATTCACAGACAACTCCTTTCATGACCTCCACATTGTTTCCTTTTGGTGGGAACAGATCTAAGGTTGAAGGCGCGGAGAACAATACGAAAAACTAAACGAACTCCTTTTCACCGCTCCTTACAACGAGCACTGGACACGGCGCTTTCCGGACGACTTTTTCAGCGGTGCTGCCAAATAAGATGTGTTCCATCCCGCTATGGCCGTGCGTGGCGATAATAATCAGGTCGATGTCCTCTTCTGTTGCGTACTGGTTGATTTCGTAGAAAGGCTTTCCCGTCCTGACGGAAAAACGTGCGGGGAGCCTCCGCCCGATTTCTTTTTTCATGAGGGTTTCGAGCTCTTCAGTGCCTCTTTTACGAAGCTCTTCCTCGACATTGGGAAACCCTACCTGGCCAAAGCTGAAATCGGCAGGATAGATGGCAGGCTCCACAACGTACAACAAATCGACCGACGCCTCGAATTGCCGGGCGAAGGGAATTGCGTATTTGAGCGCGTTCTTGGAAAACTCGGAGAAATCGATTGGAACGAGAATCCTACTGAGGCGAATTGGGGAGGAGGCTCTGCGAGACTTTCCGCGGGCAGGCCCTTTTGTTGCCTTGGATTGGGATGGACGGGCGGGTCCGCGTGCCATATTGCGTCTAGATAGTCGGGCAGGCCGTTCAGGTGATTTTTTCTTCTTTGCCATTGGGCTCTTTCTCCTGTGCCTGAAGTCGATCGAGCTGATTTCTTATTTTGGAAAGTTCCTTGTCCGTTTTTCGCAGTCGCTGCGCGACAATTTCAGCCAATTTGAGGACGATTTTCGTTCCCAGCCGTGGTTTCTTTTCGATAAGTTCGAACAAATCCGGTCTGAAAAAACCGATCAGCGTGCAGTCCACTTTGCAAATGGCGTTTGCCGAACGCGGAGATTCGTCGAGTAAAGCAATCTCGCCAAAAAAATCTCCGTCCGTCAGCACAGCAAGCTCTTCTTCCACGCTGTCTTTGCCGGCTAAAGAAATCGAAACCTCGCCTTCTTGAATTATATACATCCCGAGCCCCGGATCGCCCATATAGAACACCGGCTCGCCCGCGCGATATTGGCGTTTATGAACAATAGAGGCGACTTCCTTCAGCTCGCGTGTGGTGAGGCTTGCAAAAGCAGGAACCTTGCTCAGAACCTCTTCGGTCGAACCTTCCCGGACCATGCGTTCCGAGAAGATGTTCTTCCAGATCGCGCTTTTACCGACAAATTTTGGAACGACTGCCATAGTTGTGTTCTTTTGCCATGAGTGCTGGTAAAACCTTCCGAAGGTCGTTGAAAAGCATAGTAAACCTTCGGAAGGTCCTTATTGAACGAAATTCAGCCAATCGTGTTTGTCATTTCCGTTTTGCACGACGTCAAAGAAAGCCTTTTGAAGCTCTTTCGTCACCGGGCCGGGCTTTCCTTCGCCGATCGGGATTCTATCCACGGAACGAATTGGCGTAATCTCCGCCGCCGTGCCGGTGAAAAAGACTTCCTCCGCGGTGAACAACATCTCGCGCGGGAGCGTCAATTCAACAACAGAATACCCAAGGTCCTTCGCCAGCGTCACGATGGAAGACCTTGTGACTCCCGGAAGAAGTGCAGCGGCAATGGGTGGCGTAAGCACTGTCTTGTCCCGCACAAGGAAAATATTCTCTCCGCTGCCCTCACTGATGTTTCCCGTCGTATCCAGCGCGATGCCTTCAACATAGCCGCCGGCGATTGCTTCGAGCTTGATGAGCTGCGAATTCAAATAATTTCCGCCAGACTTTGCGATTGTCGGGAACGTGTTGGGGGCTGCCCTCTGCCAGGATGATACACAGACATCAATTCCTTTTTCCAGAGCTTCTTTTCCAAGGTACGCTCCCCATTCCCACACGGCAATTGAGACGTCCACGGGGCAACCTGTAGGGTTGACTCCGACCTCGCCGTATCCCCGGTAAACGATGGGTCTAATGTAACAAGCTTTGAGATTATTTGCACGTATGGTTTCTTTGATTGCCTGCTCAATCTGCTGTTTTGTATAGGGAATTTCAGCCCGATAAATTTTGCAGGAATCATACAAGCGGCGCAGGTGGGCATCAAGGCGGAAAATCGCCGAGCCTTTCTTCGTGTCGTAACACCTGATGCCCTCAAACCAGCTGGAGCCGTAATGAATCACGTGGGAAAGGATATGAACCTTTGCGTCATCCCAGTTCGTTAACGTTCCGTTCATCCATATTTTTTCTACCTTTTTTACAGGCATGAGAAGCCTCTCTGTTAGTTTATTCGCGTCTGTTTAGATAGCTATGTCGTACAATCGGTACTTCTTGTATAACTCTCCGTTCATCGCCTCCGCCGCCCGGTTCATCATCACATTATTTTCCAGAACCCAGCTTGCTTCTCCGTAATCGTAGCCCAGAGGCTTCGCCCGCGCCGCCGTCTCGTAGAAGAGCGCCCCCGCGGCCCCCGTGTTCAGATACTCCGGCAACACACCCAACACGATTACCCTCGCCAGGTCGATTTGTTTCTTTTTTGTCATGAGATGAAACAATCCTGGCAGCAGCCTCCCCTTCTTGTTATGCTTTAATGCGATATTGATATCGGGCAGTGATAACGCAAACCCGATGGTTTTCCCTTTGGACTCCGCAAAAATAACAAGGTCCGGAACAACCACGGGTTTCAAATCAGCTGCAAGCGCTTCGATTTCTTCCCCCGTCATCGGTACGGCTCCCCAGTTTTTTTGCCAGGCGCGGTTGAAAATATCCTTGATGCGCACGACTTCTTCTTCGAACCGTTTCATGTCGAGCGACCGAAACGTCAGACCCTGGCGGCGTTTGACAATGTCGTTGGCACGAACGATTTTCTCCGAATACACTGTTTGCTGGCTGAGTTTGTATGAAAACAAATCCATCACCTTGTGAAACCCATAAGCCTCTACGAGATGTGCGTAATACGGAGGATTGTACGGCATGAGGACGGCAGGGCTGTATTGAAATCCCTCGATCAACAACCCAATCTCGTCATTGACCGAAGGTGATGCCGGCCCTCGCATAGTGTCCATCCCATGAGACTTCAAAAAGTTTTTTGCAGTATCGAAAAGCGTTGTGGCAACAGACTGGTCATCGATGCTCTCAAAAAATCCAAAAAAACCGACCTTGTCGTTGTGTTCCTTGTTATGATTATGATTGACAATCGCTCCGATCCTTCCCACCATTTCGCCATTCCGCTCGGCAATGTAAAACTCTGCATCCGCGTGTTGATAAAAGGGGTTCTTCTTCCTGTCCATGAGTTTCTTGCGGTCCATCAGCAAGGGCGGGACCCAATGCGGATCGTTCTTGTAAATTTTCCAGAGGAACTTGATGAAAGCGTTTGTATCGGAGCTTGTTTTGACGGGGCGGACAGTGACTGTGCTCATAGGGCAGAGCTGCGAGTGACAAAAGCAAAAAAGCCGCGGCACCCGTCGGCACTGCGGCTTCCATCATGAAAGCGCCTGAAGAGAAAAATGAGGCCCATCGTTAATGAATAACCCCGAGCTTCTTACCAACGGCCCCGAACACGTCGAGGATCCTGTTCAAATGCTCATCCTCGTGCGTTGCCATATAGCTCGTCCGGAGCATTTCCATTCCCGGCGGAACTCCCGGCCGGATGAAGGCATTCACGAAAACGCCGGCTTCAAACAGATGCTTCCACATCACCAGGACTTTTTCTGTATCGCCGATGATGACGGGGACCACCGCAGAGTCGTGTTCCCCGACGCGGAAACCCATGGCGTTAAAACCTTCGCGCATTTTGCGGGCGTTTTTCATCAGCCGGTCGATGCGTTCGGGTTCCTTCTCCAGAATATCTAGGGCGGCCAAAGCCGCAGCAACGGAGGCAGGCGTGGGGCTCGCGCTGAAAATCAGTGCGGGTGCGTGGTGCTTGAGATAGTTGATCACCGGCCGGTCTCCGACCACAAATCCGCCAAGTGATGCAAACGTCTTGCTAAAGGTCCCCATGGTAAGGTCTGTTTCTTTTTCGAGGCCATAATGACTTGCAGTTCCCCTCCCGCCTTTGCCTATGACTCCGACTGCGTGCGCGTCGTCGACGAGGATTTTTGCATTGTATTTCCTGGCGACGCGGACCATGTTGGGCAAATCGACGATCTCTCCTGAGGTACTGAAGACACCGTCAGAAACAATGAGTTTCGGAGCCCCGGCGGGTAGCTTGGACATAACAAGTTCGAGGTGTTTCATGTCGTTGTGCTTGTAACGAACGACTCCTTGCTGGTCATCATCGATGTACGATGCCGCGCCCGCAGCCATGAGATTGCCAGCAACTATACACGCGTGGTTGTCTTTGTCTGAAACCACAAATTCGCCCCTTTGAACAAGCGTCGGGATAATTCCTTGGGCTGTCTGGTACCCTGTGCTGTAGAGAAGGCAATCCTCCTTGCCGAAGAATTTTGAAAGCCTTTGTTCAAGTTCAACGTGGAGATCAAGAGTTCCTGTGAGATACCGTGAGCCGGAACAACCGGTGCCGTATTTCTGCACAGCCCGGGTGGCAGCTTCTTTGACCTTCGGGTGTGCGGTTAAACCGAGGTAATTGTTGGAGCCGGCCATGATGACCTTCCTGCCTTCAATCATAACCACCGGCCCTTCGTTTTCCGAGATCGCATGGAAGTACGGATACAAACCCATCGCTTTTGTTTCATCAGCACGCGTAAAACTTCGACATTTATCGAACAAATCCAACCGGGGAACTCCTCAAGAGCGAGAGAAAGGAAAGTTGTGCGCTTTGCTTGCGAAAAGTTTTTTGAATATACTTTAATAAGCCACGAAAGTCAACGAAACTCACAATTATTCCTAAGGTGTTGAGATTGCCACCGCGCTCGTAACAGGCGGAACCGGATTCATCGGAAGTCATACCGTTGAACATTTGCTGCAACTCGGTTTCAACGTTCGTTGCCTGATTCGTCCCGGAAGACGCAACCTTGGCTGGCTTGAAAGGCTGCCCACCGAAAACGTTTTTGCCAATCTGCACGAGCCTTCATCCTTACCTTCAGTAGTGGACGGAGTGGATTTTCTCTTCCACATTGCAGGCGTCACGAAAGCAAAACGCATTGAGGAGTATTTTGAAGGAAACGTCACGGCAACAAGAAATCTTCTCGAAGCAGCTTCCACAAATCGATCTCTAAAGAAATTCTGCCTCGTGAGCAGTCTCACCGCCGTCGGACCCAGCAGTGACGGGACGCCTTTGGATGAATCCGCAACGTGCAAGCCAATTACTGAATACGGCCGCTCCAAGCTTCAGGCGGAAGAAACAGCGCTGGCTTTTGCAGACCGGGTCCCGCTGACAATCATTCGTCCTCCTGCCGTCTACGGACCGCGCGACAGGGATATTCTCGAGCTCTTCCGGACAGCAAAATGGGGCTTTCGGCCCGTCCTGGGACCCAGGGACAAAACACTGAGCCTCATTCATGTTTCCGACCTTGCACGAGCGCTTGTTTCTGCAACGGTTTCGGACAAAACAGCGGGGCAAACCTACTTTGCAGCAAATGAAAGCGTTTACTCTTATTCCGAGCTTTATCATGAGCTTTCATCCATCATTGGCCACTCGACTTTTCCGCTGCCGATTCCCGACGCCATACTCTATACGATCGCCGGCGGAGCTGAGTTCGTTTCCCGCCTGGGGCCTCGGCCCGCCATACTGAGCATAGACAAAGCACGCGACCTCATTCAACGTCATTGGGTTTGCAGCGTGGAAAAATTGCGAAAGGAAGTGGATTTTTTCACCAACATTGAAATCAAAGCAGGGCTCCGCGCTACCTACGACTGGTATGAATCCCGCAGTTGGCTGAGCTTGAAAACGATGTTCGGCGTTCACGATTGAATTTCGCGGGCGATCTTCTTATATTGTAAGGGGCGGATGTTCCGTCAATGTAATCATGGCAAACATTAAACCTCTCCCTTGAAAAAAAGCGATGGCATGTTCAAAGCAAAAGTCAAGATTTCAAACCCCACGGATCCCAACCGATTCTTTGAAGAAGATTTCTGCGTCGACACCGGAGCACTTTACAGCCTCGCTCCAGAAGACCGTCTCCAGGAGATTGGAGTTAAGCCACTCCACAGCAGGGACCTCCTCTTGGCTGATGGACGACGTGATCGGCGACTGCTGGGAGAAGCCTTGTTTACTCTGCGAGAATTCAATGAAACCTTCACATGCCCAATAGTGTTTGGGCCAAAGGATTCGCTGTTCCTGCTCGGTGCTACAGCGCTTGAAAACTTTGGAGTCGAGGCCGACCCGGCCAATCAAAAGCTGAAGCCAGTTTTGGCTATCATTGGCGGTTTTCGTGCCTCAAGGAGGGGGATGAAGTAACCGAACTTGGTACTCGCGGCGATGGAGTTCGCCAAAACCGAGGCCTATCAATTCGTCAAGTGGATTGAGACGTCTTCTAATGACTCCTACACTGAAACATCGGTGGTAGGAGTTTTTTCTTTTTATGGCAAAACTGACGGGCCTCACGCTGTCCCATTGACCCCGGCGAGGTCGAAAGGATAAATTGTGAAGAACTATTTTCTTGTCTTTTTCGGCGGAGGCCTAGGGGCTTCCGCAAGATACTGGCTTTCTGGTGCCGTTTACCGGTGGCTGCCAGCGGACTTTCCCTATGGAAACCTCGTCGTAAACACGGTCGGATGTTTTCTCATCGGAATTCTCATTGCCTCGGTGGAAGAACGCTTCCTGATGCAACCGTCTATAAGAATTTTTCTCGCCATTGGAATACTTGGCGGATTCACAACTTTTTCTTCGTTTTCATACGAAACCATAGCTCTTTTCAGAGACGGAGAGTCTTTTCGCGCGTTTCTGAACATTTTTTCCACGGTGATTGGATGTCTGGGGGCTACGTGGTTTGGTATGCAACTCGGAAGATTTGTTTAAGGAGATCACTCATGAAACTTAACAGGAACGGAAAGCTTCTGCGTATCTTCATCGGAGAGTCGGACAGAGTTGACGGAAAGCCGCTGTACGAGTTGATCGTTCAGCGCGCCAAAAAGGAAGGGTTGGCGGGCGCCACTGTTTTAAGGGGAGTTGAAGGGTTTGGGGCGGACAGCCGGATGATCCACACGGCAAAAATCCTGCGACTGTCGGAGGATCTGCCCCTGGTGATCGAAATCGTCGACCAGGAGAAAAAGTTGAAGAGTTTTCTTGGGATTATTGACCTGCTGTTCGAAAAAGCTGGTTGCGGCGGCTTGATAACTCTGGAAAAAGCGGAAATTATTCGTTATTCGGCAGGCGAGAATGGGGCTTAGTGCAACAGAACCTCCTTCTCCAAAAGATTGCATGACATCGGCTTTTCAATCGCGCACCCTTTGAGCCAGTGCATCTGGATCTGCCACTTCGATAGACTGGCCGGCAAAATATTTTTTCTCAAACCACAGCGAGACATTCACAAGGCCGATCAGTACCGGTACTTCCACGAGAGGGCCGACGACGGTTGCGAACGCGACAGCTGAGTTGATGCCAAAAACGGCGACGGCCACCGCAATCGCCAGCTCGAAATCATTGCTTCCCGCAGTGAACGCCACAGTCGTTGTCTTCGGATACGAGGTCCCCATCTTCTTCGCCAGGAAAAACGTTGCAAAGAACATGAGTGCAAAATAGATGGAATACGGGATGGCCGCGCGGAGGACATCGAGCGGAAGTTGAACGATGAATTCACCCTTCAGGGAAAACATCACAAAGATGGTGAACAGGAGTGCGGCGGGAGTCAAGGGAGAGAGTTTTGGAATGAACACCTCGTG
The DNA here is from genome assembly GCA_016193365.1 of Ignavibacteriales bacterium. Lineage (GTDB taxonomy): Bacteria > Bacteroidota > Ignavibacteria > UBA10030 > UBA10030 > JACQPT01. Next base: position 30,360 of record JACPSI010000017.1, read on the forward strand.
ATACCAATTCCGGCCCTTCAGTTTCACAAATATCAGCCTTGTTATCATCCCCGCAGCGAAGGGAATGCCTAGATAAATAAAGACCGTCACTGCTATTTCGCCAATCGAGATTTCGACAATCGCACCGCTCAAACCGAACAGCGGCGGAAGCACTGTGATAAAAAAATACGCGTAGACCGAGTACAGAAACACCAGGAAAATTGCATTGAGCGAGACCAATCCGGCGGCTAACTCGGCATCTCCTTTTGCCAAATCATTCCAGACGAGAACCATGGCAATGCAGCGCGCCAGTCCAACCAGAATAACACCCACCATCATTTCAGGCTTGTCCGGGAGAAGAACAATGGCAAGCAGAAACATGAGCATCGGGCCAACAACCCAGTTTTGAACCAACGAGAGCAACAAAAGGCGAAGGTTTCTGAAGACCACCGGGAGTTCCTCGTAACGTACCTTAGCAAGAGGCGGATACATCATGAGAATCAACCCGATTGCGATGGGGATGTTGGTTGTTCCCGACTTGAACGTGTCCCAGAAACCGGCTATTGAAGGAAGGAAGTAACCCGCGACCACGCCAATCGCCATGGTGAGAAAAATCCACAGCGTGAGATATCTGTCTATGAAAGAAAGCTTTCGTGTTGCAGTTTGCAAGGAGGAACGAATCCGTTAACGAACGAAGAACAAGTTCAGTATCCAGTAGGAAACCGCGGCAAGGAGGGCAGATCCCGGGATAGTGAGAATCCAGGCAGCGACTATTCTCTTTGCCACACCCCATCGCACCGCTGAGAGGCGTTTCGTTGCTCCAACACCCATGATAGCGCCGGTGATGGTATGCGTTGTGCTGACGGCGATACCGAACAATGCTGTCCCTCCGAGAACGAGCGAGGCACCGAACTCCGCACAAAAGCCGTGGATTGGTTTCAGGCTCGTAATCTTCACTCCCATTGTGCGAACAACCTTCCATCCTCCCAAAAGTGTCCCAAGCGAAATCGCCGTGTGTGCAGCAAGAATGACCCACATCGGTACATAGAATCCTTCCGATTTATCGTAAAGCCACGCGGGCAATTCGGCTTGCGATGCAAACAGCAAGGCTGCAATAATGCCCATCGTTTTTTGGGCATCGTTTGACCCATGGCCAAGACTGTAAGCCGCCGAAGAAATGAGCTGACCAACACGGAACACCTTGTCTACTTTGCGAAGAGGAGAGTCCTTCACAATCCATGTCACGGCAACCATGAAAATGAAGCTGAAAATCATTCCGATGATGGGAGAAAGCACGATGAAAATTCCGATTTTGATGATCCCCGTGGAGATGAGAGCACCAAATCCCGCACTTGCCACACCCGCTCCTGCAAATCCACCCATCAATGCATGAGAGACGCTGATCGGCAAACCATAGTGTGTGCACACATACGTCCAGATAATCGAACCGATGAGTCCGCCAAGGATGAGCTGTTCCGTGACGAGGCTCGGATCGACAATGTCCTTTCCAATGGTCTTTGCGACAGCAACCCCAAACCCAAACGCAGCCACAAAGTTAAAGAATGCTGCCCACAGCACGGCAAGCCGGGCGGGGAGCACCCGTGTCGATACGACGGTAGCAATGGAATTGGCCGCGTCGTTCATCCCGTTGAGAAAATCAAACACCAACGCAACAAAAACGATAAAAAGGGTCAGAAGAATCATAACGGATTGCGAGCTTAAGCGTGCTTTATGAGAATGCCTTCGAGAACATTTGCCGCGTCTTCACATTTATCCGTGGCAGTTTCCAACCCGACATAAATCTCTTTGAGCTTGATCACCTCGATAGGGTTTTTCACTTTGTCGAAGAGGTCGGCAACGGCTTGCTCAAAGACCGAATCCGCATCGTTCTCAAATTGATGAACGCGCTGAAACACAGTTTGCAATCCATCCGTTTTTTCGGGATTCCTGAGCAATCTGATCCCTCCCTGCAGTTCGACGATGGATTGAGATAAAATTTCAATGAGTTTGACCATCTGCGGCGGGCACTTTTTTATTTTGTACAACGTAAACCGGCCGGCGCTCCCGTCGATGTGGTCGAGAATGTCGTCAAGGGCGGATGTCAGCTTGTAAATATCCTCCCTGTCGAATTCCGTGACAAACGTACTGTTTAACTGCGAAAATATCTCGTGCGTCACATCGTCCCCCTTGTGTTCGATTTCCTTGATCTGGCTGACAAGGCGCTCGCGTTCCCGACTGTTCTTGGTCAACGATAGTTTTTTCAACGTTTCGGACGCACGAACAATATTCTGAGCCGACTCCTCCAGTAAGGGGAAGAATTTGTCTTCATGGGGTAAGAGTTTGCGAATCCATTGGTCGAGTTTCATTGTAGACCTCCCTTTTCGTTTTGAATGTTCAATGTTCGTTCGCTCATTGCGACCTTTCCAAACGCCGCCGCATATCTTTGTGTTCCTCCCATAATTCATCCGGCAATCTTTTACCAAACTTGCCGAAGGAATCTTCGATATTGTCAGTACCTTGCAACCAGCCATCCTTGTCGATGGACAAAAGCTCATTCATCGCTTCCGTGGTGATATCCAAGCCGTGGGTATCAATTGACTGCGGAGTGGGAACATAGCCGATGGGCGTTTCAACAGCCTTGCCGCCGTCGCGCACGCGTTCAAGAATCCATTTGAGCACACGGATATTCTCGCCATATCCCGGCCACAGGAACTTGCCGTCGCTGTTTTTTCTGAACCAATTCACGCGAAAAATCTTGGGCTGTTTCTTGATCTGTTTTCCCATCTCCAGCCAATGTCGAAAATAATCCGCCATGTTGTATCCGCAAAATGGGAGCATCGCCATGGGATCCCGCCGCACTACTCCGACCGCACCAGTTGCAGCAGCAGTTGTCTCTGCCCCCATTCCCGCTCCCATGAACACTCCGTGCTGCCAATTGTATGCCTGGAAGACAAGCGGAACAACAGTAGACCGGCGACTGCCAAAAATAATCGCCGAAATCGGAACGCCTGTGGGGGCTTCCCAGTGAGGCGATATGATCGGACATTGTTTTGCTGGAGCCGTGAACCGGGAATTTGGATGAGCTGCCTTTTCGACGCTGTCCGCATAGCGCCTCCCCTGCCAATCAATCAGTCCCTGTGGGGTAGAATTCCCCATCCCTTCCCACCACGGCTGAAGGTCCGGCGTGATGGCCACGTTCGTAAAAATTGTGTTGTGATTGATCGTCCGCATGGCGATCGGATTCGTTTTGACGCTTGTACCTGGAGCAACACCGAAGAATCCTGCTTCGGGATTGATTGCTCTGAGCTGGCCTTCCTCATCGATGTGAAGCCATGCAATGTCGTCGCCCACGGTCCATACTTTGTATCCTTCGTGTTCGAGCGTGGAGACCATCATGGCAAGGTTTGTTTTTCCCGACGCACTCGGGAACGCAGCCGCCATGTACGTCACCTTTCCCGACGGGTCTTCCAAACCAAGGATGAGCATATGTTCCGCCATCCAACCCTGCCGGCGCGCCATGTAGCTGGCGATGCGCAGTGCGAAGCACTTCTTGCCAAGCAATGCATTTCCACCGTAGCCCGAGCCGATACTCCAGATGAGCTTCTCTTCGGGAAAGTGCATGATAAAGCGCCGGTCGGGCGAAAGATCTCCAAGGGAGTGCAGCCCGGGAACAAATTCACGGCTTTTTTCAAGATGATTCATTGCAACATCCCCGACGCGCGCCATGATATGCATGTTCACTGCAACGTAAAGGCTATCAGTGACCTCTACTCCCACCTTGCTGTATTCGGATCCAACAGGTCCCATCAGGTATGGGATAACATACATCGTCCTGCCCTTCATGCTACCGTTGAAAAGCTTCGAGACTTTTTCTTTTGCTTCTTTGGGGGCCATCCAGTTGTTGCTTGGCCCGGCATCATCCCGCTTTTCGGTGCAAATGAAGGTCAGGTTTTCGGTCCTCGCAACATCGCCCGGATGACTGCGATGAAGGTAACAGTTAGGATAGGTTCTTGAATTCAATTCGAGCAATGTTCCATCCGCCAGCATTACACGGATGAATCCGTTGTATTCTTCGGTCGAACCGTTGCACCAATGAACCCGGTCCGGTTTTGTCAGCTGCGCGGATTGGTCAACCCACTTTTCCACTTCGGACCGCATGGACATAGCTAGATTCTCTTGTTGTAAGGAGTTTTTAACATGAGAGTTCTATGAGCGGGTTTTCCAATTCCGGATTGTTTGCACTTCTATCCTGATTTCGTCGCCAAGGACAGTACTCGGAATTGGGTCGGGATAAAACTTTTGACAGCAGGCATAGGCCTCGAGGCTCGTCATGTTCCAGTAGGACGGGCAGGAAGCGCAATGAATGTTCTCGCCCTCCAGGTAAAAATCCGTCGAGCGGCAGTTTTCGCTGATACTCATCGCCGTCACCAGCTTTCCACCGGGCGTGAGGTAGGCGATGATCGGAACATTCTGGTTTCCCTGTGGGTCAAAAAAACGGATCAGCCTGTGCTCGGTGACATCCTTTAACGAGACGACGAGAAACGGGCCTTCAATTTTTGCTTCGACGTTCCTGCTGGGAATTTTGTCCGATGTGCCAACAACATATTGCATCAGGGCGGGCTGCTTTTCAATCACCGGATGATACATCCGAAAGGCATCTCGCACATAAACCATGAGACCGGCAGCAAGAACCGTCAGCAACAAGACCCTCATCAGCCATTTGCTCTTTGCGAGAGTTTTCGCGGACGAATCCCCGGCCGCGGCGACGACTCCAACGATTTTCGAGCCGCAGTGAGGGCAGAACTTAATCGATTCCTCAATTGCCGAGCCGCATTGTGGGCATTGTTTTTGCATTTGCTCAATCAACCTTCATTTCAAAACGTGGACTCAAATCACATTCACACTTTTGCGCTCAGGACTTTATTCTGGAGATCCAGTTTGTATTTTCGCAGTTTCTCGCGTATTTCCGGGTATTTGAGAGAAAGAATTTGACAAGCCAGCAACGCCGCGTTTGCGGCTCCGTCAATGGCGACGGTGGCGACGGGAACCCCTGCGGGCATCTGAACAATCGAGAGCAGGGAATCGAGCCCGTTGAGTGCTTTTGATTTGATTGGCAAACCGATGACGGGCAAAGTTGTCTTCGAGGCGACAACGCCGGCAAGATGAGCTGCTCCGCCCGCCGCTGCGATAATAACCAGAATGCCCCGCCCTTCGGCCTCTTCGGCATACTGAAGAGTTTGATCTGGCGTTCGGTGAGCGGAGAGAACCTTGAACTCGAAAGAGACGCCAAACTCCCTCAATATTGTTCGGGCCGGCTCGAGGCTTTCGGCATCCGATGCGCTCCCCATGAGTATTCCAATGAGCGGTGATGTAGAGGAGTCTGTCGTTTTCAAGCTATTTCACTTTTGAAGCTGCAACATAATTGGCAATTAAGGCAGCCGTAGCCCCGGCACCAAAACCGTTATCGATGTTGACCACGGTCAACCCCGGCGAGCATGATTGCAGCATCGACATGAGAGCTGCCTCGCCCTTGCCGCCATAACCGTAGCCAATGCTGGTTGGCACTCCGATAACGGGGACAGGCACGAGCCCACGCACGACCGAAGGCAAAGCCCCTTCCATTCCTGCCGCAACGACGACTGCAGCAATTTCCTTTTGCACAATTGTTTCCACGGGACCGAGGAGCCTGTGGATCCCTGCAACTCCGACGTCATAGAATGCAAAAACTTCGCAGCCCATCACTTCTGCCGTCACCTTCGCTTCCTCGGCAACAGGCAAGTCCGAGGTCCCTGCCGCCAGAACGGCGACCTTTCCACCTGTGGACTTAGGCTCATATTCGTGCCGCCGCACATGGAGAGTTCTTCCAGTCCTGTTGTGTTGAACGACAACCTTCGAGCTCAAGTGATCCAACGCATATTGCGCGCACACTTCGGAAACTCTGGTCGCCAGAGCATACCCGGACTTTTCAGCAAGAGCGTCCAGCATGCGTGCGACCTGCTCCGGCGTCTTCCCCTCGGCGAAAATGGCCTCAGGAATACCTGTCCGGTCCCGCCGTTGGATATCGAGGCGGGCAAATTGTTCGAGAATCTCCATGCGCTCGTGGTTGGGGTCAGACATGGTTCAAAGATTGGGTTTTTAATATACAAGAAAATCGGAAAAAGAACACACACGAATGGATTTATTCCTCGCCCTTCCTCAAGCGCTGCATCACGGCAACTCCGATTCCGCGTTCCTTAACTTGTTCCACGAGGATAACGTCAACCCCTTTTTCGTCAAGCTCTCGTATCGCATCAAAAATATCATGAGCAAATTTCTTGACATCAGCGCCCAGTTTGCGTGCGTTCTTAGCCTCAAAAGAAGACGGTTCGAAAGAGTGGAAAATGACGCCAATCTTCTTTCCGCTCTTCGCAATGGACTCGATTTCCATTGTCGACCCCACGATCATCAATTTTGCACGAGGTGCGTAATGTCTATGCCTCGTTCCCGGAGAACGTTTGAGCAATTCCATCGAATCCGTTGAGCGGACCGGGCCAATCATCTGTTCAATCTGCTCCCTGGTCAACCCGCCTTCCCGAAGAATGACCGGAGGGTCAACCGTGACATCCAGGACGGTTGATTCAATACCGATTTCCGTTGAACCTGCGTCGAGAATGAGGTCGACCTTGCCTCGAAGATCGTCGAGGACATGTGCCGCCGTTGTGGGACTGGGGCGGCCCGACAGGTTTGCGCTCGGAGCAACAACGCCACTCCCAAATTCTCGAATGAGTGCCAGAGCAACGGCGTGGTTCGGCACGCGAAGAGCGACAGTTCTTAATGCAGCCCGAACGATGTCAGGTACTGTTTCTTTTCCTTGAAGCACAAGCGTCAAGGGTCCCGGCCAAAACTGACCGGCAAGAGTTTTTGCTTTCGGCGGGATGTCTCCTGCAAACAAGCTTACTTCTCTAAAGTCGCCAACGTGAACAATCAGAGGATTATCAGAAGGCCTTTGCTTAGCCTCAAAAAGCCTTTGAATGGCCGGAACGTTGAAACTGTCCGCTCCCAAACCATACACTGTCTCAGTCGGAAAGCAAACCAGTCCTCCGCTTTTGAGAACATCAACTGCATTCGCAATGGCTTTCGGGTCAGGATTCTTCGGGGATAACTTGATGACTTTCGTAGTCATTGTCAACGACTCAGGCCGGTTTGTTCGAAAAGTGAAACTTACAGCGGTTTGAAACGCTCAAACGACTGGCGGCAGGAATCGCAGTAATACAACTGCTTGCAGAGGGTCGAGCCAAAAGGACTCTCGAGGTTTGTTTTTGTCGAACCGCAGAATGGACAGGAAACCGGAAGGAGGAGAGTAACGGGAAGAGTCTCGTTCATTTTGGGTGGAGGTGCGATTCCGAAAACCCGCAGCTTTTCTTTTGTTGGTTCGGTCAAAAGATCTGTCGACCATGATGAAGTACGGTCGACGTTGACGGTGATTTCGTCGAAACCTGCCTCTCGCAATCGCACTTGTATATCTTCTTTCATACGGTCAAGGGCCGGGCATCCCATGAACGTCGGCGTCATTTCCACTTCCACATCGTTGCCCTTTGTCCTGACCGAACGGATGATCTGAAGGTCAACAAGAGAAAGCACAGGAATCTCGGGGTCCTGAACGGAATTGAGGGCCTTCCAGGCTTTTTCTTCGACTGAAATATCTATCTGTTTTTGTTCAGATGACATGAACGATTACCTTGCTTTCATCCTCATACGGTATTCACCATTTCCCGCTTGGCACGAGCTTGTAGACTGATTGCATGTCCTCTATCAGCGCAGATAAAAAGTCGGTATGCTTTCCCCGTCTCCCTCCGTCGTCCGCGGGAACACATTCGGCACAAGTGAACCATCCTTGTTGCCAACGGGGACAGAAAGTGTCGCATTTTTCAAAACCGGCACAACCTGATTCATCCATGTCGATTTGAGTTCGTCATGGCCGGGGAACAGGCCATTTTTTACGAGTTCTTTTTCTGAGCTGAGAGTTTCGAACATCCCAAGAGCCTGAGGAAATGCCTCGTTCAGGGCCGCTTGCATTCGCCTGTGGCTTTCTTCCGTCGCATCACCGAGTCGTTCAACCAATCCCTGACTGTGCATCACGTGGTAGTTCTCTTCACGGATGATCCGCTGAGAAACATCGCGCAATGCCGGCACCGAACTTTCCGAAAGCGCTTTCAACCTCGCCTGCTCGGTCGCGTCGAAAAGATACTGTCGCACCACGGCGTAAGCAAAATCGCCTTTCGGGTATGAAACAAACCTGCAACAGCGAAAATCCTGCCACGAACGATCAAATGCCATTTCATCTGGGCTTCTTCCCGTGAGCTGCTCATACATCGTAAACCAGACAAGCGAGTGGCCAAGCTCGTCCTGAGCAATGTTGGAGAACGCAATGTCTTCTTCGAGTATTGGGGCGTATGCCGTCCACTCAGAATCGCGATGGCCAAGGACGAGCTCGTCGTCCGCAAGGGCAAGAAGGAATTCGGAAACCGCTTCGCGAGAAATTCCCGCCGGGAGGCTTGCCCCGAAATTTTTCGTTTCGGGGTTAATGCCCATCTTTCTCCGGGGCGTCGAAGGCTTTGGGATCTCTGTAACTCTTGTCCGTTACTTGCGCGAAAAAATTCTCGTCCTGGTAATCGGTCTTCGTCACGTCTTTCGATTTTACCACCCACAGACTCACGCACCGCAGCCTTCGCGCAAACTGATCACGCGCCATCTGAAGCGCCATTTGTGGGTCGGGTGCGTGCACAGCGCCGACGTACTCATGCGGATCTCCACGCCGAGACTGATGAAACACTTCGTATGTCTCCCACTGAGTGTCCATCACGAGGCCGCAGTTGATTTTCGTCCTTTGGCGGCCAGGGCCTCGCGAACCCATCGGCCGTCTTCGTGAGTTTTGCGGCGTGCATCGAGGCGCTCTTTGTTGCAAGGTCCGTTGCCGTTGATCACCCGCTTCAGTTCTTCCCAGTCCGGCTGCGAGTAATGATAATGTCCTGTTGCTTTGTCAAAACGGCATTCTTTGTCCGGGACCTCAAAACTGAGGGCGAGGATCTGAGGAACGATGTGATCAACAAACTCCTGCCGCACTTGTTCGTTGGACTTTGTTTTGATTCGCCATTTCAGAGCTTGCTGAGAGTGAACAGAGAGAGAATCGGGCGGGCCGGACATCATGAGCGTCGGATACCACCAGCGGTCGATGGATTCTTGGGCCATTTTTCGTTGTTGGGGGGTCCCCTTCGCGAGTGTAGCAATGACATCATAGCCTTGTTTGATGTGGAATGACTCTTCGTAGCAGATTCTCTTCATTGCGCGCCCATAAGGGCCGTATGAACTTTGTACTAACATTGTTTGATTAATGACAGCCGCTGTGTCTACCAACCAACCAATAACGCCCACATCGGCCCACGTGGGAGTTGGATAGTTGAACACATTCGCATATTTGGCTTTGCCGGACAGCAACTCGTCCATCATGTCCTCGCGGGACTTGCCAAGTGTCTCGGCGGCACGATAGAGAAGCTGGCCGTGTCCGGCCTCGTCTTGCACCTTTGCGACAAGAGTGAGTTTTCGTCGAAATCCGGGGGCGTAGGGAATCCATTTGCCCTCAGGCAGCTGTCCGACAATTTCGCTGTGCGCATGCTGGCTCATCATTCGGATGAGATTCTTGCGGTAGTCGTCCGGCATCCAATCTCCGGGCTCGATCTTCTCTCCGCGGCCGACCCGTGTCTCAAAATCTGCTAATTTCTCTTCGTATGATTTTTCCATTGTCTTCTCTTCTCTGACAAAATATAGCAATTTTTACACTGCAAGTAAAACTCAGCCTCACGCCTGGATTGCCGTGATAATGAGCTTAAATGCTGCCACGAGAAGAACCAGGGCAAGAATCCTTCGGAGGAGCAATCCCGAAAACTTTCTCGCCCCGTAGTATGACCCAATCAATCCTCCGCCAAAAGCAGCGAGGATTAGCGGGAAGCTTGTGTCAAGTTCCAACCCTCCACGCAAACCCCTGCCCGCCAGCCCTGCGAGCGAATTCACAACAATAAACAACGCTGATACAGCCGCCGTTTGTTTCGTTGTTGCCCACTTCATGATGACCATAAGCGGACTGAGAAAAATCCCTCCCCCAACTCCGACAATACCTGACAGAAGCCCAATACCCGCACCAACAGGAAGCGAAATTGGCAACTTTACGGCATGAAGCTCATCATTCGCCGGAATGACCGCGGAATTTGCAAGCCGAAAAGCGGCAAACAGCAGGACAATTGCCAGAAGGATAAAGTAGACTATTTCAGTAACCGGTATCGACCCTCCGATAAACGCGGCTGGAATCGAGGCGAGGATAAAAGGCCAAGCCAAAGTCAGAGAAAGGTGTTTTGCGCGGTAATAAGAAATCAAAGAAAGCCCGGCGACGAGCACATTCAAGAGAAGAGCCGTTGAGGCCATGAGAGATGGAGCGACCGCGAAAAAAGAGAGGATGGCGAGATACCCCGATGCCCCGCCGTGGCCGACAGATGAGTACAAAGCTGCGACGACAAAGATCAAAAAAACAACGATGACAAATGATAAGAGATTGATTTCCATAATTGCCTAAAGGTAATTCAACCTGTAGGGACACGACATGTCGTGTCCCTACAGCAATTTTTCATCGCAAAAACAGGATTGCCACGCCGGCCACGGCCACGAAAGCTCCAGCGATGGCCTTCCACGTGAGAATCTCCTTTTGCAAATACCTGACCATGGGAAGCATCATGATGGGCGACGTGGCCATAAGCGTCGCTGCAATTCCAACAAACGTTTTGTCATCACAGCAATCGGATAGAGAACGAAAATGGCGGGGACAACGCGTACAAAAGTTGCAACAAGTCCATGAATTTCACCTTCGTCGAACGCCAAACGCGCAAAAATCAAACCGGCTCCCTGCCCCAGCGCTCCAAAGAAGCCATAGAGCAAACCGATTCTTGTGAGCGAGTGTTTGGCGTCCTCGCGCCTGTCGGAAGCGACGACGGCTATCCCGCCGATCGTTACGAGCATTCCGAGAATACCCCAGAGCGAAAGGATTTCACCAATGAGAAAATACGCAAGAAGTGCAGAAATCGCCGGCGCGACGGACATGATGAGCATGCTGACACGCGCGCCATTGTAAATGTACGATTGAAATAAAAACGTGTCGCCAAAGACGAGGCCGATAAGTCCGCTGACCGCGAGATTTCCAATTTGAGACCACGAAAGTCGAACATTCAGCCCCATCAGGACAATCGTTGCCAGAAGCAGGAACGCAGCGATAATGAGCCTCGCCACATTGACATGAACGGAGCCAATGCGTTGAATCGCTGCTGCAAACACAATGGAACTTCCGGACCACAGAAGAGCCGTCAACAATGCGGAGAGTTCACCGAGGAGGGGCATTCTTGTTTTTGCCACGACTTTAAAGTCGTGGCAAATTCTAGTTCCGTTTCATCTCTTGCACACCCCGCACCGCGGCTCTGAGCGTTCCATCCTGACGCTCCCCAATCTGTTGCCGCCACATTGCGTAATACAGGCCCATCTGGTCGAGCAGGTCTTTGTGTTTTCCAGATTCCACAATCCGGCCTTTTTCCAGCACATAAATCCTGTCAGCGTGCATGATGGTGGAGAGACGATGGGCAATGAGAAATGATGTGATGTCTTTTTGTTTCGAGACTTCGCGAATCGTCCCGCTGATTTCCTCCTCGGTCAACGAATCGAGCGATGACGTTGCTTCATCAAACACCAAAATATTTGGCCTTCGGAGTAACGCGCGTGCAATAGAGAGGCGCTGTTTTTCTCCTCCTGAAACCTTGACGCCCCCCTCTCCGATAATGGTGTCAAGTCCCCTGTCCGCTCGCGCGAGAAGACTTTGACACGCGGATTTTCTCAGTACCTCCAGGCATTCTGCATCAGATGCTTTGGGGTTCACAAACAGAAGATTCTCACGGATAGAACCAGAAAACAATTGTGTATCCTGCGTGACAAAACCAATCTGCTCACGAAGTTCTTCAAGGTCAATGTCCGAGTGAGGAATTCCGTTGTACAGAATCCTTCCCGCGTGCGGCCGATAAAGGCCAACCAGCAATTTCACGAGAGTCGTTTTTCCCGACCCCGACGGTCCGACAAACGCTATGGTGTCGCCAAGTTGGGCACCAAAAGAAATATCGCTAAGAGCGTGCGTTGTAGACGACAGATGCTGGAAGGTGACTTTATCAAACTCGAGTCTCACAGCCTTTCCAAGCCGAGCCGGCGCCGGCGGTTTCGGCTCTTTTGGAGCATTGATGATATCCTCGAAATTTTTCAGCGAAACTTCAGTCTCCCGGTATGTACTAATAACTCCGCCCAATTCCTGTAGCGGGCCAAAAATAAAGAACGAATAAATCCAGAGCGAAAAGAACTGGCCGAACGTTATCTCCTGTGAATAGATTAGATAAAGCATCAGGAAGAGAATACTGGTTCGCAGCGCGTTGACGGATGTCCCCTGGATAAAACTGAGGCTGCGAATGTATTTCACCTTTTTTAGTTCCAGCTTCAGAATCTTGCCTGTCGTGCTGTTCAGCCGCGTGATTTCCTGCTGGGCGAGCCCGAGGCTTTTCACGAGCTCAATGTTGCGGAGCGATTCCGTGGTGGACCCGGCCAGAGCCGTGGTCTGTGCAACGATTTCCTTTTGAACCTTCTTGATTTTCTTGCTCAACACGTTGCTTAAGCTGCCCAGGATTGGCACGGTCAAGAAGTACACAGGAGCTATGATCCAGTGAACGCTCAACGCGTACACCATGACAAACACAACGCCGACGAGTGTCGTAAAGAGAACGTTGATAAAGACAGAAATGAGTCGTTCAACATCAGTGCGTACTTTTTGGAGCTTCCCAAGAGTTTCTCCACTTCGCTGATCCTCGAAAACCTGGTAAGGCAATTCAAGCGAATGCTTTAACCCGTCGGAATAAATCTGCGCGCCCAGTCGCTGCGTAATATTGTTGATGAAATAATCCTGAAAATTCTTTGCAACACGGGAAACGAATGCAACTCCAACGGCGGCAGCCAGCAACACACTAACACCTTTGAAAAACTCGGACTGAGTGTACTTCGTGTATTGCAGCGCGTATTCATCGATCACATACCGGAAAATGAGGGGATCCAGAAGCGAAAACACTTGATTGATCGCCGCCAGCACCAGGGCAAAAACCACCAACTTCCAGTACTGTTTTAAGTAGGAATACAAAATTTTCATTCGACGCTCCGCTTTGACTTGACCTTTTGTCTGAACTTTTGAATCAACTTCTTTGCCCATTGAAACTCCGTCGCGAGGATTGCAATTCCCGCGGGGATGAGAATGAATGCCGGGCCAGGCAGGACGATGAGAGCAATTCCAATAAGGAGTACGGTAGTACCCACAATGGCAATGATGATTCGTTTAATCGATTTGAGGCGTTCTGAGATCATTTTTTGAGCCCGCCGTAGATTGCCATCGGGCCGTTCTTCCAAAAACATTCAGGTTCCTGAAATCCAGCCGCATGCAGAGCGGAGAATTCTTCGGAAAGTGAAAAATAGGTGTCTTCCTCATCCCACTCTGCAAAATGTTTCTTCACTTCCTCATCTGACATTCCTTGACTTTTCATAAAATCCGACCACACACGAAGCTCGCTTTCCTGGACGGTTTTCTGTTGACTCATGGTGCAATCTCCGTTGAGAAAGATCCCGGGCGAACCGAGGGCTTGAAAGATGTTTCGGTAGATGCGGGTTTTTTTCGCCATGTCATCGACATGATGAAGCGCAAGCGTCGCAACCACAGCGTCACATTGAGGAAGCGGCTCATAAAACGATGTCGCAGAAAGCTGGACACGGCTTCCGAATTCCGAAAGGCGCTGTCGGGCAACATCCAGCATTTTACCGTCCGTGTCTCGTATCTCCAGTTTGGCGCCGGGAAAACCTTTGACGATCGCTTCCGCGAGCGAACCCGTGCCTCCGCCCAGGTCAATCACAAATCCGCCTGAACGTAAGGTGGAACCCAACCATTTGACGATTTCCCGGAGAATCTCATCGTATCCCGGTATGAACGTTCTGATAATCCGGTCGTATTCAACCGCCTGTAGACGGAGATGTTCTTCAACCGAGTGCGGCATTGCCATTCTCATGAAGACGAAAAAAAAACTCAACGCAGTCGAGGGCAACCGGAACGCTTGAACTCATTCCTTGCCTTTCCATGTGCCATCTTCGACCCCTGTTCCCCAGCCGTCATACTGTCCCTGAAAAGGTGCAACCAATGACATGAAATACCTCCTCAGTGTAGCAAGATTTTTAGATGTTGGCGCGATTTTCTTCACTGCGAAACAAAGCCAATCCCTTCTGCTGCCTTTGTCGACCTGGACGTCGAAACCTGCCTTTTGCAGTTCTGCCCCGACCTTGTAAGCTTCTTCTTCTGACGACAGGTAGAGAAAAAACTCGACTTCCCTCGTTTTCCTCGTATCTCCGCCCATCTGAGCAATAAGCTCGAGAACTCTTCTGTCCGCGCGATCTGCGACAACCAGATGATCCAATTTGCCCGCGGAGGGTTTCTGTGCACGTTTGCGCGCTAAGTTAACCCCTGTCAGCTTCTTTCGCTTCATCGTAGAGAAGACGTGAGGCGTTTCACCACAAAAACCTGACAGGTCCCCAGAGAGTACAAAAGAGACCTGTCAGGTTCAAATTATTTTTGTTTCCAGCCCGGTCCCCGAACAACCTGGCCCGGTTTCGCCCCGGAGTGTTCTCCGTTCTTCAACACCTGGACGCCATTCACGAACACATGGACCATTCCGATTGAGTATTGGTGTGGTTTTTCGAACGTTGCATGGTCTGCAATCTTGTTTGGGTCAAACACCACGACGTCCGCGTAATACCCGGGGATGAGTGCACCCCTGTTCTTGATTTTCAAGTTTGCTGCGGGCAGCGTCGTGAGCTTTCGGATTGCTTCTTCAAGCGGTATAATCTTTTCATCGCGAACGTATTTGCCCAGCAATCGCGCAAAATTCCCGAACGCCCTGGGGTGAGGGTTCGATTTCAAAAACACTCCCTCCGGAGCCGATGACTCGGCATCCGAGCCAAAACTTACCCACGGCAGCTTGATTTGCTTCTTCACGTTTTCCTCGGACATCAGAAAATACACAGTTTCGACCCGGCTATTGTCATCAATGACAAGGTCCATGGCCGTCTCTTCGGGAGATTTCCCGCGCATTACGGCGACTTCCGCCAGGGTTTTCCCGGTGAGATACTTCAAGCTGTCCGATTTAAACCCGGCCAATAAGACATTTTTTGGCGACCCTGCTCCAAGATAAAGATTCTCCCATGCGTCTGTCGGCATTGTCATTTCTTTGTGCACTCGTTTTCGGATTTGAGAGTCCTGAAGTCTTTTTCTCCGTTCTTTGATACCGCCTTCCTGCACCCACGGCGGCATCGATGCGTCGAGGCCTGTTGCGCCCGCTGTGTAGGTATACATGTCGGCTGTAATCTTCAATCCTTCCGACCGAGCCTTTTCCACTTTTCTTATGACGTCATCGATCTTTTTCCAATTCGACTGCCCTGCCGCTTTCAGATGGTAAATCTCTGCGTTGATCTTTGCCTCGCGCGATATGGCGATCAACTCATCGACAGCCTCCAATAAACGATTTCCCTCGCTCCTCATATGTGAAATGTATAATCCGCCGGATTCCGACGCGACTTTGCAGAGTTCAATGAGTTCCGGCGTCTTCGCGTAGAATGCGGGCGCATAGATCAAAGAAGATCCGACTCCGAGAGCTCCTTCCTCCATCGCCTGCCGTACCAACTCCTCCATTCTCGTTAACTCTTGAGCAGTTGGAACGCGATCTTCATAGCCCAACACATGAATCCGCACCGTGGTGGTTCCGACGAACGAAGCCACATTGGTAGAGATACCGCGCTTCACAAGGTATTCCAAATACTCGCCCAGCGTTGTCCACTCGATCTTATATTTGATATCCCCCTGCTGCTCTTCGGACTCCTTTTTCATCGCTTCGCTGAGTGGCCCCATAGACCATCCTTCCCCAAACACTTCGAGCGTCACACCCTGACGGATATCACTCTGGGATCGCCCATCGTGAATCAGAGACTCAGTTGCCCAGCTCAGCATGTTGATAAACCCCGGCGCAATTGCCAAACCCGTTGCATCGATTTCGGTTTTTCCGCGAATGTTGTCCCATTTGCCCGTGGCTACAATCTTGTCTCCGTTGAGAGCAACATCGCCGACGATACCCGGCTTTCCACTTCCGTCGAAAATGGTTCCGTTGCGTAGAATGACATCGTACACAGTTTCCTGACCGTATCCTGCAACGAGCGGGAACCCGAACATGGTGATATATGCAAAGAGCTTCTTCATAAATTGCCTTGTGATTCTCTGTTCTATTTTTTCTCGGCTTTTTTGAAGTCTCCAACGCCTTCCCACTTCATGAGTTCTACCTTCCCGTCGCTGTTCAGCGTAAACGTGATGAAGTCTTTATCCATTTTTTTGTCACGCCAGACAACTTGAAAAGCATCATAGTTCCAATGATCTACGTTGCCGACATAGGTTGGATAGAAACTGAAAACGAGCTTACCGCCTTCCATCGACACTTTTGTCTCCCCATACATCTCATGCTCATATGTTCCTGTGTAGGAATCCAGTGCGAGCGAAGGCTTCGTTCCCTGGACCCTCGCGTCGAGCTTCTTTTTCTCCTCAGCTTTGCCTTTTTCTTCCTGATCACGGAAGTTCTTCAGGAGAATCGCATTCCAATCCTTTTCCGGGGCTCCAAAATAATGATCTAAAATCCGATAACCGATGGCTCCGTGCAATGGGCTTCGGGATGAGTTCAGTAGAATCACAAAACCGAGTTTTTCTTCCGGAACAAAAGCAACCCGGGCGCGCATGCCGTCGAGTGCACCGTCATGCTGGATCAATTTGCGGCCAAGATAGTCTCGCAACGTCCAACCCAATCCGTAGGATGCAAAGTGCATCGACGGCCAGAGTGCTTTCGTCGTGGAATCAAGCGGAATGATCGCCTGCGGTGATTGCATTTCCTCAACAACCTTTTCACTCAATATTTCTTTCCCGTTGAGCATTCCGTCGTTGAGATTCAGTCGGATCCAATGTGCATAATCCACCACATTTGAGTTGACAGTGCCTGCAGCACCGACATTATCGTAGTTCGGCCACTCGATAGGCTGGAACCTATCGTCGATTTTCACGTGATGCGTTGCGACGTCAGTGAATTTTCGAAGGTCCTTGACACTTGTCGTTGTGGAAGTCATTCCCAGAGGCGTGAAGAGTCTTTCCTTCATAAATTCATCCCAGCTTTTGCCGCTCACCGCTTCAACCACTTCTCCCGCAGCGATATACATGATATTCTGATAGCCGTACCTGCTTCGGAGGCTCCATGCCGGTTTCAAATGCCGGACTCTGCGAATCACTTCTTCCCTGCTGTGAGGGGATTGATACCAGAGCAGATCTCCACGAGCAAGGCCCGAGCGGTGACACAGGAGGTCTCGAACTGTCAATTCACGTGTGACATAGGGGTCATAGAGTTGAAACCACGGAAGATGTTTCGTGACCGGGTCGTCCCATTTTACTTTTCCCTCGTCCACGAGCATACCGAGACACGCCGCAGCCATCGCTTTCGTTGTCGATGCGCACGCGAAAATTGTTTTTTCTGTTACCGGCGCAGATTCTCCCATCTTGCGGACACCGTATCCCTTTGCGAAAACGACCTTGTCGTCTTTTACGATTGCGATGGCCAGCCCCGGCGTTTCCCAGTCTCTCATCGCTTTGAGAATGTATTCGTCGAGTCCTTTGATGGGAGCTTGCTGGCTCCGAACTGCCTGCGCGAGTACAAGCCACACAATGAATCCAAAGGTTACACGTCTCCTCAAGAAATTTCTCATGACAACCTCCTTCATAAATTCATCAGCTTAGATTTTCTTCAACTCTTACCAAACGTTTTGAGAGAAACACACATATTACTGTTGCGGAAACGGCGAACGCGCCTACCCATCCAAAATTGTGCAGAGCGCGATCAGACCCGCTTACAATCACTAATCCTGCAACAAAAGACCCCAGCCCGGCGGACCAATGCTGAACCGAGGTGTTGAAACTCATGAAACTCCCGCGATTCTTCGACTCGACGCTTGCCGTAATCATTGCGAATGCGGGGACACCACGGCCTGAAGCCAGAACGAAAAAGAACGCCGAGAACACGAGTACGAGTATCAACGGAAGCGGTGGAAGCACCGTCATTAAAAAAATCGGAACAGTGGACATGAACGCGAGGTAAACAAAAACGCGTTGTTTACCGTACCGGTCGGCGAGCCTTCCAATATACCGGGAGCTAAAAAAAGTGCAAAATCCGCCCAATGCATACACGTACGTGAGCTCACCCTCTTCCAGTCCAACATTATAAACCAGGTACGGGCTGATGAACGGAAACACGGTAAAACCTGCCAGCATCAGCATGATCATGAATGCATACACTTTAAGGTAGTTCTTGTTCTCGAGCATGAATTTTAGCGTCTCGAGCGGGTTTCGGACGATTGCCTGCGCAAGGTGGCCATGAATGGGAGGAACAACCTGGGATGCAATAAGAAGAATAAGTGCACTAATGCCGGCGAGAGACGTAAATGTCCAATGCCAGCCAAACTCTGTTGCAATATATAAGCCAATCGGCACGCCGATGACCGTGGCAAGCGAGAACGACGACATGATAACACCCATTGCTGCCCCGCGCCTTTCGTAGGGTATGACATCCCCCACGATGGACAGAATGACGGACGCAAGAACGCCTCCAAACGCTCCTGCCAATACCCTTGCCGCGATCAAAAGAATGTAATTCGGTGCAAGGGCACACATCCCGGTTCCGATCGCGAAGCCTGTATACAGAAAAAGAAGAGCTGTCCGGCGGTCAAACCGATCGACAAAGAAAGCTCCGAGCAATCCAAAAAACCCCGAGCTGAACGTATAGGAAGAGACGATAAGTCCGAATTCTTGTGAGCCAACTCCGAACACTCTCATGAACTGCGGGCCTAGGGGCATGATGATCACAAAGTCCAGAATGTTGGTAAACTGGATTGCCGCAAGAACTGCTAACAGAAGGCGCTCTTTCCGGATGTTTGTTGCCGCCGGTGGCTGTGTCCGGGAGTCCGCTGCGTGCTGTGACTCGGCCATCGTTGACATTTATTGAAGCGGTATGGTGATGAGCACTTTGTTGCCGGGTGGAAAGAACTGAAGTTCAAGATACTCTCTGCTAATGGCAATACCACGGCCGTGATTATCAAAAACTCTGATTTCATCCAGATTCAAGTACTTTTGCCAGTCGAAACCGGACCCCTGGTCCTCAATCAAAAGTGTGAGCTTTGTAGTATTTCGGTTCAACGTGACGCGCACGTACTTGCTCACGTTTTCAGGCAACTTGAGCCTCCGGTCAACATCAGCGCGCCATGTGCCGTTTGTCACGAGGGCAGTTTTATCGGCATAGGAAATGCCAAGGTTACCGTGCTCAATGGCGTTAATCAACATCTCCGAAATGCCGAGCACGTTGTTTGGTGAGGGCGTGGCATTTGCCAGCCTTGATGCAAGATACTCCGCCTCGCCGAGTGTTCGGACACGGAACTCGGCGTCATACAAGAAGCCAAACGGATTGTCTCCTTCTTTGATTTTCTGAATCAGAGATTTCTTGTACTGCAAGTCGGAGACTGCCGCCTTCAGAATCGAAAGCATGATGTCTTTTTGAATGGGCTTTGTCAGATAGTAAAAGGCGCCGGCGTCAATCCCCTCCTTAATGTCCTCCGGGCTCATCTTGGCAGTCTGCATGATGACAGGGATATTCTCGTAGCGGTCGTTTTGCTTCATCCATTTCAACAGATCAATGCCCGACATGCGCGGCATCGTCCAATCAAGAATAATGGCTGAGAATTCGTCGGGACGTACCTCGATGACCGCCTGCGCTTCAACTCCGTCAGAAGCGCCTTCGGCTTCATAGCCTTCACTCTGAAGAAAAAGTGAAGTCACTTGCACTATTCCCGGTTCGTCGTCGACTACAAGAATTTTATCCATGGTCAGATTCTGAAAACTGAGGCGAGGTGAAATGTAGGAAAATGAATTGTGAAAAACAGGAGAATTATTCGCTTCCCCTGACCGCGACCGAATTCTGATTTCGCAATTTTGTCTGCGTCGAGGAGAATTCTCAGGGACTTCAAAAGAGATTTGCGACGGAGAGGGTTACAAACCAGTTTGAGGGTGCAGCAAAACGGCGGGTGCAATCCAATCGCAAGAGTCCGAAGATCCTGCTGATTCCTATTCCCGCCTCAGTATACCAACCGTTTGTGGTATTCACAGCAGGTTGAGAAAATGATCCTCGGCTCCATGAACGCGCGATCGTCCCCTGAACAATCAGCTCGATCCCATTCTTGTACAAGAAAGGGACGTCAAGGAGGAGGAATGGTGTGCTGCGGAAGTTGTGTTCGGCCGTGAGGAGCACAAACCGGTCTCCGCTGAATTCTTTTAATCCTGCACCTCGTAGGACTCCAGGTGGCGCGTAGCTCAGAAGGGGGGAATCGAGAATGAACATACGTTGCGGCGGAAGGGCACCGGTGGATGTTCCGGCGGTAAGTTTGACATGAAACGAAGGAGGAAATAGGACTCGGGATAAGAATGTCGTAAAGCGATACTCGGATCGAACCAGGAGACGGGTAAAGTCATAATCGCCTGAGAACGAGGATGGAGAAAACTCCGCTTCACACTCAACGAAATCCCTCGAGATGATATTCAACAGGATGGGATCCTGTCCATACCGCGCTTGGAAAGAAATGCTTCTCAAGGTTCCCTCCATCGCCGACGGATTGGTCCTGTAAAAATCCCCTTTGTAAAAGAGGCTGTAATTTGTCGTTTGAGTGGCGATTCTGTGTTCCTCAGCCCGGAATGCAGCGTCGATGCGCAGGAGACGAAGCGGCTTGAATGAGGCGAATACCTTCCACCCTCTTAGATAGTAATAATCCCTATAATCAACCTTCGACAGCAAAGTTGATAATGCGTTTGAGAAATCTGAATGGAAGTTCTCGTCAGGGAAATGGCCGATTCCATGGAATCCCTCGAGGCCGAAGCTTACTGAACGTATGGAATCAAGGAAAACTTCAGTCCCGACATTCCATTTCCCCTTCCTGTCGGAGAATCCATATCCGAGCGAAGCAAACGTCCGGAGAAAGGAAGTTGTGCTGTCGAAATCAAGGTTGCCGCCAAGAAAGAGGCCTTCTACGCGGTTGAAGCGAAGGCTCGCGTATTTTAGGGTCGAAGCAGCTTCTCCAAGGGCAGTCAACGGCCCGCTTGGTTGAAACTGTCTCTGAAAGGTCTGCGTGCTGTCCAGTTTTTGGTAGGCCACTTGTTCTTCCTTTGTGAGCGGGAGGACTTCATGCCGTACCCAGAAGGAAGAATCGAATGATGATGCCTCAGCGCTGGTGGTTCGCCGCGGCTTTTTGAAGATGCTGTCGGGCAATTCGATGTTGATTTCGTAATCATAAATGGATGAGAGCGACTCAAACCCAATGCGCGGGAAGGTGACACCGGTAATTCCGATCTCTGCCGAACCATTCAGCCGTATATCCACAGGCATCCAGAAGCGATTCTCGTACAACGAAAAATGTTGACTGTAGCGAAGCTGAATGTCGGTCACAAACGGCATAGCAAAAGACTCATTAGGACTCACTTCTACCCCGGCCAGCACAAACCGGTCGTCCACAACATCGAGAGACCCTCGAAAGAGAGGCATCATACGGCTTTTAGGGTTGAGTTGAATAGTAATCACTTTTGTGCCTGCCAACTCCCTGGTTTTCTCCAGTTTGAAATCATAGTAATCAAAAGCGTCGGGCGCCGTCGGGCCGACGAAATTGAAACCGGCAAAGCGAATTTCGTCAAGATAGAAATTTACAATATTTCCGACACTTGCGATATTTGACGCTGCGGGGATATTGGCGGTTTGTCTTTTCTGCTTGATCACTTCTCTCAGAGTATCACCCTGCTGCCAGTAGCCAGTCGAATACGTTTCGGCAATACTTGCAATGGACGTGTCGCGCAAGATGGTCTGGCGCGTGAAAGCCTGGAACTGATATGTCTTCAATGATTTCATCCATCGGCTTTTGCTTTCAATCACGCGTCGCATGATTTGAATCGCAGGGTCTTCTCCCGAGATGATGACCTCTGCCATCTGAATCGGCGCGGGCTGAAGTACAACATTGTATGCCGTGTTCCCTGCCGCCCTGATCCTGGCAGAGTCTGGCCGATATCCTACGTAACTAAATGTGACAAGGTGTGAACCCGGCTCGAGCGAGATGCGGTACTCACCCTGGGCGTTCGAAATCGTTCCTTTTGACGTTCCGACAATCCTGATCGCTGCGGCAACGAGCGGTTGTTTTGTTTCCGCATCACGAACAAAGCCGGAGAGCGTAAAAGTCTGTGCGACAACAGATTGGAAGGTTTGGAGGAAAAATAAACATGAAGCGGAGAATCGCATTACACGAGATACCAGACTACATAAAGGACCTGCAAGGAACGGTGACCGCCACCAAGTGGCGGCGTTATCCGCGTTTCATCACTCATTGGCGCAACTAGCCTGCTTTTCGAACTTTCTCAAAAGTATGAACGACCTTTTGGTTTCCGCCTATGAGTTTAGCAACGATTGCAACGTCTCCATCCAATTGAGCAAGCCTGTCTTTCGCTTCCTTTACTGCTTCGCTTTCCGAATCATAAACCGCAGTAAAAAGGTTTTTAGGGACATCGAGGGTTTTCGTGACGAGAATTCGGTATTTCATTGCGCTCCTGTTTTGGTTGTTGATTCTACTTTTGAAACATAATCTTCCCCCCGACGATGGTATACTCTATGTGCGCAGAGGGAATTTCATCTTCTGGAATTGTCATAATGTCTTTTGAAAGAACTGTCATGTCTGCAAGTTTGCCCGGAGTTAATGACCCCTTGATATTCTCTTCAAATGCTCCATACGCCGCATTCAGCGTATACGATTTCAGCGCCTCCTCCCGGCTCATTTTTTGACCGCCGTAGAAAACGGAACCGTCTTTGAGTTTTCTTGTCACCGAGGCGTAAAAGCTCGCAAGAGGGTCAACATCTTCCACGGGGGCATCTGTGCCGTTCAGAATGACAGCGCCCGTCTTCATCAGCTTTTGCCAGACGTATGCTCCTTCCTCAGCGCGCTGAGCACCCAGTCGAGCAATGACATAAGGCGCATCCGACGTGCAATGAATACCCTGCATCGAAGCGACAACGGCAAGTTTTCCAAACCTCGGAATGTCTTGGGTGCTGAGGTGCTGGGCATGCTCAACTCTCCACCGGAGCTCCTTTTTATTTGGATATTGCCCAAAAACCTGCTCAAAGATGTTCAGTGTCTCTCTGTTTGCTCTGTCGCCGATTGCGTGCACGCAAAACTGGTAGTCATGTTCGATTGCGAGTTTTGCTGTCATCATCATTTCCGGGACGGGGATGGTGTTGAGTCCTGTACTTGACGGCGAGTCCGTGTATGGTTCCAACAGCCAGGCACCCCTCGAGCCTAATGCCCCGTCAATAGACTTCTTGATTGCTCGAACGGTTAATCGGTTGTCGCCATAGCCAATCATCTTGTATTGTGCCAAATTCTTGGCGAGCAGGTCATTACTTTCTCGAATCATGACCCACAGCCGGAGGCGCAGATTTCCTTCGTCAACGAATTTTTTGAGAAGGTCAATTATGCCAAACGAAGAGCCTGCGTCCTGGAAACTTGTGATACCTTTCGAGAGACACTCCTGCATCGCAAGCTCGATTTCCCTGCGGTCCATCGTTTCCTTTTCCTCGGGCGACCTTTTTGACCGTGCCTCTGCAAGCGCTCGCCGCACCAGGCCCTGTGCAGTTTCTCTCAGAACACCGGCCGGATTCCCTTCTTTGTCTTTGAGAATCTCGCCTCCAACAGGATTCTTCGTGGACTTTGTAATCCCCGAAATCTCGAGAGCTTTCCCGTTTACAAACGATGCGTGTCCACTCGCATGTGTGAGTATTATTGGATTATTCGGCGAAACTTTGCTCAGAGATTCATGAAGGGGAAATCCTTCCACATGTGGCCCCGGACGCTTGTCCCATTTTTCCTGATGCCACCCTCTTCCAAGAATCCAGTCACCGGGTTTGGCCTGTTTGACAGCAGCGGCAACCATTTCAACGACCTCGTCCCAATTCTTCACCTTCATCAGGTCGAGGTTCATTTTCGAAGCACCAATCCCGGTAAAATGTCCATGCCCTTCAATGAATCCGGGCACAACGAGCTTGCCGCCGAGGTCAATGACGTGTGTTCGATCGCCTACATACTGTTCTATCTCTTTGTTCGAGCCAACGGCAACAATCGCATCTCCTCGAACTGCAATCGCCTGTGCAACCGGGTTCTTTTCATCGACGGTGACAACTTTTCCGTTGCGGAGAACAAGGTCGGCGGGATCGACCTGCGGTGCGGCTCCAAACAACAGGACTCCCAGCACACTCAAAGACCTTAATGCAAGGCTCTGACGAATGCCCATTTTGCCTCTTGTATCGTTTTGACTAACCATTTTTTGTCGTTGCCTCGAAAAGAATTTCTGCAACATCCTTCACTTGAACTTTCTCCGCCGCGTCTTTTGCCTTGACTCCATCTGTCATCATCGTCATACAGAACGGGCACGCCGTGCCGATGACATCCGGCTTGAGGCTCAGTGCTTCTTCCGTTCGCTCAATATTCACCCGCTTCCCCTCCCGTTCTTCCATCCACATCCTACCGCCGCCAGCTCCGCAACAGAATCCCTTGCTTCGAGACCGCTGCATTTCAACAAGGTCAGTCCCGGGAACGGACTCGAGGACCTTTCTTGGCTGGTCATAGACATCGTTGTAGCGCCCGAGATAGCACGAGTCATGGAACGTGATCGTTCTTGCTTCTTCTTTCGACACTTTGATTCGGCCTTCATTCAGAAGTTTCACCAGAAAATCAGTGTGGTGGACAACGTTGTAGGTTCCGCCGAACTGCGGGTATTCATTTCTAAGAGTGTTAAAGCAATGCGGACAGGAGGTCACGATCGTCTTCACGCTGTAACGATTCATCGTTTGCACGTTTTCCTTCATGAGAATCTGCGCAAGATACTCGTTACCGATTCTCCGGGCCGGATCTCCCGTGCATTTTTCCTCTGTTCCGAGAATTGCGAATTTGATTCCTGCCTGCTGCATCAGGCTCGCAAACGCCTGGGTTACTTTCTTGTATCGGTTGTCATACGATCCCGCACATCCAACCCAAAAGAGCACCTCTGCATCCTGGGCGTTCGCCATTGTTGGAATATTCATTCCGTCTGCCCAGTCAGCCCTCGCTGAAGCCGGAAAAGCCCACGGCGTAAAATTGTTTTCGAGGTTCTTGAACACCACTTGTACTTCAGGCGGAAAGTTTGATTCCATGAGCACGAGGCTGCGTCGCATTTCGACAATGGAATCGACATGCTCGATGTTGACCGGGCATTCCTGGACACACGCCATGCATGTCGTGCATGCAAAGAGCTCGTCGGCGGTGATATAATCATGGAGCAACGTCTTGTCCCCGGGCGATTTTTCCTCTTGCCGGCTTTTTTCCGATTCTCGTCCGCCATCCAATATCATTGTTCCTTTTTCCTCAAGCCTTCTGCGAATGTCAACAATGATCTTTTTTGGCGAAAGGATTTTACCTGTCGCGTTTGCGGGACACGCCGCAGTGCACCTGCCGCATTCGGTGCACGTGTAGCCATCCAGCAGTTGCTTCCACGTGAGATCCTCGATATCGCTAGCGCCGAATCTTTCCACGCCCTCGGCTTCGAGGTTGATTGGCTTTAACGCACCCCTCGGTTGGAGAGAGGTAAAATACACGTTAGGTACTGATGTCAAAACGTGAAGATGCTTTGAATACGGCAGATAATTCAGAAAGCCTAGCACGAGCAGAATGTGAATCCACCAAAAAACGTCGCCAAGAACCTCAACCGTTGTGCCGTCAAAGGACAAAAACAGGGGCATGAGTTCACCCGAGAGAAAGCGCGCCTGAGCAAGATCCGGATCCCCAAGAAGCATTCGTGTCGCGTTTTGTCCAAGCATGCTGAGGCAAATGAGCATGATAGCGACAAGGATTGCCGTCGCGTCTATTTGGCCGTGACGGTCAACCTGAAGCCGCTTCGGTTTTGTAACATATCTGCGATAGAGCGCAACTAGGACGGAAAGAACCACGAGCCCTGCAAAAAGATCCTGGAAAAACGCAATGAGCTCATACGTGCTCACACCGATGAAGAGCAAGGAGAAACCGGGAATAAGACCTTCGCCGATGGATTCAATCACAGCTGTCAGGAGAATGATAAAGCCCCAATAAATAAAGAAGTGCAACATTCCGGCGAGGGGCTCTCTCATTAATTTTGACTGGGCAAACGCAACGACCAAAACATTTTTCAGCCGTTCGCCAATGTTGTCAAAACGATTTTCAGGCTTCCCGAGTTGGAGATGAAGAATGAGGCGGCGAACGCCGTAGAAGAAAAATCCGAGAGAGGCTGCGAAAATGAAAAGAAAGACGATATTCCTGGTTGTCATGACGGCAGGCACAGAGTCGAATCCAGAATTGTGACCGCCTCGCCAACAATGGATACATTTTCGACGAAGGAATCCCCGGCTTTCACGCGAATCTTCACGCGCCCAGGACGCCCAATTTCGTCACCCTGTTCACCGACGAATTCAACGCGACCGTCAGCGAGTGATCTAGAAAAAACACTTCTCCCGGCAGGCAGCACATACTGCTGCAGATATACTCCAAGCGGACCGTTTGCAGAACCTGTGACAGGGTCTTCGTCAATCCCGACAGGGGATGCAAAAAACCGCGAATGCACTGAGGATTCCCTGTCTACGGTTTCGAGACAGAACACACAGACGGCAATGACCTTCAACTTCCTCAGGTTCTTATCGAGCTCACGAAAATCTGGTTTGATGGCCTTTATGGTCGAGAGCCGTCGTACAGGGACGTATAAAAAAGAGTCGCTGACAATGGGAAGTTTTCTTTCAATGTCTGTCTGCCTGAGCCCAATTGACTTGAGGACTTGCGGGGAGATTTTCTTCGTTTTGAATTTGGGCACGGGAAGTTCAAACTCAACGCTCGTGCCGAGAAAATTCTTCTCAACTTTGACATTCAACACGCCGCTCTTCGTTTGAAGCCTGAAATAATGCTGGCCTTCCGGTTTCAATCCAGCGAGGCCTTCTTCTGCGAGAGCATGAAAACTTGCAATGGTCGCATGGCCGCACAACGGAACCTCAGCTGCCGGGGTGAACCATCTGATTTGAATATCCGCGTCCTTCATTGTCGGACGCAGCACGAATGCAGTCTCCGACAGGTTCTTCTCCCGTGCGATGGACTGCATTTCTTTGTCAGTGAGTCCGTCGGCTTCCATGACGACTCCGGCGGGATTGCCGGCGAACGCTCTGGAGGTAAAAGCATCTATGTGTTTGATGCGAATCGTCTTCATGTGTTTCCCATGAGCTGGACCACGATTTCACGTTTTCGGGCCCTTGTGTCGAAGTCAATCAGCACGATTTGTTGCCATGTTCCGAGCAGTAATTCACCTTTTGAAAATGGGACGGTGAGCGACGGGCCCATCATCGACGCCCTGACGTGCGAGTGGCCATTCCCGTCGTGCCATGTTTCGTTGTGGTGGTACGTGATACTTTGAGGCGCGAGGCGTTCCATGGCTGCCGGAATATCTTTGATCAAACCAGGCTCGTATTCCGTTGTGGTGACGGAGGCCGTCGACCCGCTGACGAACACCGTAACGTTTCCTTCCTTCAGTTTGCTCTTTGCCACGAAAGATGAAATCTGAGGAGTAATATCAATGATATCTGAGTTTCCTCGCGTAGCGACGGATAGATGTTCCGTTATTATTTCCACAGGCGCAATGCCGAGAGAATGTGCTGATCTTTGATGAAATACACGCGGTGGCCTTTGATGAAAAACGAGTCCGGTGCCGGCGCCTTTGCACCGCGTACGAGGAGGTCGGAATACACCTTGTGGTTCTTCTCAATGTCGACAATCTCCAGGTGATTCTCCAACAATATCGAATCGGCCGTCGAACTCATTGTCTCCGCGTGGTAATTAAAAAGCAGGAATTCTTTTTCCCGGACAAACTCGATATTTCCGTGGATTTGCGTATTCCTGGTCGCTTTTTTGACCGTTTCCACTATCCGAGGTTCGACCTTATTGAGATCCAGAATTTCCGGAAACCTGTATTCATCCTGGCGCTGTTCTTTTGTGGAGAGCTCGCGTACCGCATGAAGTTCCTCAAGGCTTTCGGCATACTCTTGCAGTACTTCTCCTGAGTTTAAGTCCAACGAATAACCTATCCGCCGCTCAAACATCGTTTTGTATGCATACACAGAATTCTGATAGCCGAACCAGAACGTCATGTCCTTCTTGTGCCACAGGAGTCGGGCAGTTTCAAGGTCATATGCGCGAATCCCCCTGTGTTCAGGGAGATCCGGTTTGGCAAACTCGTGCAGAAGCAGGATATCCTTTTGGACGGCTTCCATGCCGACCCACCACGGCTCATCAAGCTTCAGCTCAGCCCAGATATGATTTCCCGTCGCTTCATCGAGACAAAAAAACGAAGCTTGTTTTGTTTGTTCATTGCGGTTTTCTCCGACAATGCGGCCGTTTTCAGCGAAAAGCAGGCGCCAAATCGTGGAACCCGAATCGTAGGACCAATCGAGGGTCTGCTTGTGAGTCGAAAAGAAGGAAAGGATTTTCATAGCGGCTTGATTTCGGCGTCAACGTACCGAAATTTTGAGGAAGATTCAAGAATCAAAAAGACATCTTGGACGGCGACAAGGTCCACAACCGCTTTGGGCTAAGAAGAAGGAAGGAGCAAAAGGAGAACTCTATGTGCTAGCTATGCTGTCGTGCGCGATCCTTTCAGGCTTCATCAGAAAATTTTTGACTTCTGACAAAAACAGGAAACGAGCGAAACTCGACTATGCTTCACATTTGGGAATCCCCATCGATTCATCCAACAATCTCTTTATCCATCCACCGCCGATTTTCCGTCTACTCCATCGCCATCTGGTTAATCGCATCCCACCAGATTTTTGTCACGGGAACAACAGAAAGCCGGCTGATGCGGACGAGCAGGAAATCCTTGAACATCTTTTCTGCTTTGATTTCGGCAAGCGTGACCGGCCGCGGTAGTTTTACCTTTGGCTTGATGTCTATCACCGTCAACGTCTTATCTTTGGGGTCCGGATATGGCTCGCTCACAATCTGTGCCAGGCCAACGACGGCTTTTTCATCCCCCGTGTGATAAATAAAAGCGAGATCCCCCTTGTTCATCAAGCCGATATTGCGAAGCGCAACGGGATTCATGACGCCATTCCAGGTGGTCTTCTTTTCTTTTACAAGATCGGCGTATGAGTATGTGGAGGGCTCAGTTTTCAACAGCCAGTAATTGGGCATAGCTATGCTTCCTTGAGGAATTATGAATTTCAACCAGTTCTACCTTGATCAAGCCTCTGAGCGCATTGCACAAGAAAAGTTCATCCGCTGCGAACAGGTCACGCACAAGTAACACTTTCTCTTCAGGACTGATTCCCTTACGCCCGAGCAGGTGTTCACGGTAAATTCCGGCTAAAACCCCGCAGCTTAGCGGTGGAGTGTAGAATCTGCCGTCTTTCCGAATAATGACGTTCGACCTGGCACCTTCTGTTACCTCATCCCGCTCGTTCAGAAAGATGAAGTCGAAAACGCCTGAAGTCTCTGCCCGACGCACGTAGTCATCATAGATATCCCTGTTGGTCGTCTTGTGGAAGAAGAATCGATTCCCGGAATTCGTGCCCGTTTGAGAGATTGCGACGCGTTGCACACCCGTCAGGGGCCGGAGTTTAGAATACTCGACGTCAACAGCTCCATTTCTTGAAAGTGTTAACTTCACGCGGTATGGTCCCGCGTTCGACTGTCTTCGAATACCTTTTTCACACCGGCCAAGTGCCTCTTTGATTTCCGGAAGCCGGAACCTAAAATCAAAATATTCCGCTGAGCGTCTCATCCTCCGCAGATGGAGGCGCAAAAACTGCAGCCCGTCGCGGCGATCCCACCTGATTGTTTCAAAAAGTTTGAATTCCAAGGAGGGCTCTGTGACAAACTTTGCCTTCAGGATGCATTCACGGTATTCTTCCTCCGGGATGGAATCGTGCACAATGCCGCTCCCAACACCCATTTCGCCTGTTTTCTTCAGGTTGTCCAAGACAAGTGTCCTTATCGCAACATTAAAAACAGCCTTCCCGTGTGGCGAGAAAAAACCGATCGCTCCGGTGTAGACGCCGCGCGGTTCCCGTTCAAGCTCCTGGATAATTTGCATTGTCCTTATTTTGGGGGCTCCGGTTACGGAACCGCTGGGGAAAAGTGCTAACAGGATATCTTGTGCCAGCCAGTCTTTGCGAAGCTTTGCGCGAATCATTGAGGTTGCCTGGAAAACGGTGTCGTATTTTTCGACCTCAAACAATTTAGAGACCTTCACACTTCCAGTTTCAGCCACTTTTCCAACATCGTTTCTTAACAGGTCCACAATCATCAGGTTTTCCGCTCGATTTTTTTCTGAGCGTCTCAAATCGGAAATTCTTTGAACATCCTCCTCCGGATTCCTCCCGCGTGCCGAAGTCCCCTTCATGGGCTTCAGCCAAATCTGGCTCCCTTCAACGCGAAAGAACAACTCGGGTGAAAAAGAAAGTACGCTGGTATTTTCCAGTCCCAGAAAAGCGCTATAAGGAACATGTTGTTCATTGCGAATCCGGCAGTAAAGGGCGCCGGGGTCTCCAGAGAAATCGAATCTGAGCTTAAAGGTGTAATTGACCTGATACGTGTCTCCTTCCCGGATGTAATGCCCGATCTTCCCGACAGCCGAAATGTAGTCAGACTTAGAGATTGAAGCACGTAAATCGGAAATGCCTGACGACTGTGCATAGGCGCCCGGCGGTTCAGGGACAAGATTCTCTTTCCCGCCAAACTGCTTCTTTCTGTGGTCGTAAACGATTGGGCTGTCGTATACGCCGAACCAGAGATAGGGGCCATCCGAACGACGAGAAGAGGGCAACGATTGTACAAAAGCAAAACCCGCCTCATAGGAGATGAATCCCGCCGCATGGTGGCCGCTGCTCAGTGCCTCATCGATACGCCGCAAGCCTGACTCCACCATTTCCAGAGAATCTGCGCGGATGATGTCCACCGGATTCAGGAAAATGTAACTATGTTTGTCATCCGCTCCGGGCCGTGTGTTTTCGAGAATGACGGAATTCGGCACCGACCCCGCAAAACGCATCAGGTCAATTGAAAAAAATCCGTTCTTGTCTGTGCGCGCGGAAAACAATGGAAGTAACTCTCAGTTGAGTAAGAAGTTTTGGATTCCGTTAGAATCACGGAGGTCTTTACTAACTCACATCCGACCGTTCGGGAATAATGAACCAACCAATGATGTAGCCGATGAGAAACGGGAAAATACCCGTCCCCAGACCAAAGACGATGACCATGAGCCTGATGATTGTCGGGTCGACATCCAGGTATTCCCCGAGGCCGCCGCAGATTCCCGCGATCTTCCTATCTTTTTGCGAACGATAGAGTTTTTTCATTTTTGTTGGACCTCAAATGTCACGGAAGCCCACCAGCTTTCCCAATCCGCATCCTTATCGTTTGCGACGGGAAGCATATGAACGGTTCTGACAAGCCACGGGCCTCCGTGCGTAAGCCTTATGTAAACGATTCCCTGTTCGTTCGTCCTGGCGGATTGTGCGTATGTGTCTGCTTTCTTCGTCGCCCCTGCATACGTCGAAGAAATCAGGGCATTCGACTGCGGTTTGCCTTGAAACAAAAGCTGCACTCTGAGGGAATCTCCAACTTGTTTGACGTAGGGATTTTCCAACGGCACCAATTCAATGTGTTGGCCTACAACTTTGGAGAGGGCCTCTGAGTTCCCCAATCCATTGTGAACGAGCGTCTTCACAAAGCGAGAATAGCGCTCCCTGCCGTTCTTGTTTTCTTCACCCCGTTCTTTTCGCATTTTCAGAATATGGTCGAGCCCTTCCGACTCGAGATAATGACTGAATTGATCCGGCTTGAGTTCGATCAATCTTGCAGCCCAGTCTAATGCAAACATGTTCAATCCCAATCCTTCGATTGACACGATAACGCCGGATGAATCTTTTTCAGGTTCTTTCTTCCTCAAATCGGCCATGCTGGAGCCAAAGCGATGTTCGAATCTCAAGACACGAGACGCGCTCCATTTCACGGCGTTTCCAGGAAACACGTCATCAACATGAATCGCGATCTTGACTTTCCCTTTTTCGTTAATAGAAAACGGGGATGGGAAGAGAAAAAAATCATGCCCCAGCAGGGAAGAAGTCATAAATATGGTGAGGACACTCATTTGCAGGAGTTTCATAAGATGCCTTTCTCTTTTATTTGGCCCCGAGTTTAGGACTTTCGATTGACCTGTGAGGTTGGATTTCATTTCCATTGTTGAAACGGACATCTCCCACGAGGGAGGGATCAGGAACCTTTGCCTGTACGGTGGCAATCTTCCAAAAGTTTTGAGCGCTCATGTTCGTACTGAAAATTGGAAAAGGGACGTCCATACCTTTCTCATTCTCGCGGAATGCATAGATTTCTAGAACGATCGTATGAAAGAATTTTCTCAAATTCGCAAGATACAGGTCGGCGGATATGACATTCAAAAATTCTACAACATTTGTCTCTTTTGGACAATGGATTCATCCGCATAATAATGGTCGGACAGTGTTCGTTTGTAAAGCCAGATGATCACCGGCAACATGAAAAGCCAGAAGACGATCATGATCTGGGCCGCGATGTCACCGCGATACGATATCCAGTAGATTCCCAGGGCGCCGGTTCCCAGGTATACGACGCCCACAAACCAGAAAAACCCTGGCTCCATCCACCACACAAGACGTTTTTTGATAGGATTAAGCTGCCAGTTGCTTAAGCGCATAGTCACAATCCTTAGAGGTTGTAAAACTTCAGGTCGACGCCCTTCCGTAATTTTGTAATATAAATAATCTGCCCCACATGACCCGAAAAATGTTCGACGACATGCAGGATCGCTTCAAGGCAAGTCACGTCATATTTCTGGATGTGCCGTTTCTCCAACAACCTGGAAGTATCAAAATGTTGTAGCGTTTTATCCACCTCCTGGAGAGTTGCCTCGAGTTTTTGCAGGAGCTCAGCCTTCGGCAGAGTTTTTCGTTCGTCGAACTCCTCCTGACGTTTTCTCGTATCCATTGCCCCGCCGACCCCCGAAACGATCCATTGCCTGACATTGCCGGAAAGATGAAGCAGCAGGTTGCCAATGCTGTTATCCGTTTCATGTGCGCGCCACCAGATGTCATCGTCGCTCAACTCTTCCACGCAGCGCCGGATTCTCGGAAAATATTCCTGCAACAACTTCCTTCTGCTGAAATCGATCAGTTCTTTTTCGAGGCTAGTATTCATGTGCGTTGACTTTTCTGAGTTTTTTCTTTTCACCAACCTTTTTCTTGCGTTGTATCCGTGTCTCCTTCGATTGACGCGTCGCCTTCGTTTTCACTCTTTTCTTCTTCGGCTTTAGCGCATGTTGCAATAATCGAACGAATTTCTCAATTGCATTCTTCTTGTTTTGCCATTGACTGCGAGATTCCTGGGAAACAACGTGTAAACGCCCTTCGCCATCGATTTTTGATTTGAGATGTTCCCTGATAGCCAATTTGTGGGTATCCCTAAGGCTGCCGCTGTTCGCTATATTGAAAACCAACTCGACACGCGTTTCAAGTTTATTGACATTCTGGCCGCCAGGGCCTCCGCTTCTCGAAGTGATGAATTCAAGCTCCGACAAGGGGATAACGATTTCGTTGTTGATGGGGAACCGTTCGATCATAGCCTCCAGAAGATAAAAAAAACGCCGGACTTTCGCCCGGCGCCATTTCCATTAATCAACAATCCTCTTCACTCACTCCAAGCTACTTACTTCCCATAACCTTCCCCCCGCCATTCCGCCCCAGCTGCGCGTTAAACCAGGCGATCATGCGCTCGCCGATATCCTTGATGAACTTCGGCTCTTGCGGGCCATGAGGAGTGCGAGGATATCTGATCATTTCCACGGGGACGCCCCGGCGTTTTAGTGCGATGTACAACTCCTCGCCCTGCGAAATCGGCACACGCGCATCCCTTTCGCCGTGGATAATCTGCGTTGGCGTCTGGATATTCTTGACGTTAAACATCGCCGAGTGTTTCATGTACGCATCCATTCGATCCCAGAATTCACCCTCGAAGTAAGATGGAAGAAAACTCGGGATGTCGGCAGTGCCGACGAAGCTCATCAGGTTCGTGACTCCCGCTCCCACGCTCGCCGCTTTGAACCGGTTTGTCCTCGTGATCGCAAAAGATGTCATGTAGCCTCCGTAACTCCATCCGCAAATGATGAGGCTGTCTGTGTGAGCAACTCCCATTTCGATGACCTTATCCACTCCCGTCAGATCGTCATCCAGGTCGCCGTAGCCCCAGTCGCTGATGTTTGCGCGGCGAAATGTCGCGCCGTACCCGCCGCTTCCCCGGGGGTTTGGACGCAGGACGGCGAATCCGTCCTGTGCAAAAGCCTGCAACGGATAAACGGAACCTACGGCTGTGAAATTCTGTGTAAAAACTCCTGCCGGACCGCCGTGGATGTTGAGAATCAGAGGATAGCGCCTTCCCTTCTCGTAGTTCACCGGATATGTAAGAAGTCCCTCGATTTCCGAACCATCTTTCGATTTCCACGAAATGACTTCAGTCTTTCCCATCGCAAGTTTCGGGAAATCTTCGTTGACGTCACTCAGTTTCTTGGGCTCGAACCTCCTTGTGCTGGAGAAGTACACATCTGGCGGATTTTGCGGGGTTTGATGGATGAATGCCATTGCCCCGCCATCTCTGCTGAAGGAAACTCCGGAATAATTGCCGCTCCCGGTCGTGAGAATTCTCGGCTTCCCGCCGCCAGTCGGAACTGCGAACACTCGCGGCGAGGTGCGGTCAGTTTCTGTTACAAAAACCTCTTTGCTGTCTGCCGACCACCCGGCAATGCCAAAGCTACGGTCCGGTGTTTCAGCAAGCTTCTTTGCTTCTCCACCACCGGCCGGCATGAGATACAGGTCGAATGCTCGTGCCCATTTCGAGTCTCCTTTGTCGGATGAGAACACAATCCATTTGCCGTCCGGCGAGAAGTTCGGGTTTGCATCCGAACCCTTCCACGCAACAAGCGATTTCACAGCGCCGCTGTCTGCGGGAACGGATGAAATGTCTGTTGACGGCCAGTCGTCTACCAACGGCGTCGACTGATGCGAAAACACGATCGTTCTGCCATCCGGTGAAATATCAAACGAATTCACCTGATATTCCCCTCCGGTGAGTCGCTGGGTTTTTCGGTTTCCCCTGGAGTCTTTTTCAACGGCAACAGTGTAGAGATGAGCGTATTTGTAATTCGTGTCTACAAGAATCCAATCCCGCTTTTCTTTTCTTGCTTTCTCTTCCTGTTCCGACTCAGCGTCGGCCGAGCGATAGGCGACGAACTTTGAGTTTGGCGACCACTGATAACCCATGACGCCGGACTTTGCCTTTGTGAGCTGTTCGGCTTCTCCACCGCTCAACCGCATGATCCACACCTGGCTCTTTGCATCAGAACCGCCGCGGGTTGAAACGAACGACAGATATTTGCCATCAGGAGAGAATTGGGGATTTGTACACGATTTATCACCGTACGTGAACTGATTGTCCGTTTTCCCGTCCGCTGAAACACTCCAGATGTGCGTCAGAAATTCAGACTTCTCGCCGTCCATCATGGATGTTGACACCGTATAGGCAATCCATTTGCCGTTAGGAGAAATTGCTGTTCCGCCCACACGCTTGAATTTGATCATGACCTCCGGTGTCCAGCCCGACGGTTTTTCTTGAGCCATCAGGGACACACCAATTGCAATCAAGCAAAGGAAAACTTTCTGCATCGTCTTCATGCTTCCTCCTTCCAAAAAGTGCGCAACAAAATTTGTGATAAAGAAAACTGTTCCGTATCTGCCTGGAAAGGTACGTGTTTCCTTGAAAGAAAAAAAACTATACCTCGATAACAAACTTTCCATCTTGCATAATCTTCGTCTCGTCCAGCCAAACAGTTGGTTCCTTGATGAGCCCGTCGAGGTGGCTCGCAACCCTGACTGTTCCCCCCATGGACTTGTTGTCTCCGAAGGCGATGTGGATTGTGCCCATAACCTTTTCGTCTTCCAGAATATTGCCTGTCAGAATGGCCTTATCGTTTGTTCCAACGCCAAATTCAGCCACATTCCGTGCCGGTTTGCCATGGGGCTCCAGCAATTCAATCAGCTTTTCAGCCTCTTTACCACCGGAAATATTCGTCGCGTAACCATCCTTGGCTTCAATCCGAATTGGCGTCTTCACCAGACCAATGCTTGCCATTGAACCATCCACGACGACGATTCCGTTCGATTGGCCTTCAAGAGGAGCCAGATACGACTCGCCTGTCGGAAGATTCCCCCATTGCCCTTTTTCACGAAAAAGGCCGGTGCTGGCATGCGCCGCTCTGCCTTTGATAGGCAAGGTGATGTCCGTTCCACGAGGTGCCCGGACTCGAACAACGGAGGTTTTTTCCATCAGGGAGCATAACTTGAGAGTCCTTTCCGCAATGCGCGCATAATCGGCATTCATACAGCGCACCATAATTTCCTCGGTCACACCGGGCAGAGTCACAACGCGAACGCCCTGAGCGCTTGCAGCCCTCCGTGAATCAGTGTGCGTCAGGGATTTTGATGTCGGGCAGAAGACGACATCGACCGCCTTCATCAGTTCGGCCACCTGGACAGGAGGCTCTTCACCGTTTGTCTGCCGGGGAAGAATTTCCACCATCAGGACTTCGCACCCAAGACTCTTTGCAGCCTCCCAGAGAGCATACCCAATTGTTCTCAACGGTTCGTCGGTGACGACGAGGACACGTTCATCGGCCTTGACACCAACACAGTCACGAACGGCGACCTGTGCTGACGAAAAAAGCTCGGGCGAAGTCAACATTTTCAGGAAGAAGTCTTTGAAGCTTTGATTGTCTCGAGGCCGTGAGCTGCCGGTCCTGTTTCGCTCTTGCGAAGCAACAACGCAAAGACAAATCCGATAATGCCGAGTGAGGAGAAAATCCACATCCCAGTGGCATAACCTCCTGGAATCGCTGCGCTTGCTCCGCCTGCATCGTTCGCCATGCCAATCGCCAGGTTGAGCGCAAAAAATCCGATTTGCTGGATGAGCGTCATAAGCGCGTAACCCGTTCCGAGCCTGTTCTGCTCAACAATATATGCAACGGAAGGCCACATGACTGCCGGAATGAGGGAAAACGCGATTCCCATCATCGAAACCGGAATCCACAGCGTTAAACCGCTGTACATCATCATCAGATACACGGGCATCAGCAGGAAGGAACCAAACAACATGAAGAGTGCTCTCTTGCCGACTTTATCTACAAGGAGACCGAAAAGAGGCGTCGCAAACATAGCTGAGAGTGGTAGCAAACTGTTGAAAAACCCCGCAGACTCTCGCGCAGCATCAGGATTCACGCCGGCGAATTGCGTATCCATGAAAAACTTGATGGCAAAAGTTCTAAACGGAAAAATCGCGGAATAGAACGTGAAACAAAGGCCGACAATGTACCAATAGGAAGCGTTGAATTTGAAAATCTTGCTGAACTCCAATTTATCCGGCTCTCCGGCTTCTCCCAGGGAATAACGTCGCTCTGCGATGCTTTCCAGCCACCAGTACACCATCGCAGCGACGACGCCAAGAACCCCTGCACCGACTGCGATCATCAAAGGCCCCTGCCAGCTTGCAGGTTCAGAAGGCCCGAGCGGATAGAAAACAGAACTTGCCCAAGTCGGCGAGTTGTCGGCAGCAACTGAGGCGAGACGCGCAATAGTCAGGTTGACCCCAAAGGCGAAGCTCAACTCCTTTCCTTTGAACCATTTTGCAAGCGCAGTCGTCACGGCAACGATAAGCGATTCTGCTCCAAGGCCCAGGACAACTCTGCCTGAGATCATCACAGCAAAGTTTCCTTTGAGCGAAGTCAACGCCGCACCGAGCAGACACACCGCCGCAAAGATTGCGATGGATTTCTTTGTACCGAGGCGGTCGACCACAATGCCGCCAATAAGAAGCGTCAAAACGGCTGCAACGCTGTAACTTGAATTCAGCCAACCAACATTTTCATTGGTGAACCCAAGCTGCTGAATGAAGATGTCCACAAGCGGGTTGATCGCATCATAAATATAGTAATTGCTGAACATCGCAAGGCTCACAAACAGGAGCACAAGCCATCTGTAGGAGCGCGGGGGTTGGGGAAGGTCAGACATGGCGTGACTTTCAGTCGGCGGTGAAGTGTGTTTTCTTTTGGGATTCAAAAAAAGAAATGAAATCCTTATCGTCGCGGAATTTCTTCAGAAAAATGTCAGTTCTCATGTTATCAAAATCACGCTCCCCCAGATCAACCGCCCTTTGAAGCGTTTGCAGCATTTTCCCCTTGTCTCCCTTCAGTCCGTACGCACGAGCAAGGTTAAAGACAAAATCGTACCGACTGGGAATCTCCGCTATTGCTTTTTCCACTTCTCGAATCCCTTTATCAAAAGCTCCTTCCCATGCCAGAATGCCGCCATGCAACGAGCGAAGCATAGGGCTTTGTGGAAATCTGGCCAGATTCTGTTCAACCGACTGGCGCGCTTCCCGAAAAAAGTTTTTCGCCTCCTCTTGCTTTCCCTGTTCCATTTTGATGATTCCATGGAACAACGCAAGAAAGGCTTTGAAATCAACTCCATGAGCCAGAGGTAGAACTGGAAACTTCATTGATCTTTTTATGATCCCCTCCGCCTCGGGCAACTTACCAAGATTTACGAAGAGAGGAATTGCAGCGCCAATTCCTGTAAGGCTATTAGGATCGTTGTCCAGCAGGTACTTTAAGTCTCTCACCGCTTCATCAAATTTGCCAAAGGAGACAAGAACGGTCGCCCGGGCGCCATAACTATCAAGGTGGCTTGGCTCTGCTGTGATTGTTTTGGCCATTGCCTCGAGAGCCGCTTGTTCTTTTCCCTGTAACCCAAGCAAATACCCGTTCATCATTTGCCCTACGAAGTGATTGGGGTCGAGGGAAATCATCTTGCTTGCGTAGTATTCCAGTTGGTCGGTCTGACGGAGCTCCAAGTAATCGATTGCGAGGTTGTAGGCATTGAAAAGGTACAATGGATCAACCTCCATGGCTTTCTTATGAAACTCTACAGCTTTGTCGAAGTCTCCGACGTCTCTGTATGAATTCCCAAGGTAATAGAGACACTGGGCATCATTCGGATACATTTGATTTTGGCTCAACAAAGTCTGAATGGCTTCGGCGAGGTTTCCTTCCTCACGCTGCAAAAGTCCTTTGACCAACATTGCTTCCGGAAGCGTGGGATTCAGCTCAAGCGCGCGCGCAACGTGATTTCTTACCTGGTCAAGAATAGCAGGATTCCTTTCAAAACCAAAAGCGTAACGGAAGCGCAACGTCGAAGCAATCGTGGCGTGCGCAGCTGCGTATCCGGCATCTTTATCGATGGCCTGCTCGAGGTATTGAACCGCAAGGTCATTGTCGGGTTTCGTCCTGCGACGGTTGTGAGTCAGTCCCTTCCAGTAGAGTTCCTGAGCCTCGATGTTCGACGTCCTTTGCGCTTTTATTTTTGTTTGATCCAAGGCGGAGAAAGTCACCTGGAGAGCCTGAACAATGCTCATCGAAATCGAATCCTGCACGGCGAAAATATCTTTCATTTCGGGGTCAAATTTGTTTCCCCACACAAGGTTCTCGGTCATGGCATCGATGAGCTGGGCGGTGACGCGAATTTTGTTCGCAGCCCGTTGGATGCTTCCTTCCAGCACATACCGGACATTCAGCTCCTCACCCACAGAGCGGGCTGAAACAGGCTTGCTCTTGTATTGGAATACGCTGTTCCGTGCTATAACAAGCAAGCCGGGAATTCGTGCAACGTCGGTGATGAGAGATTCTGTGATGCCGTCCACCAGATACTCGTCTTCAGATTTCTCACCTATGTTCTGAAACGGCAGGACAGCAACGGATTTTTCGGGGAGAGAAGAATTTGTCTGAATGCGGGAAAGGTAAGTTTCGAAAATGATCCAGCTTATTCCCATCATCAGGAGCAGAAGACCTGTCACGGTCGCCAAGAAACGTGAACGTTTTTGCCTGAGGAGAAATCCAATCCGGTCGGAAAAAGGAATGAGTTTCCTCTGCCAGGGCAGGAAGACTTTGTAAAGCCCGACGGGAACTTCGATGTTCTTGAGGTCGCTCCTTCCGAGCCTGAGGAGCGGGTAATCGATTTTATTCTGAACCTGGCGGGCTATGTCCTCCGAGACGCAAATACCGCCCGGCCCCGCCAACGGCTCGATGCGCGAAGCGATGTTGACGCCATCGCCAAAAACATCCTTCCCGCGGTAGATGACGTCGCCAACGTGCAGGCCAATTTTGAGTTGCACGAGGCGGTCCGGTTGCACTCTTGTGTTGCGCTGCTCCAGAACCTTTTGAATCTCGATTGCACAGCGAGTCGCATCCAGTGCACTCGGAAATTCGGCCAGAAACGCATCACCGATGGTCTTTATCTCATGCCCGTTAAATTTTGAAAAGCAAGACCGAACCAACTTTCGATGTTCCTCGAGCAGTTCAAGAGCCTGCTTTTCATTCTTTTGAACGAGAGAACTGTAGCCGACCATGTCCGTAAACATGATCGCTGCAAGTTTGCGTTGCTCTTTCTTGTGGGATGTTGAGCGTTGATGTTTTCGCTTTGCCATGAAGTGGAAAGATTACAGTAAGAGGCCGGCCTTGAAGTCCGTCCGTCGCAGCCGACTTTGACGGAAATTAGACCGACCCCGTAGAGTGTGTGTTCAGAATGCCTTACTTCGTTCCGACTTGCTTCTTGGCATAATAGAACAGCGAGCCTGCAAGTAAGAGAAACATCGCAACAGAAAAGAGATGTGCTGAGCTCAGGAATCCGATCCCTATGGAGTCGAGAACTTTCGGCCCCACGGCAAAATCTCCCGGCTTCAAGCCGAAGACACCCGTTTGATCCGGACCACTCGGCGTCTCCATCAGGGCAATGCCGATGGCTGCAAGACCGAATATCCCTCCCCCTGCGATGAGGCCGCTCGCGTAGAGAGAACCCGAGCTGACTTCACCCTCGCCTTTTCCGCCCGTGGCTTTGCCTTCAGCAAGCCAACGCACAATGCCGCCGCAAAAGATTGCCAGCGTCGTTCCGATAGAAAGATAGGAACCGACCGCAAATGCCAGCGAGCGAATTCCCAGTACTTCAATTGCTACGACGAGAAACACGCCAAGCAATACAAGCCCCCACGGAAGTCGTTGATTCAGAATGCCACTGATGACCGTCGCCATGAGTCTCGCTTGTGGTGCTGCTGCTCGTTCAGAGCCGATTCCCTGTATCCATTGAACTTCGATCTGTTGCGTCTCGGGGCTGTAAAGATATTTTCCGTCTGGAACCGTTCTGGATCCTATTGCATTGACGAGATAATAATTCTTCCCTTCGTATTCGAATTCCCTGGATTCAACCTGGACGCCTTCGGGAAGCTCCATAACATTGAGGCTCAATTGAAAAGGTTTGTATTCGGCGAGTCCTTTATTCATGAGGATTAAAGTCATGCCAATCACAAATACGGAGACCATAACGCCGACCATGAGTCCAAGTTGCTGCTTCGACGGCGTTGCGCCGACAAGAAAACCGGTTTTCAGGTCTTGCGAAGTGGCGCCTGCATTCGCCGCCGCAACGCACACAACTCCGCCAATTGTTATTGCTAACGCCGCATAAGCCCCTCCGGTCCATCCAGCAATAAGAAAGAGAGCGCACGTAGCCATTAACGTGGCGATGGTCATTCCCGAAACTGGATTTGCCGACGAACCGATCAGGCCGACAATCCTCGAAGATACCGTGACAAACAAGAAACCAAAAATGACAACCAAAACTGCAGACAGGAGATTCGCGAGGAGCCCTGTATCGGCGCCGGGCACGGGCATGAACGTCAAAAGCGCCCAGATGAATGCCACAAGAACGATTGACCCGATGATCACGATATTCATCGGAAGGTCATTCTCGACACGTGACACACTCTCGACGTGCTGAGTTTTTTCCGCCCTGAGGTCTTTCACACCCGATTTGATTGCGTTGATGATCGTAGGCATCGTTCGCATCAGAGTAATCAGTCCAGCCGCAGCGACAGCTCCTGCACCCATCGGGCGAATATAACTTGCCCAGATCTGGTCGGGCTCCATTTGCGCGATCGGAATAGTTCCGGGATAAAGCGGCTCCTTCAGCATTCCGCCGAAGAATTTTATGGCCGGCATCATCAACAGCCAGGAAAAAATTCCTCCCGCAAAAATCGTCCCCGCAACTTTTGGTCCGATGATGTAACCGACGCCGAGATACTCGGGCGTCACTTCAGCCTTGATCGACGCCCCGTGGTACCATTCCGGACGATACTCGGGTGTCCGGTACCAGAATCTCATGGCATGCATTAAAAACGCATAGACGCCACCAATGCCCAGACCCATGAAGACGCGGCCCGCAAACGACCCTCCTTTCTCGCCAGCCACAAGCACGTCCGCACACGCCGTTCCTTCGGGATACGAGAGGTTTCCATGTTCTTTCACGATGAGTTGGCGCCGGAGCGGAATCATGAATAACACACCCAGCCAGCCGCCGATGAGCGCAAGAAGGAAAATGCGAGTGTACTCCAGAGGGAAACCAAGAAAAATCAGCGCCGGGAGTGTAAAGATCACTCCAGCCGCAACCGATTCGCCAGCAGACCCCGTCGTTTGGACAATATTGTTTTCGAGAATTGTTCCTCGCCCAAAAAACCGCAGCAGGCTGATCGAGAGCACGGCTATGGGAATCGAGGCAGAAACGGTAAGCCCCGCGCGGAGCCCGAGATACACTGTTACGGCTCCGAAGAGAATGCCGAAGAGGGAGCCGAGCATGACTGCTTTGAATGTAAACTCGGGTATAATTTGTGAAGCCGGGATGTACGGCGTGAATTGCTTTGGAGATGTTTCAGCCATAACGCGCTCCTTCTTAAGAGGTTTGGGGAATAATAGCGGACCCGTTAATTGCCGTTGCGCGAGAACAAGGCCTTCATGATATAACCTGCAATCTGCGGGTTTTCTTTCAGCCGGCGGATGGAATAAGCATACCAGTGTTCCCCAAAGGGAACATATACTCTGAGCCGATGCCCATTGGCGGTTATACTGTTACGCAAATTTTCGCGGACACCGAGCAGCATTTGAAACTCGTACTGTTGCAGCGAGAGTTTGTTTCTCTGGATAAGTTCATACGATTTCTCGATGAGATACTCATCGTGCGTCGCGATGCCAACGTAACATCCGTTTTCAAGAATCGAACGGACAAGCAAAACAAAATTCCGCCGAATATCGTCACGGTCGGTGAAAGCAATGTCGGGAGATTCGATGTAAATTCCTTTGCAAATCCTGAAATTCGCTTTGAGCCTGATCAAGGCCCGCACATCCGCGTCGCTGCGTTTCAGGTACGCCTGTA
Organism: Ignavibacteriales bacterium; assembly: GCA_016193365.1. Lineage (GTDB taxonomy): Bacteria > Bacteroidota > Ignavibacteria > UBA10030 > UBA10030 > JACQPT01. The sequence continues at coordinate 74,054 of JACPSI010000017.1, forward strand.
TCACTATGCCGACGTTGTCGTATCCTTCCTCCCGCAAGCGCTTGTAGATTGCGATCGTATCGTCGGTTGCAGTGGAATCTTCCATGTCGATGCGTACGAAATTATTCAACGCACGCGCTTCGTTAACGATCGCTTTGACGTTCTGATAACACACCTCGGGGTCAATCCTCAGCCCAAGCTGGCTGAGTTTCACTGAGATATTCGAGTCGAGCCGTTTTTCCCTGATTTCGCGAAACATTTCAATGCACTTTGACTTCATTGCGTCAGCCTCGGATTCCAGGTGAATATCCTCACCCAGCAGGTCAAGCGTTGTCATCATCTTCTTTTGGTTAAGCTCTTTGATGACTGTGACGGCATCCTGTAGACTGACACCAGCAATGTATCTCTTAGAGAATTGGCCAACGATGGATTTAGGAACAACGGGAAGCGTTGAGACGATAAGCTTGTCGAGGAAGGACATTCGTCGTGGGAAAATGAGGTTCAAAAATCGCCGTCAATATAGGCACACATGCTTATAAATGCAATAAAAAACCCCCTGTTCTGACAGAGGGTTTTGTGAATGAACCTCGATTGGCTGAGCCAGACTTCCGAAGTCACAATCTCGTACTTGTGAGACTTCGGAAGTCCATGACATCCTAAAAACTGAAAACGAGGCTAGCTTTAGGCTCGATGCGTTTTTGCTGTTTAAAGCCTATGACATTTCCGCTCGCGTCTTTTTCTTCAGTCCACGTGAACTCGTAAAGCATAGAAACAAGAAGGTATGGATAAGGTTTATATCCGATCTGGGCATAGAGAACTGAATTATCGTCAAGCTTGAAAATCTGTCCGATGTTTCGCTTGTCATAACCCGCACTCAGCAAAAGTATCGGAATGGCATCGCCCGTCTGCAGCTCCATGTGCAGTATTCCGGCATTTTTGATTCCAACCGGCGATTGATAGCCGCCGACGATGTTAAACGTGTTGAGAATGCTCACCAACAGTTCACCGTAGTAGCCTTCGGACTTTGTCGCTGCATTGAGGGCCATGGCTTTGCTCACAAAGCCCGAACCAAATGGGGCAAACCTGTCACGCTCGTACAAAGCATCGAAGTACGAAGGTATAAACTGGTCGCCCATAAAACGGCGCTCGTACTTCGCACTTATCGACAGCAAACCCATGCCGGAAAAATCAAAGTTGATTCCCGCTGCTGCTCCACTTCCGTAACCGATGATCTTTGCATAATCAAAATACAAAGTAGATCGAATCATTGGCAATGAGAGGAGCGGAAGTCCGAGGTCAAGTCCTATGACTGACATTGATCCTTTGTCGTCAGTTGAGTCAGTTTTTGTGACATCATAGAGCTTGTTAGCATCCTTATGAATGTCCATGGCGTACGTCAAACCTGTCTCCAACCCGCCGATGACAGGAATATCGCCAGCAGATGTGAACTTCAGCGGCCTTGCATATCCGCGGGCGCCGAGAACGCCTCTTCCTGCAAAATCGCTATAAACGCTCTCGAACCCGTATTTCTCAAAATCAATATCCAGCTCAAGCCCCATCCTTCGCAAATCGTAGCTCGCGCTGTTGCGGTAATTGTAAATAATAAAGCCGTGGCCGAGTCGTGAGTAATCAAGTCGGCCTAGGCGAATGTAGAACGGGTCGCCCTTTTTCGCCCATCTGATATACCGGATAATACGCAGGTAATCATAGAACTCATCGAAATCTTCCGTCCGGATTTTCTTTTCGGAACTGTCGGCCGGGCCGTAGCGGAGATTCAAATCGAGCCCAACCCCCAGTTTGCCGAACGAAAGCTCCGGCGCTATGTTTACCAGATACCAGAGCTGGCCGTCAATGAACGTTGCACCCACACCAACCGGTATTGTCTGTTTGTCTTTCTGCAACATCGATGCCGACGGCATCTGTTGGGCAAAAAGTCCGGCCCCGATCAACCAACCAACAGCGATTGCAATGGCAAGTTTCTTGATGAATTGCATGAGAATCTCCTCAATTGTGACAAAATGTGACCGCTTGATTTCCGTATTTCTCACCTGAATCAAATTCCAAAAAATATTCTGCAAATAAACACCGCTCCAAGCATGCCGAAGAAATCGGCAATCAGCCCGGCGGGGAGAGCGTGCCTTCCGTTTTTCACATTTACCGACCCAAAGTAAACTGCCAGAACATAAAATGTCGTCTCGGTGCTGCCGTACATCGTCGAAGCCAGTATACCAATAAAAGAATCGGGGCCATGGACTTTCATAAGCTCGGTCATGATGCCAAGGGAGCCGCTGCCGGACAAGGGCCGCATCATCGCCATCGGGAGTGTCTCCGAAGGCATGCCGATGAGATTTGTCACCGGCGATAACATTGAGGTCAAAAGGTCCATCGCGCCGCTCGCCCGGAAAATCCCGATCGCAAACAGCATGGCGACAAGGTACGGAATAATTCGAACTGCTGTGTTGAATCCATCCTTCGCTCCCTCGACAAAAACCTCGTACACCTTAACCTTCTTTGCAAAGCCCCAGCCAAAGAAAACAGCGATGAGAAGCGGGATCGCAAGGATCGAAATGAGATTGACAACTGAACGGAAGAATTCAGCCATTCGCCGTCTCCAGATCTTTTTTGAAACGCGGAAGACGTTGCAGAATTTTCACGGCGATCAATCCCGCCGTCGTTGCACATGCTGCTCCGAAGATGGCGGTACCGATTATAAGAGCTGGATTCGCGGAACCCGCAGCAGCCCGTACCGCAATCGCCGTTGCGGGAATAAGCGTTAAGCCGGAGGTGTTAATCACGAGGAACGTGCACATGGCGTTTGTGGCAGTCCCAAGTTTTGTGTTCAGCTTGTTCAACTCCTCCATTGCTTTGAGTCCCATGGGCGTCGCAGCGTTGCTTAACCCAAGCATGTTTGCTGCAATGTTCATGATCATCGCGCCAATGGCCGGATGGTCCGATGGGACATCCGGAAATAATCTTCTTGTCAGCGGAGTCAACATTTTCGTCAAGACTTTAATCAGGCCTGCTTCTTCTGCAATCTTCATAATTCCTAGCCAGAGAGCCATGATGCCGATCAAACCGAGCGAGATTTCTACTGCCGTATTGGCATAATCGAGGGCTGCTTGTGTCACTGCCTTGATTTTGACAAAGCGAATCGGCTCAAAAACGACCTGAGCGACTGCAGACTTCTTGTTTTCCGAGAAGGTGATCGATTTAATCCCTCCCGTCAGTTTATCCCTTGCGCTTGCCGACTTTGCCATCTCCTTCCAGCGCGCTGGTGTTCCTTCAGTTGTTGAAAAGAAGAATGTCCCTTCTCCCAACTCTCCGATGTTCATCGTAACGGTTTGCCTGACTTCTGAGCCAGATGCATTCACACCGTAAAACTTGTTGAACTCGTCAATCGTAACAACAAAGTCTCCTTTCCACGTTGAACTCTGACCTGTTGGCGCAGCATGGATTTCAAATTTTATGCTTATCGGTTGCCCATTGCGGTACGTGTTCGCAGATTCATCCTTGATGTCGTTGCCGACGGCGGCGAGAATGCCAATCGCGATAAGTGAAATCCAGACGTAGTTAAGCATGAGCTTTTAAAATCAACTCGTGAAAAAAAGCGTCAGAATTATCATGATCATCCCTCCACTCATTGCACAGACCCAATTCACGAGATCATTCGTTATCCACTTTCGCCCGCGAACGAGTTTCGCTGGAGAACTGCAATGAACCTCCCGTTCCGTCTTGCTTCCACAAACCGCGCATGTATACTCAGCCTGCATCGTGGCGCCTAGTGTGCTGTCAATCAGACTTGCGACAATTCCTGCAGAGATAATCCATGTTGCCAGTCGCACATCCCAAATCCACGGGACCGCGCTGACAACAATAGCAACAGCCCCAATTACGCCACCGGCAAATCCGGTCACAGAGACACCTCCACTCGTCCCCCTGGGAACCGGGTGGACCGAAACGATTGAAATTGTTTTTCCTTTTGTCAGCAAACCGATTTCTGTCCCCCACGTATCCGCTGTCACGGCAGCAATGGAGCCAAGATATGCCGGATAAAAGTCTGTCGATGGCATGGAAGCTTGAGCGACAGCCAGCATCCCTCCAATACCGCCGTTGGCAAGAACCTGTCCATGGTCCCGAACATCCGATTTCTCAAAAACTGAATCGAATTCCCGCTTCCTTTTCTTGCCAACCTTGGAGAGCACACTCGAAGTCACAAAAAAAACGAGAACAGGAATCGTCCATTGCCATCCTCCTACGCCGAAAATAACGGACGCCAGAAAAAAAGTCGCTACCGAACCCTTGACGCTGAGAAACCGCGCATAGAAGGATGCGGTCGCTATGCAGGCACCGAGAACAACACCGACAATAATCTGCGTCATCGAAGAATCTCAGGCCGCTGAAACACGCACACCTTCCCGCGAACCGCGAATAAGTGTATACACAAGAAGGTCCAGGACGATATGCGGGTCTCGTGATGTGCTCTTGAGCTCGACGTCCGCCTCAAGTAAAGCCTTAAAGCCTGTTTCAATGTGGTCGACAGAAAAATTCCTCGCGAAACCGAGGTACTGTTTCAGGTAAAACGGATGCACTTTGAGCTCCGCAGCCATTTCACGCTCCGACAATTTCTTTGACGTGAGCTCCGAGAGTTTCCACAGCTGATGAAAAAAACGAGTGAGCATCACAATCAGGAGCTGATGGTTCTCTCCTAATTCAAGCATGCGCTTCAGGATTTGGAGAGCTTCTTTCATATCCAGCCTGCCGATGGCGTTTTGGAGGTCGAAGATCGTGAACCCTCTCGTTGCCCCCACAACCTGTGCAACATCTTCGACGGTCACAGATTGCCTGTCTCCAATGAAGATAAAAAGCTTCTCGATTTCATTGAGAATGGCACGCAGTGAATTCCCTGCATATGCTTGAAGGAGCTGGCAGGCATCAAGCTCGATTTTTCTTCCCTGCCTGCGAACTCGATCGAGAATCCAGGCCGGAACCTGATTGTCGTACAGCGGCTTGCATTCAATGACGTCGGCGTGTTTCTTGAGGTCGGTAAAAGGCTTCCGTCGAAAATCAGGGTCCGGAGAAATAAGCACAAGGCAGGTCGTTTCCAGTGGACGCTGAATGTACGCACTCAGCAGCTCTTTGGCTGTTTCACCGGAAGCGAGTTTTTCGAATTCCTTGATAATCACCACGCGGCGCTCGGACATCATGGGAAAAGAAGATGCTATTGCAAGCGCCGACTTTGCGTCCGTCCTGCTTCCGTAAAGGACATCGAGGTTGAAGCTTTTTGTGGCAGGGTCCACGCCGTTCTTGATGAGGGCCTCCACACCCTCCTCAATCAGCAGGTCTTCCTCACCGTGGAAAAGATAGATGGGCGAAAGCTGGTTGCGCTCAATGCGGGACTGGAAATCTCTAAGAGAAATTTCCGGCATGGACTTTACTTGTTAACGGTGACTTTCGACATTATGACATCCGTTGCGGGCTTTCCGTCCGTCGGACCCATTTGGGGTATGATCTCGACCGCAGCAAGGGAGTCAACAACATCCATGCCTTTTGTGACCTTTCCGAAGATCGTGTAGGCCTTCGGCAACCAGGGAGAGTCCCGCAACACAATAAAAAACTGGCTCGTGTTCGTGTTGGGTCCGCGGTTCGCCATGGCAAGCACCCCCCGCGCATAACCTGCCTGGTACGACGGTGAAGCGGGGTTCAGCTCATCTTCAAACTCCTTCCCGTAGATACTCCGGCCTCCTCTTCCCGTCCCGGTGGAATCTCCTCCTTGAAGAACGAATCCCTTTGCGATGCGGTGAAACTTTATTCCGTCGAAGTACTTTTGCTCAGCAAGTCCGACAAAATTTGCCACCGTCTTCGGAGCGTCCGCCTGGTAGAGTTCCACTTCAATAGTACCTTTTGTTGTCTCAATTGTTGCAGTCATGTTTCCTCCGGAATTGCACGCTTCCACGAGCAGTGCGAAAAAAAACAGCATAAGCATTCGATTCATGTGAACTCCCTATTCAAGAATTAAATAAAAACAATTCCAATGACTCCCACAACCAAACAGTACAACGCAAACCAGCTGATTTTCCGTTTCTGGAGAACCTTCAACATTGCTTTGATGGACAGGTAACCGGAAACTGCGGCAACAACTGTGCCGACCGCAATCACGTCGATTCCAATATCAATCCCGCCTTGCAACAGCGACCTTGTCTCGAGGATCGACGCACCTGCAATGGCCGGGACGGACAACAAAAACGAAAATCTGGCGGCCTGAATATGCGAAAGTCGCAGGTAAAGACCGGTGCTGATGGTCGTACCCGCTCGGGAAATTCCCGGCAAAATCGCAATTGCCTGGGCAATGCCGATGACGAAACCCGAGAGAGCGCCAACTTGCTTTCCTTCTTTTGCATGGGAAAGACGGGTGAGAAACAGAATCAACCCGGTGAGTACAAGATTTACGCCAACCAGTTTAGGCTCGGTAAACGTATCTTTGATCGCTTCGTGAAACAGCAGTCCAATCACACCCGCCGGTATCGTCCCGATGACAATCGCTACGCCAAGTCGCAAGTGCTCGTCTTTCGCATATCCTTCCCTGAAGTTTGCAGGCCGGAAAGATTTGCCCATCGACTTTATAATCTCAAGGGCATCCTTCCAGAAATAGACCAGAACGCTCACCAATGTACCGAAGTGAACAAACACATCGAACGTTAGGTTGTTGACGCTCTGCACGTCAAGAAGTTCCTGAGCCAGCACGAGGTGGCCCGAGCTGCTGACAGGAAGAAACTCCGTGAACCCCTGAACTATACCCAGAAGTACTGCTTGAAGAAACGTCACAAAGAGTGCCCTTTCCTTCTACGGTTTTTCCTTTTGCCTCACACCCTAACGTGCATCTCCTTCTGCTGTCTGCAGCGTCACTTCAGATACGCGCACGTGGTCTTTCAGAAAATACGTCAGGCCGACAATCATCGTAACGATGTATCCAACCTCGTGCGTGACAATTGAAAAACTCAGAGCCGCCACTCTGTCGGCGTTGTACAGGTTCACGAGAGCCAGAGTGAGGAGCGAATGATACGTTCCCATCGCGCCCGGCGCCGGCAGGACATACGCAATGGACGAAATCGTCAACAAGACTACCGACGCTCCAAAATCGAGGTTCAACTGCGTTATCGCGTCAAAAGCAAAAAACGGAATGTACAGCCCTGCTGCATAAGTCGCCTGCAACAACAAACTCAGAATCACAATCGCCGCAAAGTGCTCCCTCATTTTCGCGACGCCGAAAGCGGACAAAAACGAGTCACGGATTCGGTCTACTTTTTCACGCGTCCGCTGAGGCAGGATTCTCGAAACACCTGAGAGTACTTTGAACACGGGCTCTCCCTTGAAAAACAAAAAAACGAAAAGAAAAAACAACGTCGCGGCAACCGTGATGAGGAGAGGCCGCGAAAAATGGAAATAATTGATAAACGGGTCGAGCATCCCCGGATAAAGTACCATCACAAGGACAACGAGAAGATAAAAAGTCATGAAATCGAGAATTCGTTCCACCACGACAGAGCCGAAGGCGGAGCTTTTTGAAATATTCTCCAGCCTGCCAATCACGTATGGTCGCATCAATTCGCCCACGCGGGGCAACACATTATTCACCATGTAACCGATCATGACCGCTGAGAAAAGATTCCGACGGGACATGTTTGATTTAATCGGAGAAAGCAGGTATTCCCATCGCAGCATCCGAAGCCAAAAACCGATTATGGTGACGGGAATAAGAAGCGAGACCAGGAGATAATTTGCGCCCAACAGGGAATTCCAAAGGTCGCTCAGACTCGTCCCTCGAAACGCGAGATACAAGAAGACAACCGCAAGGAGGAACCCAATGACTGTTCTTAGGAGGGCCTTCAACTTCGGAGTCATCGACCTGCGATCATCATTGACGGAGGTCGACGATTTCTGTGCCATTGGGAGCGCTGAACGTGAACGACTTGTCCTTAATATTCGTGTTCAGCTTGAGGTCTTTGATGCTGTACGTCGTTTCAGTATCGTTCACATCGATAATCGTCACTTTGCGGATACTCCAGTCCCCGTCCTCCACCCAGATCTTGACAGACCGGACAAACGATCTGTCGTCTTTCGGCACCAGCTTCAGCGTTATCAGCTTTCCATTTTTTCCCTTCTCGGATGCGAGAATGGTGGCGTAATAGTTCTCGGGCAAGTTCAGGACAAACTGTTCCGGAGATATTGAATTGCGGTTCTCCTTGTACCTGTCGACGACAACCTGGCTATTCACGGGCGAATATGCCCATACTGTTTCGCCGTCCGTCACGAGTGTTTGATGCTCCGATTCAATGCGGTACTTGTTCGGTTTCTTCATCGAGAGCGTACCAGTAAATGTTTGTTCAATGTTGGAGAAGCCAAACTTGACGTGCTGGGTAAACTGTGCGGTGAGATCGTCGATCATTTCATACCGCAGCTGCAACCGTTCGGTCACCTCGGCCACGCCGGGCTCGGGTTGGGCACCCGCGATCACGCTCAGGCATACAGCCAAACATGAAAAGAGCAAAAAGTGTTTCATGCCAGACTCTTCAATACTGCTTCCAGTTCTGCTTCCGACTCGATGAGAACCTCACGTGCTTTGCTTCCGTCAAAGGAGCCAACAATTCCCGCTTCTTCGAGTTGGTCGATAATGCGCGCGGCGCGGGAGTATCCCACCTGAAGGCGTCGTTGCAGAATCGAAACGGACCCCTGCTGATGTCTCACGACGATTCGAGCAGCTTCCTCAAACAGTTCATCCCTGCTGCCATCTCCGCCAATGCTTGCCGACCGTTTCTTCTCGAATGCCGACGGAAGTTTCGTGGGATTCAGATAGCCTTTTTGTTTGCCGATGTGGTTCGTGATGCGCTCGACTTCATCGGTTGAAATAAATGCGTTCTGTATCCGAACGGGCTTCGGGCTGCCAGGCGGCAAATACAACATGTCGCCGTTCCCGAGGAGCTGTTCTGCGCCGTTCATGTCAAGGATGGTTCTCGAATCTGTTTTCGACGAAACCTGGTACGCGATGCGGGCAGGAAAATTTGCTTTAATGACGCCGGTAATCACATCGACGGACGGCCGTTGTGTCGCCAGGACGAGATGAATGCCGACAGCCCTCGCAAGTTGTGCCAGCCTGGCGATGGGTTCTTCGACTTCGCGGGCGGCCGTGATCATGAGGTCCGCCAGTTCATCGATGATAACGATGAGGTACGGCATGTTGCGGTGTTTCATCGCTTCAGTATCGAGCAAACGCCCTTCTTTTACCCTGTCGTTGTAGTCGGCAATGTTGCGCACTCCGGCAGCGGCAAGGCGGTCATATCGCTTCTCCATTTCCAGCTCGACGCTTTTGAGCGCAAGGACGGCATTGTTGGGCGATGTAATGATCTCTTCGTCAACGTCCGGTGAGACTGCGAGGTAATGACGGCTCAGTTTGTTGAAAAGGGAGAGCTCGATTTTCTTCGGGTCGATGATAACAAATTTGACGTCGCCGGGATGAAGCCGATAAATGAGGCTCGTCAGAATCGTGTTAATCCCTACGCTCTTTCCCGACCCCGTCGAGCCCGCTATGAGTAGATGCGGCATCCGGGACAAATCGTCGACATACACTTCGCCGGTGATCGTCTTCCCCATGGCCAGCGGTAATGCTGCTTTGGTATCGCGGAATCGCGCCGAATTGATGATCGACCGTATCGTTACGAGAGATGGGTTGTGGTTCGGAATTTCCACTCCAACAGTACCTTTTCCAGGTATCGGTGCGATGATGCGAATTCCCTTCGCTTTCAGCGCCAGGGCGATGTCGTCCTCGAGGCTTTCGATTCTGCTGATTTTCACCCCGGCCGCAGGCACAACTTCGTACAGCGTCACCACGGGCCCGGGCGTTACCGCCACACTTTCGATCGCGACTCCGAAATCAGCCAGCTTGGCGCGGAGCAATTCCGCGTTCACTTTGAGTTCGGCTTCATTCACCTCTTCCGTCGAGCGGGTTGCATCCAGCAACTCAACGGAAGGTGCAACGTAGTCAATTTCTTCCTCCGCATCGTCCGACTTGGTCCTTTTGTCGAAATCGACTTCTTCCTCCTGCACAATTTCCTTGATATCCAACGGAAGGTCTGAATCCAGAGGTTCGTTAGAACGCTCAACCTTCGGAGGCTCGATTGGTTTGGCCGGTTCCGCTTGCGCCGGAAACACCTTCTTCATAGGTGGCGGCAAGCTTGTTGTCTCTTCATGCGTTTTCTTGATCTCGACATCATCGGCTCGAAGAGCTTTGGCACGTGACCTCTTCTCTTTCATCTCAGCAACCTTCTGCTTCGACCACTGAGAGGACGATTTCACCGCTCCACCGACTCTTTCAAACGTTCTTTGATAATCAAGGTCAACCATTAACGTGAGCACGACGACAAACAGGCCGAAGAGAATTAAAAGAGTGCCTGTGAGTCCTACGAGTTTTGACAGCACAACAGCGCCAAAATCGCCGACCGCTCCGCTCCACTCCATGGGAAGACTGTTGTCAAACTGTCTGAGAGTCCCCGTGAACGACGCAAAGAGTAATGCCAGGACAATGACGTAATTCGTCGCAATGATAAGTTTATGGGAATTCTTTTGCCGGAGTGCATTCCAGGACCACGCAAATCCGAGAAGTGGAAGCGTCAGAATGGCGTACCCCACCGTCGAGTTGATCAACCAATTCGAAACAATTGCCCCCACTAATCCCAGCCAGTTCTTAGTTTGTTGGGCCTTGAGCATCATGACTTCGTCATTGGTAAAAACTTTCCAGAGGTCGACCACACGAATTTCTCCATTCGCCTGGTCCGCCGATGTATAGGACACGAGACTGAGGAAGATCATGAAGGAAACAAGAATACCGAGAAACGAACCAATCTGGTGTTTTTGTTGTGGGTTCATGGCATCTTCCATGCTATTGACGTTCTCATCGCTCTTTTGTGCCCGGGAACGACTCTGCGTCCAGGCTCCTGTCATCTTTCCTTAACTTCACAACATTGCCGCTCAAAACGGGAATCACGGGAATTGAATCGACCGTGGCGCAAATCTTGATATCTTCTTCGAATCCGATTTCTTTCAGATACTGACCGTGATCGGAATTCTTCATCATTTTGAGGATGGAACGACCGAGCGATTTATGGAGAACCTGGGCCGCCCTCGACGAGTCGGAGAGTTCCATGGGTACCGAGTTTTCCTTGTCAAGCCTGTCTAGAATCATGCCCGCGCATACCGCATCCTCAAGGCTGAAACTGCCGAGCCCCATCGCTTTACCGGCACAGATGATCCAGAAGTCGGCGTTGATGTCTTTCATGTACTCGACCACTTTGGACAGATTGACAAACGAGGCTACAGCCATATTCCTGGCATAGCGGCTTTTTGCCATTGCGACCGAGCCGTTTGTCGTGCAGAAGATGATCGATTTTCCGCGGACGGTGGATTCCGTGTACTCACGCGGCGAATTCCCAAGGTTAAAGCCCTCGATCATTTTACCGTTTCGCTCCCCTCCGCGCAAGGTGACCTCGCCAAACAAGCTTCCCGAAATCTTTACGGCCGACTCGATGCTCGCCACCGGAATAATCTCACGCGCGCCGTTATTCAATGCCGCCGCGACCGTCGTGCTCGAGCGTAGCACATCGATGACAATGACATTCTTGTCCCGCAGCTGCAACTCGTCAAACGATGAAGCAGAAAAACTAAGATCGATTCTCATTCCAGTGCTCCCCGCCTGAAATTTATGATCTTTGATAAAACGGCAATTTCACCACGTTCCCCTGAATTTCCTTGCCGCGTATTTCCACATTGACGGCCTGTCCCGGCTTTGCCATCCCCGCCGGCACATATCCCATCCCTATCCCTTTTTGCAGCGAAGGAGAAAACGTACCGCTCGTCACCCGTCCAACCACCGAGCCGTTAGAACGAATGTTATACCCGTGTCTCGCCAGGGCGCGTTCCGGGAGAGAGAAGCCGATAAGTTTTCGTTTCAAGCCATCTTGGTTTACCTTGAGGAGAGGATCCCTTCCGACAAAATCTCCTTTGTCGAGCTTGGTAATCCAGCCAAGGCCCGCTTCGAGCGGGTTCGTCGTTTGATCAATGTCGTTGCCGTACAGACAGAATCCCATTTCTAGCCGTAACGTGTCGCGCGCACCCAACCCAACGGGCACGATGCCGAATTCCCCTCCGGCTTCAAAAATCTTGTCCCATACTTTTTTCCCGATACTCTCATCCGATAAAAAATAAAGCTCAAAGCCCAATTCTCCGGTGTAACCTGTGCGGGAGATAATCATGTCCTCCCCAGCGAGTTTTCCGCTGACGTGGTGATAATATTCAATTTTTGAGAGGTCGACATCCGTAAGCTTTTGCAGCGTCGACACGGCTTTCGGACCTTGCACAGCAAGCAAAGAAACTTCGTCGCTCTTATCGTGCAATGAAACCCCCTTGGGAAGATGTGATTGAAGCCATTCGAAATCCTTCCCGAGGTTTGCGGCGTTCACGACCAGCATGTAATGCTCTCCACAGTGATACACCAGCAAGTCGTCAACAATTCCGCCATTCTCATAACACATGGCGGAGTACTGGGCCTTTCCGTCAGTAAGTCTGGAGACATCGTTGACAGTCACCTCCTGTAGGAAGGAAAGAGCGTGTTCTCCCCTGATTTCGAATTCACCCATGTGAGACACGTCGAAGACACCGACACTTTTGCGGACGGCGAGGTGTTCCTCGATAATGCCGGAGTACTGAACCGGCATTTCAAACCCGCCGAACTCAACCATTTTTCCGCCAAGCGACGTATGAATTCTGTTGAACGCTGTCCTCTTCATTGTTTATTTTGGCTGAGCTTTTTTCCAATCGGCCAGGAATCGATCGAGCCCGATATCCGTCAGCGGATGTTTGATCAGCTGGTCAATGACTTTGAAAGGGATCGTGCAGATGTCCGCTCCGATCATTGCCGCTTCCACCACATGGACGGGATGGCGCACGCTCGCGACCAACACTTGTGTTTTGTAAGTGTAATTTCGGTAGATCGTGACGACCTGGCGAATAAGGTCCATTCCCACGTGACTGATGTCGTCGAGGCGTCCAATGAAAGGACTGACAATGTAGGCACCGGCCTTTGCAGCGAGCAAAGCCTGGTTCGCCGAGAAACAGAGTGTCACATTTGTGCGAATTCCTTCCTTTTTCAGACTCTTGACGGCCTTTAAGCCTTCTTTGATCAACGGGACTTTGACCACGATGTTCTTGTGAATCTTTGCGAGCTCCCGGCCTTCCTTGATCATACCATCAGTGTCGACCGAAACCACCTCTGCGCTGATATCGCCGTCAACGACCGAACAAATCTCTTCCAGCAATTTCCTGAAATCCTTGCCCTCTTTTGCCACCAGACTCGGGTTCGTCGTGACGCCGTCCAATACGCCCATGCTTGTGGCTTCTTTAATCTCCTCAAGATTGGCACTATCAATGAAGATTTTCATTATTGAGGTCCTTCTCTAGAGTTTGAACTGCTCGGTAACGTCTTTCTTCTGACGAACGCTGAAAAACTTGAACTCGTTGAGTTGCAGCGCCGGTTCTGCGACCAGGCGAATTTTCACAAAAAACTTGAACTGAATTTTCGTCAACCTGCTGATCGTCCCATGCGTCAGGTATTCGGCGATCGTCGGGTTGGCATGCAGTTCGAGCCTGAACTCGCGACTTTCACTTTTGAACCGTTTGATCCATCGCTCGATCTGGTTGATGGTGGTCGTCTTTGACTGTACTTGCCCCGTTCCGCCACACGTGGGGCAATTCTCGCTGAAGCTCAACAGAACACTCTGGCGAATTCTTTGCCTCGTAAGTTGCATGATGCTGAATTCGGTCAGCGGCAATACGGTAACCTTCGCCCGGTCTCTTCTGAGCTCCTTTTTCACTTCATCGAAAATTTTCTTCTTGTTCTTCTCTTCCTCAAGATCGATGAAATCCACGACAACCAACCCGCCGATATCCCGCAGCCGCAGTTGACGGCAGACTTCTCTGGCCGCCTCCAGGTCGGTACGGAGCGAATTTTGTTCCTGTTCCCTCTTTGCAGCATAGCGTCCGCTGTTGACGTCGATGACTGTCATGGCTTCCGTTTTTTCAATATAGATGTAACCGCCGCTTTTCATCCATATTTTTTTGCTGAACAACGATTGAATATCCTTCTCAATACCGTATTTGTCAAAGACCGGTTCTTTTTCGTTGTAGTACTCCACGCGGTCAGCCATGTCGGGCGACATCCACTGCACGTACGACCGGATTTCCTTGTAGAGTTTCTTGTCGTCGGCCACAACGTGCTCCACAGACTCCTGAAACAGATCGCGGATCACGCTGGATGTCGTGTTCATGTCTTTGTAAATCAGCGCGGGAGCTTTTTCTGCCTTTACCGCCTTTTCGATGGTGTGCCAGATCTTCATCTGCTCTTCAAGGTCCTGCTTGATGAGCTCTTCGCTTTTCCCCTCCGCCACAGTTCTGATAATTGCTCCAAAGCCGTTCGGCAGAAATGACCGTACGATCTTTCTCAGCCGTCGCTTCTCCTTAAAATTTGCAAGCTTCCGCGACACACCGACCTTTCCGTCGAACGGGAGAAGCACAAGGAATCTTCCCGGAAGAGAAATGTCAGAACGGACGCGAACTCCCTTTTTCCCAACGGGTTCTTTTGTAATCTGGACGAGGATGTCCTGGCCTTTTTGGAGGTTGATTTCGGGACGCCTGCGGGGTGCCGGTGCTGGTCTGGTGTGCACCTGAGTGGCGACGGCGGAAGCCTGGCCGGTCGATGCGTCGTTGCCGTTATTTTGGGCGCCGCCGTTGTCTGTGGCTGGACCTCCCCCGTTCTCATCTTCGTCGTCGTCATCCTCAAAGAGAGCGTTGTATTCTTCCTGGGATTCGCCGATGTCGGAAAAATGAAGGAAGGCGTCCTGCTGATGGCCGATCTCGATGAAGGCAGCTCGGATCCCCGGCATCACTTTGGCCACTTTGCCGAGATAGATATCTCCGACATTGCGGGCCTTGCCGGGTGTTTCGACGAAAAGTTCGGCGAGTTTTCCGTCCTCAAGGATGGCGATGCGGTGCTCGTTCGCCGTCGAGTTGATGATAATGTCTTTTTTCATATGGGCTTTTGCTCCACTTCAGCCTCGTCCGATGGGAATCCAAACACAGTGCGTTTCGGCGAAGCGAAACAAGCCCCTCGACTCCCTGTCCGGAGTGTCGGGATGACACTTTGGAGAGCGTTCCACGTGCGCCGTTGCGTTCTTCGCTGCGGAGATTTCCTTGCAGTCGAATCAGACTGATGGTGTACATTAAATGAAGTTTTTTCAGATGGTCCATGAATATGGTTCCGTATTGCCCAACCATCTTTTTTGGGCAGCCAACGGTGGGCTGACGATCAAACTCCGTAAAACCTTCTTCCCCGTGCCGGACCAGACCGCTGTAAAAAGAAAGAGGCCAAGCTGACTGCGTCACACAAAACTCTTTGCCGACCGTTGCTTCCTTCCGGACCTGGCGGGGTTAAGCAACGTTCTGTTGCGCAGGACTTGACCTCTGAAATCAAGAGAAACCTGATAATTGCTCCAATCTTTTGCCTGGTTCATTGGTGACTTGTAATTGGTTCATTGGACTTAGCCTTAGCGATTTTACCAATTAACCAGGGTGTGGAGCTGATCGGGATCGAACCGACGACCTCTTCGTTGCGAACGAAGCGCTCTCCCAGCTGAGCTACAGCCCCTTCTCGGACACACTCACATACTAAGGTACGGATTACCCGCCAAAAAAACAATCGCCAAATGTGCTCCGGATTTGATTCTCCTCCAACTTTTCAATAAGATGCTCGACCCGCAATGAGCAAACAGAGAAAAATTTCCACACAAGTTCAGTTTGAAGAATTCTTCCGCATCGTCTCACGATTACGAAAGGAATGCCCGTGGGATCGTGAGCAAACTCATCAGTCCATTCGGCAGAGCCTCATCGAGGAGGCTTATGAAGTCATTGAAGCGATCGACGACAACAACCTGGAGGAATTGAAGAAAGAACTCGGCGACCTTCTCTTGCATGTTGCCTTCCACTCCGTCATTGCTCAAGAGGAGAGAGCCTTTACCATCAACGATGTCTTGAGCCATGTGAAAGAAAAACTGATACGCAGGCATCCTCATGTTTTCGGTAACATCAAAGCAAGCTCGGCACAAGACGTCAAAGCAAACTGGGAAAAAATCAAAATGGCAGAAGGCCGCGATTCTGTCCTCGACGGTGTGCCAAAACAGCTTCCTGCGCTCCTCAGGGCATACCGCTTGCAGGAGAAGGCTTCAAAAGTCGGCTTTGACTGGAAGAAAAAACAGGATGTCTGGAAGAAAGTCGATGAGGAAGTCACCGAACTACAGTGGGCAGAACGCTCTGGCAACCGCGGCCACCTCGAAGACGAACTCGGCGACGTCTTGTTTGCCCTGGTCAACTATTCACGATTTCTGCACGTGAACCCGGAAATTGCATTGCGTCGTTCAATTGAAAAATTCACGAAGAGATTCCGGGCAATTGAAAAGGAATTCAGACGTCGGGGAAAAAGGCTCGAGACTTCAACTCTCGATGAGATGGATGAAGTCTGGAACAAGCAGAAACACCGGCGCTAGCCGTCTTGTTTGTTGTTGCCATTGGTTGAACCAAACCGGCTGTACGCATCGATGATGTCCTTAACCAACCGATGCCGCACAACATCGTTCTTGTCAAGGTATACGAAAGAAACTCCCTGAATCTGCTTTAGCACATCCTGAATCTGGACAAGCCCCGATGTTGTTTTTTGTGGCAGGTCGATCTGTGTGATGTCGCCTGTGACAATCGCTCGCGAATGCTCCCCCAGCCGCGTAAGAAACATCTTCATTTGCATGGCCGTGGCATTCTGCGCTTCGTCGAGGATGACAAAAGCGTTGTGGAGCGTCCTGCCCCGCATGTATGCGAGCGGAACAATTTCGACAATTCTTTTTTCGAGATAACTCCTGAGCTTTTCTGCCGAGAGCATATCGTCCAACGCGTCATACAATGGCCGCAAGTAGGGGTCGATTTTCTCTCGAAAATCCCCCGGCAAGAATCCGAGGCTTTCTCCCGCTTCAACCGCCGGCCGCGCGAGGATGATCCTTGTGACATCGCGGTTCTTCAGAGCTGCAACGGCCATTGCAACAGCCAAATACGTTTTTCCCGTCCCTGCCGGGCCGATGGCAAACACGATGTCGTTCCTCCGGGCTTCCTGCACATAATGCTTTTGACCCGCAGTGCGGGCCTTGATTATTCCTGACTTGGTGTACAGAATGACCGTATCCGATTCCTCGGCGGAAACATCAGCAGGCAGGTCGGGTGCGGACCCGTTAACGGAGACAAGGTCAATGACCGTGTCGACATCATTCGGCGTCAGGTTGCCATTTTTGTTGAGGATATAAATGAGCTCTTTGAAGACCTTCTCTACCTTGGTCACATGTGCCTGCGACCCTCTGAGGGTAATCTGGTCTCCCCGGACGGTGACTGTTGCATCAAACCTGTCTTCAATAAGCTGGAGGTTTGCATCGTTAAACCCGAGCAGCTGCACTGTATCAACTCCTGTCAAAGGGAGCTTTTTTTCCACCAAAGAAGACCTCCTCCTATCGGTTATCATTAAAACGCACAACGCCCTCTGTCCGCGTAAGCGGAGAGGGCGTTGCATGGATTCTAAACTTCAGACTGTAAAACGTGGGAAGCGGTACCTCCTATTTCATTGCTGCTGGCTTTGAAGCCTGCTTCTTCGCCCAGTACGAGCGTAATGCTGAACGTTCTTCGCTCGTGAGCTCTGCCTTTGGCGGGATCTTCAATTTCCATCCCGGCTGTATGACATCGGGGTTTTTCACCATGTCCCTATTGCCCTGCCAGATCTTGGGCCACAGGAACGCGTTG
The DNA here is from genome assembly GCA_016193365.1 of Ignavibacteriales bacterium. Classification (GTDB taxonomy): domain Bacteria; phylum Bacteroidota; class Ignavibacteria; order UBA10030; family UBA10030; genus JACQPT01. Next base: position 91,961 of record JACPSI010000017.1, read on the forward strand.
TCGTAAATTTTTGGTTTCTTGGCGATGTTCCACAGACAGTCACGATCCCGGGCCCACGTACCGACGGTATACGACTGCATGCCCATGCCGGATTCTGCGATTTGCTGAAGCGTCTTTCGCAGCGCGTCCAGCCTGCTCTGCTGGTCCGCAATACGGCCAGAGAACTTTGAAACTACGCTGAGAGGATTCTTCTTGGCTTCATCGATCCAATTCTGTACTTCATTCAGCTCCGAACCTCGTGCCCATAAATCCTGATTCGATAATCGCGAGAGTTCATTCAACCGCATATCGATTTTGTCCAGGAGGGCAATCAGGGGAGCTTCGGATTGTCCGACGAGAGCGGCAAGCGCGTCCTCGCATTGTTTCAGAGCAGCCGCTTTATCGCCGTCCTGT
>JACPSI010000152.1 GCA_016193365.1 Ignavibacteriales bacterium
AACATAGCCAAAAATGTCGTTCCCTTATGAAACCCCAATCTGCAGCGCTCAAAGGCCGCGGCGCAAGCTTCAATCCGCCAAATCGATTCGAGGAGCTCCATCTGGAGTCGCTTGAAGACGACAACTCCTACGATGATCAGGAAGAGAGTCGGAAAATCCTCACTAAATTCTTTGTCGATGATTCAAAAACATTGCTTGCGAGGAACGACAGCCCGGACCTTGGTTTTGATTACAGCATCAATCCCTATCGCGGCTGCGAGCATGGCTGCATCTATTGTTATGCGAGGCCTTCCCATGAGTACCTCGGGTTTTCCTCGGGCATCGATTTCGAAACAAAAATCATGGTGAAACTCGACGCCCCAAAACTTCTTGCAGAGGCGTTCAATTCTAAAACATGGAAACCCCAAATCGTGGCCCTTTCAGGGAATACCGACTGCTACCAGCCAGTCGAGCGGAAACTGGAGCTTACGCGACAGTGCCTTCGAGTTTTCCTTGATTTCCGAAATCCTGTTTCCATCATTACAAAGAACGGCCTCGTGCAGCGAGATCTCGACATCCTGAAGGAAATGGCGGAGTTCAACATTGCCTCCGTCACCGTGTCGATAACGACATTGGACAACCATCTTGCCCGAATTATGGAACCCCGGACATCGTCTCCCGTAAAACGATTGGAGACTATCGAGGTTCTTTCAAAAAACGGCGTCCGCGTCGGAGTCCTCGTTGCACCGATAATACCGGGTCTGACGGACGAAGAGATCCCATCGATTCTCAAGGCGGCGGCTTCGAGCGGCGCTCATTATGCAGGTTATACCATGTTGAGACTGCCGTATGCTATCAAAGACCTGTTTCAGGACTGGCTCAGGAGGTCGATGCCGAACCGAGCGCCAAAGATTTTGAGCAGAATCCGCGACATTCGGGGCGGAAAGCTCAACGACTCCACGTTTGGGAAGCGCATGAAGGGGGAAGGCCAGATAGCAGAAACCATCAGACAACTTTTCCAGGCCAGTCAAAAGAAGCATTTCCGGGAATCGCCGAGGTTCAGACTTTCGTCCGAGAACTTCAGGAGGGTCGGCAACGATCAGCTTGGGATGTTCACGTGAGATTAAACTTCGTTAATAATAATTCCTACAATGTTTTATTTATTCACGTAAATCATTATATTTGAATCAACTACAATCGTCCTCTTCACAGTTTTTCAAACCGGGGGTTTACGCTTCATGAAGAAGTACATCGTTCTTGGCCTCATCGCTGGATTGACTCTCTCCGCAGTGCTGCTCTTCCTGCGGCGTCGCAAGTTGGAGGGTTCTGAGTTTCGCGGCTTCTTCGACTCATCGGCCGTTGCTGATGAGCTTTTCGGAGATGCTTTCGAAGTATTACCCGACAAGCCGTAAGTTCTTTCAGAGCTTGTTGTTTCAAAGGCGAGGATTCCCTCGCCTTTTTTTTTAGGAATTCCGATTTTTAGCATAGGAAGTGCGAAGACAATCGGAATTCTATCTCTCCTCCTCTCGTTCTTTTTCAATTCTTTCTTACCTTCCATTCATCCACTAATCTGCGCCGTAGGCGCATCCGCCTCTGGCGGACATTACTCCTGATTGCTTTCTCTTGACTATGTGTGGACGCTACGCCATCATCGACGGCAAAAGAATTTTTACAACGTTTGAAAAGCTCAAAGAGATGGAACTGCGGGGCCAGCCGTTCGAGATGCTCCCACGCTACAACGCCGCGCCGACGGATAGCCTTCCTGCGATCGCGATGCGTCAGAAGAAAGTCAGTGTCGAGAGAATGCGCTGGTGGCTCACACCGCACACCTCTGTCGACGGGAAGCCGCTGACGGGGCCTGACAACCGGCCGCTCTCAGCATTCAACGCAAAAAGTGAAACGCTGGAATCCAGCAGACTTTTCGGGCCCTATTTCCAGAACGCTCGTTGTCTGGTACCGGCGGACGCGTTTTACGAGTGGAAAAAAATCAATGTGACAAAAGAAGTTCGCGGCAAAAGGAAAGACTTTGTCGAACGACAGCCGGTCGCGTTCCGCATGAAGGACGATCGGATGTTCATGTTTGCCGGACTTTTTTCCGTCTGGAGGAACGAGCAGGGCGAGGAATTTCCGAGCTTCGCCATCATCACGACGGAGCCGAACGAGCTCATGAAGCCAATCCACAATCGCATGCCAGTTATTCTCAACGAGGAAGACTTTAGCGAATGGCTCGACCGAGGCAACAAATCAACAGGAGATTTGAAAAAACTCCTCGTCCCGTATCCCGCAGAAAAAATGAAGGCGTATCCTGTAGCGAAACTCGTCAGCTCGTCGCGCAACGACGGGCCGGAATGTTTGAAGCCTATAACGACAGAAGAATCGTTTTTTTAGTGGGCGCTGAGGATCCCCGAAATCTTCTTCTATAGTTCATTGATGATTTCGGGGATCGCAAAGGGAATTTCGCCTAGGTCAGAGCAAGACGGAGGGTTTCTTCCTTGAATGATTGAGATATCGGTTTGCAGAAATTGTTAAGCTGAGGATACGATTTAAGGATATGTTGTGGAGCCAAAACCTGTTTGCTCTTCTTCTCTATCAAATGCCTAAGCTGAAACCCATTCACCAGCGAGTGAGCCTGTGGGTCTGTGTGGAAGATAACAAATGTTGAATCTGCTTTTACGCGGACTTTTTCAATTCGCCGGAAGAGCTCGTGGAGTTCTTCGGAAGAATAAAAATAATTGTAACGGTCGCTTACGATGTATTTCTTGTTTTCTTCAACCCTCCACGGTCGATCCCAGGTTTTTGCATTCCTGCCCATAAGCCGAAAGAAAGAAACTCCTCCGTATGCGTTCTCCGTAAGCGGAATATGTTGCTTCACCCTCGGAAGGTCGACATTCACCATGTTTAACCCGTTTTCATCCAGAAGCTCCCGAATGTAAGGTTGATTCCACGAACCATGCCTCACTTCGACGAACAGCCGATGCGGGCGGAAAATCTTGCTTAATTGTACAAGATAGTCCCGCCGCTCTTTGAGATTAGTAAACGAATAGGGAAACTGCATGATCAGACCCGCCAACCGACCTTCGGCATGCAGCGGTTCAAGCAAGCGATGCACAGCCAGAACATCATTTTTGTTGGCATTGAATAAATGAGTGAACCCTCGAAACAATTTAACGATGAATTGAAACTTCCAGTTTTTCACTACATCCTGAAGCCATCGTGCTGAATGGTGGGACGAAAGAGAAGTATTGTAAAATGTCGAATTCACCTCGACGCAATCAAAGTAGCTGCTGTAAAATTCCAGCTTCCTGAATCCCTTCCCCTTTTTCGGCGGATAAAAGTACTTATTAAACGAAGGCAACTCCCATCCACCCATGCCGACATATACTGCGTTTTTCATACATCCACTATACGACATTTTTGTCGTAATGCCAAATTTAAATATGACATTTTTGCCGTTCCCGTTTCTCCCTTGCTTTTCTTGACATTTCTCGTAGTTTAGGACAACACGTCGCTCCCGTCATCCCTGACGTTCCGCCCCCGTAGACAGAATTCATGGAAACCACAGCTTCAACTAAGCAGACAGAGCCGCTTTTTCCTTCGCTTGCCAAAGCTCTCCAGGCAGAGCTGGAGCAGCTGAAAAAAACTCGCGCGGAAATCACGCTTTTCGCAGGCGAACAGGTGGGGTCGGTAGCCGGCTATTTTTATTACCGATTTGAGATACCGGAAGACCTGCTGATCCGTTTCGTCGAGCGTGCAACGTTTACCCTCGGTTCCATTGAACCTCTGTCCTTCCCGGGAAAACTTGTGTCGCATGAAAACCAATACTTGACGGTGGCCCTGCCCGTTGATTGTGGCCCTTTCCTTCCCGAAATAAAGTGTTCATGGAGCCATGAAGACCATCTGAAACCGGTTAACGACATCCTCTCCGCTGCTGACGGTGCCTCAACCCTCGCTTCGCTGCTGTTCAATCCATCAGAAGGAGATAATAAGCTCTCTACCCCCCTCGAGGCGCAATCACTCCCCGAAACATCGCAAGACAGGTCAGACGCACTAAGAAGAATCCTCTCGAACCGTGTCTCCTATGTGTGGGGGCCGGTCCAATCGGGAAAAAGGCGCGTGTTGAGCATGGCAGCCGCCAGCTGGCTGAAAGCGGGAAAGAAGATCCTCTACGTTTCGAGCTCTAACGAATTCGTCGATGAAGCGGTGATCAAAACCGTCGAGGTGTGCAAACAGCTCGGAATAGAATCAGGAAACATGACTCGCGTCGGACTGCCCCTGAACCAGTATGCCGAGACGCTTGGGTTCACATCGTTCGAAGCAGCCGTCGAAGCGGCAAAAGCGGAAAAGCGAAAAACGTTTCAGGAACGCGTAATGCTCCTGGAAACGTACTGGCGCATCAAAGTGAAGTATGCTTTGCACGAGGACTCCACGCGAAAAGTTGCCGAATTGCGTGAAAAAATAGCCGGAGTCAAGAAACAGCTGGAGCAGGCTTCGAAAGATCTCACCGCAGCAAAAGAAGCAACCAACCGCATTGAAAAAGCTTCAATGATGGAACGTTTGAAAAAAGGGTTCGCCAAAGAGGATCTCGCCACAGCGCAAAAACAGTTTGCTGAGAAACAGCAATTGCAGAAGCGTTTGACCTCGACACAGCAAGCCTTGTCAAACGAAATTCTCAAAGGAGAATCCAGTTCTCCGATTAACTTTGAAGACGGGAAGAACTATCGCGAAGCGAGCAAACGGATTGAGGAATTGGGCGGCATTGAAAAGGTCATGCAGACTGTGGATGATTTCATAAAAATCGACGAAGCGGCGTTGCTGAAATCGAAAGTGTTTGTTGGCACAACAGCTTCCATCGCTCTTTCTCTTCCGACACTCCGGGAAATGCGTTTCGATTTTGTCATTGTCGACGATGCGGAGGCAATGTATCTCCCCCAGCTCGCCGCCCTCTCGACTCTCGCCAAAAATTCCATCGTTGTTTCGGGCGACCCCTTTCAGCTCCCACCCGAACCTCTCTCAACAACCGAAATCGCCCAGCAATGGCTCCACAGGGATATTTTCCTCCTCGCGTCACAAACGGATGATCTCCATCGACTGTTCGAGTGGGCCGAGAAAAACTCCCAATGGTCAGTCTTGCTTGCATCGCAATTCACAACAACGCCAAAACTGACGTCGTTCATTGCCGGAATATTATTCGACGATAAGCTGAATGTCTTTGCCTCGCCCCAGGCGAAGGGAAAAATTCATTTCATCGATACTTCCGACCTGCGCTCAGAGTGCAAGCAATACCTCGGCAAGAAAAAGATATTGCCAAGTAATGATCTCCAAACAAAACGCACAATGGAATGCGTGAAACATCTGTTGTTGGAGGGTGTGCACGCTTCGGATATCGGCGTCGTCGTCCCCTTCAGCGGGCCAACGTTCTTCACGAAGCTGCAGTTTCGGATGAACGGACTGAAAAACATTGAAGTCGGCATACCCCAGACATTTCGTGGGCGGCGCAAGCGCGTGATCGTGTTCGACACCGCCGTCGCAGGTATGGATTTTACCATGCGCCCGATGGATGACCGGAAAGTTGGTGACAACAAAATCGCGCGACTGTGGAACACGGTGTTCTCCTGCGTCGGAGAAGATATTTATGTGCTTGCTGACATGAACATTTTCAAAGCTCTTTATAAAGAACGTCTGTTTGCAAGGATTCTCATGCTGCTGCAGGCTCAGACCGACTCGACACCGTCCTTCACAGCCTCTGCGAAGAAATTCGATGAGCTCGAGTGGGACAAACGGGCAGCGTTGTTCTCAGTTGCACGCAAGGTGATGCCTACCGGAGTCCAAAGCGCTCAGCCCCAGAAAGTTGACCACGACATGGAAATGAAGATGAAGATGCTGGCGAAGCAACAGGCCGCCGCGAAGCCCCAGGGAGGGACCCGAAATTTTGAGCGTGATGTGTATCTCGGGGTTCAGCGTGTCCTCGGCTTGCGGACCGACTTGAATCTACTTTCGCAGTATTTAGGAGGTGATTTGCTCTTCCGGCATTCGGTCGCCACTGAGGAATTCGCAAGCCGCCTTCCTCTCGACCAATGTCAAAGTGAAAAAGACTTCCGCACACTTATGGAACGGTGGAATCTCTTTATTTACGAGACATCCGGCGGAGGAAAAACCGATCTGTCATTTTTTGCGAAAGGTTCGCCGGAAGCACGCATCCGTCACGATATTCGGAGCATGAAGCTTTTCTACTCATCGGACATGGAAACGGCCATTGAAGAGGGGAAACAAAGGATTGCTGTTGAGGTATCGAGGGTCTTTCAGGAGGCTCTTGGAAAAGCCCAACCCGGCAACCCCGTGGAGTGGTCTACGGTATATGTGAACTTTTTGGCAAAGCTGGAATCCTACCTCGGCTGGATCTCGACACAACTCCGCAAGTAAATCTCACACCTTGTCTTCCTCTTTTTTCCACCGTCGCTGCACGACGTGGCCTGCAATGCCCAGTGCTGTCAACGCCATCAGAGCGCTCACCGTTTGCCAGTTGAGAGCCTCTTGAATGCTTGACGCTCCCATACTGCCTTCTATGGCACTTGAATACAAAAACGCTTTAATGCCTATTCCCAATAACGTGGCAGTGATGAACCTCGTGAAGGGAATCTTAAGGAGGCCGGCTCCGTAGTTGATGAACATATGAGGGGAGCTGGGAAAAACCCGGACCGAAAACAAAGCTGAAAACGTCGAGTGCCGGCCGAGGAATCTTGTCACGCGTGAGTTGTTAAACCTCTCGAACCACGGACTTCCCCCAAACCTCGCTGCAACATAACCCATCGCACTACCCGCCGCGCTTCCCGCGCAGATGATTCCCGTGGAAGCGAGTGGAGGAAACAACAAGGGCGTTATAAAAAAGAACACCGAGGCTGGCAATGCAAATGTCCATGCGCCCGTCATGGCGGCAATGATGACGAGGGGCGCAAAAGGATTTGCCCCGAGATCGCGAAGATTTTCACGCGATACCTGTTCCAACAATCCGCTCTTCATAAAAACAACAAAAAGGAGCACCAGGCCCATAACAAAGAGCAGAGATTGAAATCTGGATTTCTTGTTTTCGTTGATACTGACGGCGCTGCTCTGTTGGCTCATGATTCCAGTATGCTCAAAATTGTCTGATTATTCAAGCTTTTGAGCCACGTCAAGTGACTTCCTTGAACGACATAGCAAATTGGACTATATTGGCGATGAGAAGGAGTATTCATGAATTTTTGGACTGTCACGTTCGACATCCTGGTCGTTCTGTTTTTTGTCGCGCTGAACGGTTTTTTCGTTGCGGCAGAGTTTGCCATCGTCAAGGTTCGCATGACGCAAATCGAACCTTTGGTGCACAGGGGACATTTTCGCGCCAGGATTGCCAAGGACATCATT
>JACPSI010000146.1 GCA_016193365.1 Ignavibacteriales bacterium
ACGGTTCGGTTCATGATTCCTTTGTGGCTGTCCGTAGGGGTCTGACTAGAACCTATCTCAAAAATACCTTGTCATGCCCGCGGATTTTAAGCGGGCATCCAGAACCGAGCCGGTTTCCGGTTCTCGTATGACATTCTTGCGTCAATTGTCGAGATCACGGCTAAGTTCTGGATTCCGTCTTAAAATCCGACGGAATGACATTTTGGTTTTTGAAATTACTCGGTATCAAATCCATGCAAAACACGTCACCCCAACATCTTCTCCAACCGTATTTTCGTAATCTTTCGTTGCTCCTCGGCCGCTATCGTCAACTCTTGATCCGGATGGTTGCTCAGCCTCTCTTCAAGCATTCTCAACATTTCCTCCGCGCTTTTGCCAGTTGCACATACAATAAAGATGTATCCGAATTTTTCCTCGTACTCTTGATTCCTCTCCGCGAGACGTTGTAAAACGTCGTCTGTTGCTGTCTGAATTCCCGCCTGCTCCTCCTCAGCTAATTTAGCCGTTGGGGCAGATTTCTGCTTCAACCCGTCGAGGTCGCCAATTGTTGGGTGGTGCTCAAAGGCCTCTTTCCAATCAGACGACGAAAGGTCCTTCCAAATTGTATCAGCCGAGTCAAAAACTTCTTGAGAGGATCTAAAGGGCCGCCGGTCAACAATTCCTCGCACCCAGTTCTTTGCCCCGCAGCATTTTTGGAAATCAACATATGCCGCTTCGAACGACAAGCTGTTCAGTTCGTCGAGGGTCATCTCCTACGCCAGGATTCCAAAGATTCGCAACCTGCTCACACCGCCGTCGGGGTAGATGTTGAGGCGGACATGGCTTGCAAGTCCGGACTTCTTCAGTTCATTCTGAAAGAAATGCCGGGAATGTGCGTTGAGTTTCGTTTTGGCAAGAATTTCAGTCCAATCAAACTCTGCCCATGTAAGCGCGTCGAGGGGCTTTCCCGCGGCGTCGCATATGTCGATGGAACACGTATCCGGAAAATTTCCTTTGAAATGGTTTGTGTCAACCTCGATCTTCTTGACTTGTCCTGGTCTGCCGAGCCTCACGATCGCCCAATCATAGCCGGGCCCCCTCCTGCGTTTTGTTTCCCAACCGTTTCCCATATTCTGTGCGCGGCCGGGCATGATGAGGTTCTCTTTCGACCCGAAGAACATATCGCTGGCGGCGACGACAATGCCGCCATGTTCGACGGCTGCGAGGTCGATGACCTGATTCTTTTTCATCTTTGACCAATCGGGTAGGACCTCGCCATAGATTCGCAATCGCGCCACGCCGCCATCGGGATAAATATTGAGGCGGATGTGAGTCCATCGATCAGTGCTTGAAACGGGAAAAAGATTTTGCGATCCTGGTTTTAGCGGAGATTTTGGCAGGATTTCTGTCCACTTCGTATTGTTCGACGCTAACTTCTGACCGGAAGAGCTTTCAGGTGAAGAACAGGCTTCAATCGAAGCGTACGAGGGATTGTTGCCGAGAAAATGATTCGTATCGATGTCAATTCCCTTGATGATCCCGGGCAAACCAAGTTTGATGATACACCAATCATACCCCGGCGTCCTTTTCCGTCTCGTTTCCCAGCCGTCCATCCATTTGCCGCGGTCGGTAAATTTGTCGGGAATAAAGATACTACGGCCTGGCTTCAAAAGATTTTCTTTGGCCGCGAAGAATTCGTCGCTCGCAAGCATTGCTTTTCCGCCGACGTGTTCTGCGGCAATGTCAATATATCCCGAAAATGCCGCAGCTCCCTGGTCAGAAGTCATTATGCCGTACTCCTTTGTTTATGTTTTCCGTACAAAACACTGCCTCTTTGACGTCCTACAATTGACCCTTTCTCAAACGCGAGTTCACCTCTAAGATACGTTTTCTCTACCTTGCCAAAAAGAATTTTTCCTTCATACGGAGTAACCTTATGTCGGTGAAAGGTAACTGAAGGCTCGACCGTAAACGATTCTTCGGGATTCCAAACGACGAAATCTGCGTCGTGTCCGGGAGATATTGAGCCTTTCTTGTCATCGAGGCTGAGAAACTTTGTAGGCTGACTCGACATCCATCGAGAAACGTCTTCGACTCTAAATCCAAATTTTTTCGCCTCCGTCCAAACCGCGGGCAATCCAAACTGCAGCGAGGCAATGCCGCCCCAGGCTTTCTGAAAATCTCCTTCCTTTAAGAGCTTGAACTCCGGAGGGCTTGGTGAATGGTCGGAGACGATAAAATCGATCGTTCCGTCTTTGAGGGCTTGCCATAACCTCACGCGGTTTTCGTTTTCGCGAATTGGTGGAGCACATTTGAATCGGGTATCGCCGTCGTGGATTTCTTCGGCAGAAAAGACCAAATAATGCGGGCATGTTTCGATTGTGAGCGGATGCCCGCTCTTTCGCGCCTTTACTAACATAGAAACGGCATCTGCCGAAGAAAGATGCACAACGTGAGTCCTACACGAAAATTCGCGGCAAAGACGAATCATCAAGTCGATTGCGTCGTGTTCCCATTGACGCGGCCGGGAGGAAATATAGTCAGCGTAATTCCTTGATTTGGATTGCGGGATTATTGGATTGTTGGAATGGGATTGTAATTCACAATGAACAAGTAAAGGTAGTCCTGATTTTGCGATGATTGGCATACCTGCACATAACTCTTCCTCTGTCGCATTTGGAAATTCGTCAATACCTGAATGAACCAGGAATGCCTTTACGCCAAGAACGCCGGCATCGATCAGGGGCTTCAAATCGTCCGTATTCCCCGGAATCAAGCCGCCATAAAAGCCGCAATCCACATACAGCTTTCCTTCCGCGGATGCAAGTTTCTTTTTAAATGCATTAACTGTCGTCGTTACCGGAGAGCTGTTGAGCGGCATATCGACCAACGTCGTGATCCCCCCTGCCGCCGCAGCTTTGGTTGCGCTTTCAAAACCTTCCCATTCTGTCCGACCTGGTTCATTGATGTGCACGTGTGAGTCGACAAGGCCCGGAGATATAACAAGGTCGCCAACATCTTCAAGCGCAGATCCGCGAGGAATAGCATTAAAATCGCTCACCTCGACAATCTTCTCGCCCTCAAACACAACTATTGCAGGCCGGACACCTTGCGGCGTTATAACACGTTTGCTGCGAAGACAAGTCTGCCGATGAGTCACGGACTAACGCTTTTCTTCGACGATAGGATCTCGCAACAACACAGGCGCGACCTTCTTTCGAAGCCGAAGGTTCAGCATTTCCACAAACACCGAGAACGCCATGGCAAAATAAATGTATCCCTTCGAAATATGTTGGTGAAAACCCTCGGCGATCAACGTTACGCCGATCAACAAGAGAAAAGCTAGGGCGAGAATCTTTATCGTCGGATGCCTGTGGACGAAATCGCTGATGGGGCCAGCGAAGACAAGCATAAATCCGACCGCGATAACGACCGCCGTTATCATGATGGCAAGGATGTTTGCCATGCCGACAGCCGTAATCACAGAATCCAATGAAAAAACAATATCAAGAAGGGCTATCTGGACAATAATGCTTGTGAATGAAGCCTTAATTGATTTCGAGGTTTCACCCTCCTCGCCTTCCAGTTTGTTGTGAATCTCGTGAGTGCTTTTGGCGAGCAAAAAGAGTCCACCGAAAATAAGAATGAGATCTCGTCCGGATACTTCCTGGGCCAGCAAAACGAAGATAGGCTCAGTAAGCCGCATGACCCATGTCAGGGAAAACAGGAGTGCAATCCTTGTAAGCATTGCAAGGGTCAATCCGACACTCCGGGCTCTTGGCTGTTGATGACGCGGTAGTTTTCCAGCGAGTATGGAGATGAAAATAATATTGTCGATGCCCAGGACAATCTCCAACACCGTGAGAGTCACAAGGGCGACCCAGGATTGAGGTTCAAAAATCCATTCCACAGTTAACCTCCGCGAAATTGGTCAGTAGAAGATACAATTAGATGGATTGCGGGGATTCATCGAAGTAAAGCCACCGTTTCGCGAGCCTCTCGCCGAAATTCTCCATTGGACAAAATGTTTCTCTGAAACGAGGACAGCGCCGCCCGTAGTCGTTGACCTTCCATGAGGGCGAGGTCGTCGAAAAACGTCACGATTTCAGTAGTATTTCCTTCGTGGTCACGCGCATAGAGGGCATACGTGAGCGCGAAAGCTGTCGACCCACCCTTGCCGCCGAGGTACTGATAGAGTTCCTTGTTCTTTGGGTTCATCTCCATCGGCCACTCAAGCAGTACATCGAGCTCTTTTTGCATGCTTGCAGGAAATGATGTCTTTGATGTAATGGTTTTCAGCAGGTCCGAGTATTCGCGAGTTGTTGACCTCGGCAAGCGATCCGACCAGATGCGTTGTAATTCAAGGCCGGGCATGACAAATGTTTTGCGAAGCGAGCTGTCACGGTCGTTCTTCAACCGGCGATGGATGTTCAGCGCCTCTTCAGTATACTCCGTCATCGACATCTTTTTCATCATGTCATAAAATTGCTGCGATGGAAATTCCTTTTCGTTGCGGAAGAGGTACAGGGCCGAAATAAACGGATAGATTTTCTCATGATGCTTGAAGTTGAGAATCACGAAATTCCTGTTGATGTTCTCGAGCCCCAGCCTCGACATCAAGTATTCAGTGTTCGCGTTCGAGCTGAAGGTGATCATTCCCTTGGCGACATTTCGAAGGGAAACCGAGTTGTGCTCAGTAAAGCTATTCTCGTTCAGATATTTCAGCCAGGCAGGATGTGCACCGCCGTCTGTGTTAGGAATGTAAAACAAACTCAAATCTTCGAGAGGAATGCGTTCTTCGGGTTCGATCTTTTGGTCGGCGACTTGTCTTGCAAATTCAACAGCGAGAATAATCTTTACTGTGCTCGCGAGCGGCATCGGCCGGTTGGTGTGGAAATCGACTTCGACCGAGTCGTTCCTGACAATTCGGAGGGAAGCTTTTTCTGGATACTTTCGCACGAAATCAATAATGAATTTCTCGTCGTGCCGCAGAAAAACATTCTTGTAGTAGAAATAACCGGTTACCCCGAGAGCCGCAAGGACGGCTACGATAACGACAGAAATGACGATGAATTTATTCAAGGATAAGGTGGCCGAATGGTTGGTCAATCTACAAACATAAGCAAATGTAATCAAGGCGAGGATGATTCACCTTGAAACTTGCAACGAGAATTGGTAACATAAACCGAAGATAAACTATAGGAAATCCCTTTGAGTAACCTTAACGATTCTGTTTCGTTTGTTCTCGACGACAAAGTCGTAACGGAGGATTTCAGAAACTCGGCACTCCGTCCAACGACGACTGTGCTGAACTATTTGCGAAGCTTGCCTTTGCACAAAGGCGTCAAGGAAGGTTGTGCTGAGGGAGACTGTGGCGCGTGCACGGTCGTCCTGGGAGAACTTCAGCCGGATGGCACTCTTCGTTACGAATCGGTCGACTCGTGCCTCCTCTTCCTTCCGATGATTCACGGCAGGCAGCTCATCACCGTGGAGAATCTGAAAAATGATCGGGGAGAATTACATCCGGTTCAACAGGCAATGGTGGAGACGAACGGCAGTCAATGCGGATATTGTACTCCCGGTTTTATCATGTCTCTCTTCTCGCTCTACAAGAACAAAAACCATCCGTCCCGCGAAGAAATCGACGACTCACTTACAGGAAATCTCTGCAGATGTACGGGTTACAAGCCAATTATCGAAGCGGCCGCCACTTCGTGCGTCCATCATGGGATGGATCAGTTTTCAAGAAATGAACCGCAGATTGCGTCGCTTCTGAAGTCGATTCCCCGCGAATCTCTCCAACTTCAAACTGGTCAGCAGCTCTACCTACGTCCGGCCAAACTTTCTGAAGCTCTCAGCTTGATCAGACTCCATCCAGAGGCGTTCGTGATTTGCGGAGCGACAGACGTCGCCTTACGCGTGACAAAGAAACACGAAATCCTGAAAGAAATCATCGACATTTCAGGTGTTGAGGAACTCAAACTGATTTCTGACAAACCCGATGTGCTTTCCATCGGCGCCGGTGTGTCGTTATCGGATGCTATGGGCTCATTGGAAAACAACTTTCCTGCTCTTTACGAGATGTTGAATGTTTTCGGTTCGCAACAGATCAGGAATGTTGCGACATTCGGAGGAAACCTCGGCACAGCATCGCCAATAGGTGATACCCTGCCGGTCCTCATAGCATACAACGCAAAAGTTGTTTTATCGAATTCAGCGAAAAGGCGTGAAGTTTCTCTGGATGAATTCGTTGTTGGCTACCGCAAAACTGCCCGCCGTCCCGATGAGCTCATCACGGCGGTCGTCCTTCCGAAAATGAGGAACGGCTCGATCGTGAAATCATATAAAGTATCCAAACGTAAAGACCTGGATATCTCAACTGTCAGCGGAGGATTTCGAATCGATTTGAATGATCGCCAGGTGGTTGAGAACATCAAACTCGCTTACGGGGGAATGGCAGAGACGACAAAACGGGCATTGAACGTTGAGAAATTCTTCGTCGGAAAGCCGTGGAAGCGCGAAGTCGTTGAAGAAGCTATGCAGATTTTCGACGGCGAATTTTCGCCCATCTCTGACGCGCGTGCCGGCGCGGAATTTCGGACAATTGCTGCACGGAACTTGTTGCTTAAATTCTGGAGCGAAACCATATCGTGATATGAAGCCATTGACTCCTCACGAATCTGCATCCAAGCATGTTTCCGGCGAAGCTGTTTACATCGACGATATGCTTGTGAACGAGCAGTTGCTCGTCGGACGAGTAGTGTATAGCCCTCACGCACATGCGAGAATAAAAAGTTTTGACTTCTCCGAAGCAAAGAAAATCCCCGGCGTTCACGCTGTCCTTTCGCATAAAGATATCCCGGGACATAATCAGATGGGTCCAGTCGTCAAAGATGAATTCTGTCTTGCTCAGGAGAAGGTCATATGCATCGGTCAGGCAATGTTTTTGATTGCGGCAGAAACAGAGGAACTATGTCTGGAGGCCGAGCGGAAAATCAAGGTTGAATACGAAATATTGGAGCCAATACTCACGATCGAAAAAGCTCTCGAGGAAAACAGCCTGCTCGGCCCTCCAAGAAAAATGAACAGAGGAAACCCCGACGAAGCGCTGAAGAAAGCCCCGCATGTCATTACGGGCCGGCTATACACAGGTGCGCAGGAGCATTGGTATCTTGAAACACAAGTGTGTTTATGCGTGCCCGGCGAAGGGAAAGAAATTAATGTATTCAGCTCCACGCAGCATCCATCTGAAACCCAATCCTTAATCGCAGAGGTGCTGGGCATCGCCAAAAACGAGGTCGTCGTCGAAGTGCGGAGGATGGGAGGAGCGTTTGGCGGCAAAGAGACGCAGGGAAATCACGCAGCGTGTTGGGCGGCTTTACTCTGTTGGGCAACGAAACGGCCAGTGAAGATACGGTTGTTTCGTGACGACGATCAGAGAATCACTGGAAAGAGACATCGGTTCCTTTCCCGATACGAAGTCGGTTTTGATGAGGAAGGAAAGATTCTGGCCGCAAAATACGAGCTCAACAGCGACGGCGGATGCGCTACCGATTTGTCCTTTGCGATCATGGAACGTGCCATGTTGCATGTCGACAACGCTTACTTTGTTCCGAACATTTCTGTGGTCGGGAAAGTTTGCAAGACAAACCTTCCTTCAAACACGGCGTTCAGAGGTTTCGGCGGCCCGCAGGGGATGGCTGTGGCCGAAACTGTCGTCGACCGTATCGCTCGCTCACTCGGAAAAGATTCCGCCGAAATTCGTCAGAAAAATTTTTACGGGCTGGATGCGAACAACGTGACACACTACGGTGAGACCGTCGAGAACAACCGACTGTTCTTGATATACGATCAGTTGATGAAGTCATCCGATTATTGGAATCGACGGAAAGATGTCGAAGCGTTCAACGCGAAAAATGAGTTCTTCAAAAAGGGCCTTGCGGTCACGCCGGTAAAATTCGGCATTTCTTTCACAACGACATTTTTAAATCAGGCCGGTGCCCTCGTCAATGTTTACAAAGACGGGACGATTCTGGTGAATCACGGTGGCACGGAAATGGGACAGGGGCTGCATACCAAAATGCAACAGGTTGCTGCTGCGGAATTCGGGGTGCGTTTAAACCGCGTGAAAGTGAACGCAACCAATACGTCAAAGGTGCCGAATACCTCTGCGACTGCAGCCTCGGCGGGCGCGGATTTGAACGGTATGGCAGTTAAAAACGCCGTGGATATCTTAAAAGGAAGAATCGCAGAGGCCGTTGCGCAGATTTTTACAGAGAAAAATCCCAACCCGCCTACCAAAAAAGAAGACGTCATTTTTCAGGATGACATGATTCTTGACATGATGCATCCCGAACGCAAGATCGCTTTTGCCGATGCGATGCCGCTCATGCAGCTGCGGCAGGTCAGCTTAAGCGCAACCGGCTATTACAAAACGCCCAACATCGGCTGGGATAAGGAAAAAGGATGGGGCCGGCCGTTTCATTATTTTGCGTTCGGAATGTGCGTCTCTGAAGTGCTCGTCGACGTGCTCACAGGTCTGCACACGCTGCTCAGGACAGACATCTTGCATGACGTGGGCGACTCCCTCAATCCGGGAATTGATCTCGGCCAGGTTGAAGGCGGATATATTCAGGGCGTTGGCTGGTGTACGACGGAAGAAATCAAGTGGGATGATAAGGGTAATCTTTTGACGCATTCTCCAGATACGTATAAGATTCCATCGGTTCAGGATATCCCCAAGGATTTTCGTGTTGAACTATTAGAGAATGTTCCAAACCCCAACACCATTCGGCGAAGTAAAGCAGTTGCTGAACCTCCATTAATGCTGGCACTGTCAACTTGGCTCGCCATTAAAAACGCCGTTTCCGCGGTTGTCGATCATGAGATCGAACCGGAGTTTTCTCTGCCGGCGACTAACGAGGTTATTGTGCTATCCGTCGAAGACTTGAAAAAAAGGTCAATTCAAAAACGAGCCCCTGAATTCTCTCCAGCCAAATAACAAGGAAACCAGATGAAGCGAACACGACTCAGTCTTTACTATCTTGTGTCATATCTGACCGGCGGCGGTGTTGCGCTGATTATTGCGCCACAGTTTTTCGTCCACCTGCTTTTCTCAAGCGGCGACTATAGCGATGTAACTCTTCGCTTTCTTGGCATTCTCCTGGTTTCTCTTGCCATTATCGTTGCACAAATCATTCGCCTCAGAGTTGAAGTCCTTTACACAACAACGCTGATTGTCCGACTATTTATCTGTGCGGGGCTCATTGGATTGTATGCATCTTCTCAGGACCCATTGTTTCTCAGCTTGCTTGCCATTGTCGGTTTGGGTGTGGCCTTGACGGGAACAAGCTATTTTCTTGATAAGAAAACACAAGTTCATGACTGATGTATTTTAAGAAACCTGCCAACTTGGTGTTTGGGAGCGGAGCTCCCTCACAACATGTGATTGCCCAGGTTGGAAATCTCAGACTAAATCCTTAATACCATCAATCCGACAATCTAATAATCCAACTGAGGTTTGCTGGATGGACATTTTTGACGAAATCTTGAACGCGCTGAAATCCGAAAATCGCATCATGCTGGCAACGATCATTTCCACCTCCGGCTCAACGCCGGCGTCAGCGTTTTCCAAAATGCTGATGAAAAACGCCGGGAACACGTGGGTGGGAACAGTGGGCGGAGGATGCCTTGAAGCCGATGTCCTGCAAGCAGCCAAAAGGCTCTACAAAGAGAACAAAGCGGAGGTGCTGAACT
The DNA here is from genome assembly GCA_016193365.1 of Ignavibacteriales bacterium. GTDB lineage: Bacteria > Bacteroidota > Ignavibacteria > UBA10030 > UBA10030 > JACQPT01. The sequence goes on from JACPSI010000146.1 coordinate 9,736, forward strand.
TTCACCTGAACGAAGATGAATTTGTTCAAGGATTGATTTGCGGCGGCAGCCTCGATGTGCTCGTCGAGCCGGTAACCAAAGATGACGCCTCATTCCTCGAAGCTCTTTCTCGCCGGAGAAACGACGGAGAAGACAGCGTCGTCGCCACTCTTCTGGCAAAAAATGGGGACATCCTCTTGAAACAAATGATCGAGTCGGAAAAGGACATTATGAAAGCGGCAACGCCGGAAGTTGAACATTCCTCGCTGGTCGAAGAATTGCACAAGGTCTTCCGCCGCAGCATGACGAAACGAATCAACGTGAGTAACGGTGAGTTGATTCTTGAACCAATTGCTGGAACTCCGGGCTTAATAATTTTTGGCGGAGGGCATGTATCCAAATACATCTCGAAAACGGCGGCAATGGCGGGTTTCCGAGTTACGATTGTTGACGACCGCAAAGAATTTGCCAACGAGACCCGATTTCCGGAGGCATTTCAAACTCTGGCCATAGATTTTGGCGAAGCTTTGAGCAGGCTTCAGATCAAAACTTCGACATACATTGTCATTGTCACGCGCGGGCACCAGTATGATGAGGATATTCTGGAGCAAGCCGTGAAAACTCAGGCGAAGTACATCGGCATGATTGGAAGCAAACGCAAAGTATTGAAAACGTACGAACACCTGATGCAACGAGGAGTCAGCGCGGATACTCTGTCGGAGGCTCAAGCCCCTATGGGAATTGAAATCGGCGCCACGACAGCTGAAGAAATCGGCGTGAGCGTTGTTGCCCAGCTCATTGCCGTCCGTCGTGGACAACAAGCACCGTATGGCGACAAATCAGAAAAGGTCCGGCACGTTCTGTCCATTCCTGAACATAGTGTTTCGGCCGAATGAAAACCGACCCGAATCTTAATCATTTCATGTTTGAGGCAATTGAGTTGTCTATTCGCAACGTCAAAGAAGGGAAAGGCGGACCCTTTGCGGCGATCGTGGTGAAGGATGGAAGAGTGATTTCGCGAGGGACGAATCTTGTGACTTCAACAAGTGACCCAACGGCTCACGCGGAAATCGTTGCCATTCGCGAGGCGTGCAAAGTGCTGAAGAGTTTTCAACTCGTCGGTTGCGAGCTCTACACGAGCTGTGAGCCGTGTCCGATGTGCATGGGGGCAATTTATTGGGCGCGGCCGGCACGCGTATATTTTGGAAGCACACGAAAAGATGCTGCAAAGATTGGCTTCGACGATTCCTTCATCTACAACGAGCTGACAAAGTCGATCTCGAGAAGAAAAATCCCGCTCATTCAATGTATGCGTGAAGAAGCTCTAGCCGCCTTTCGGGAGTGGCAACAAAAGGACGACAAAATCTCTTACTAAAGCCGCGGTTTTCTTGACAAACTGTCAAATTGTCGTTACTATTTTCCGTCCTTCGTTCGTTGCTCTTCTCACCTTTTGAAAGGAGTTTGTTATGCCGAGGATTGTGCGTGGCGGACTCATCCAATGCTCCCTCTCGATTTCCACCGAGCAGCCCATTGAGAAAATCAAGAAATCCATGATCGACAAGCATGTCGGTCTTATCGAGGAAGCGGGTAAAAAAGGCGTACAAATCCTCTGCATGCAGGAGCTCTTTTACGGCCCGTATTTCTGCGCGGAGCAAAAGACAAAATGGTACGCCATGGTTGAAAGAATTCCCGACGGGCCTACGACAAAACTCATGCAAGACTATGCAAAGAAATATCAGATGGCGATGATTGTGCCGATGTACGAGGAGGAAATCACAGGCGTCTACTACAACTCAGCAGCGGTGATCGACGCGGACGGAAAGTATTTGGGTAAATACCGCAAACATCACATCCCGCAAGTGGAACCGGGATTCTGGGAAAAATTCTATTTCAAGCCCGGAAATCTTGGATATCCTGTGTTCAACACGCGCTACGCGACGATCGGCGTATACATTTGTTACGACAGGCATTTTCCAGAAGGGGCTCGCGTGTTGGGGCTGCGGGGGGCGGAAATCGTATTCAATCCGTCCGCAACAGTAGCCGGACTCTCAGAATACCTGTGGGAATTGGAACAGCCCGCGCATGCTGTCGCCAACGGGTATTTTGTTGGAGCAATCAATCGGGTGGGGACGGAACCGCCGTGGAACATCGGGGAATTTTATGGCAAGAGCTATTTCTGCAATCCCCGCGGGAAAATCGTCGCTCAGGCAGCGCGTGATAAGGACGAACTTGTTGTCGCAGATCTCGATTTAAACATGATTCAAGAAGTGCGTTCGGTCTGGCAATTCTTCAGAGACCGAAGGCCCGAATCCTACAAAGAACTCGTGGAATCAGAATGAATAATCTCTCGTCTCAGGAAATAACGGATGTAACGGCCAAACACACGTATGGTACGTGGCGCTTCCAGAAAGGATGGAAGCCGCTCCATATCACAGACGCCGAGGGCTGTTATTTCATCGATGCAAACGGGAAAAAGTACCTCGATTTTTCCTCCCAGCTCATGTGCGTCACGCTTGGCCACAAAAACCAAGCTGTGATCAAGGCAATCGAAGAGCAAGCTCGAAAGCTGCCGTACATCGCTCCAGGTTATGCCACAGACGTCCGCGCTGAGTTGAGCAAGTTACTTCTTGAAGTTTTACCAAAAGGTCTTGAAAAGTTCTTCTTCACAACCTCTGGAACAGAAGCCAACGAGGCAGCATTTAAAATCGCGCGCATGGTCACCGGGAAGACAAAAATCATTGCTCGTTATCGCTCTTATCATGGCTCAACAATGGGTTCGATCGCAGCCACGGGTGATCCCCGGCGGTGGGCCGTGGAACCTGCAAGTAAGATTCCCGGGGTCATTTTTGCCCCCGAAGTCAATTGCTATGACTGCCCTATCAATCATCATTATCCGGAGTGTGAAGTCGCGTGCGTTGAATACATTGACCATATGATCGAAAACGAAGGCGATGTTGCAGCTGTCATCGTCGAGCCGGTGGTCGGCACAAACGGTGTGTTGATTCCGCCGAAAGAATACATGCCTCGTTTGCGTGAGATCTGTGACAAGTACAACGTTTTGCTGATTGCCGACGAAGTGATGAGCGGCTGGGGAAGAACAGGGAAATGGTTCGCTGTCGACCACTGGAATGTCAAACCCGATATTCTCGTAACGGCAAAAGGAATCACTACAGCGTATGTCCCCCTCGGCCTCTGTGCAACAACGATGAAGATCGCGTCCTACTTTGACGCCCATTTCTTTTCTCACGGACACACCTATGAAGCCCATCCTCTCACACTGGCTCCAGCCATCGCTTCCATTCAAGAATACAAAAGAATGAATCTCATCGACCGCGCCCGCGAGATGGGTGAATATATGAGCATAAAGCTGAATGAGCTGAAATCCAGGCATGGCTCGATTGGAGACGTTCGGGGGCTCGGACTCTTTTGGGCTGTCGAACTTGTGAAGAATCAAAAAACGAAAACATACTTCAACACGAAAAAAGACAAGGTCAACGGCGTTCCGACGATGGTCGAAAAAATTGCAGGCGAAATGATGAAAAAAGGTGTGTTCGTGCAGGCGTGGGTGAGCCACTTCGTCATTGCACCTCCGCTGATTATTACAAAAGCGGAGATCGATCAAGGAGTGAAAGCGCTTGATGAGTCATTGGCTCTTGCAGACTCTGAAGTTGAAAAGTAAAAATTCCAGATGAAAAACGTTGCCGCGAAACTCACACCAATAGAGTATGAGCAAAACTTCGCCGAGATACATCCCGCGCTCACTCCCAACGCAGCGGTAGCTGAAGCGAATCGATGTTTGTACTGCTTCGATTCGCCGTGCATGAAAGCATGTCCTACGCACATTGACATCTCTACGTTTATCAAAAAGATCGCTACGGGTAATGTCAAAGGTTCTGCAAAAACGATTCTGTCATCCAATTGGGTTGCGTTGACGTGCGCAAAAGCCTGTCCTGTGGACGTTCTCTGCGAAGGAGCATGTGTTTACAATGAACGCGGCGAAGAACCGATTCAAATCGGTCGGCTTCAACGGTTTGCCATGGATAGGTACTTTGAGCAAGGAATGCCGCCTCTGTTTACACCAGCGCCAAAAAGCGGAAAATCGGTCGGTGTTATTGGTGCGGGGCCGGCTGGATTGGCTTGCTCAGCCGAGTTGGCTCTTATGGGCTATGATGTCACAATATATGAGGCGAGAGAACAACCGGGGGGGCTCGACACATGGGGTATTGCTCCCTACAAAATGAAACAGCAAGACAGCATCAATGAAGTCAAGCTCGTTCAAAGCTTCGGTGTTAAGATCAAAACGGGCATTCAAGTCGGAAAAAACATTTCCCTTGGCGAGCTTGAAAAAGCGCATGATGCAGTTTTCATCGGTGTCGGGTTGCCAAAGCCGACCCGTTTGAATATTCCCGGTGAGGATTTGGATGGTGTTGCCGATGCGCTGGACTTTATCGACGATGTCACAACGAGAAAATGGAAAAAAGTCGATGTGGGCAAAAGGGTTGCGGTGATCGGGGCGGGAAACACGGCCATCGATGCCGCAACGGAAGCAAAGAGGCTTGGCGCCGAACAGGTGCTGATGATCTACCGCCGAAGTGAAAAAGAAATGCCAGCGTACGAGTTTGAGTTCGAGCTTGCTAAAAACGACGGCATTGTGTTCCATTTTCAGACGGCTCCCAAACGCATCATGGGGAAGAGACATGTGGAGGGCATCGAATGCATCCGGATGAAACTTGGAAAACCCGACAAAGACGGGAGGAGAAAACCGGAGCCCATACCGCATTCAAATTTCAAGATCGCCGTCGACATGGTCATCAAATCGGTCGGACAGAACACGGACGATACATTTCTGGGAAAAATCCTCGGACTTCGACTTCAGGATGGTAATGTTGTGGTCAATGCCGAGTCCTATCAAACAACCAATCCAAAGTTTTTCGCCGGAGGCGATTGTATCAACGGAGGCAAGGAAGTCGTCAATGCGGCATACGACGGAAAACGAGCGGCTCACGGCATCGACAAATACTTGACGAACAAATGATTCTTACGGAAGAGAGGTGGTTATGGTTGACCTGAGCACCAACTGCGGCGGCATAAAATCCCCGAATCCATTCTGGCTTGCTTCTGC
>JACPSI010000151.1 GCA_016193365.1 Ignavibacteriales bacterium
CCATTCCCGTCGCCTGAATCGTGCTGCTTGCCCTACACTTTCCCGGAGCGATGACCTTTCTAAGAGCCGATGGATAAACTACGCTACGTCTACAAATTCAAGTTCGCCACCGGACCCGAGAAAGACTTCGAGGTGGCTCTGGATCCAAAGTCACTCGAAATCATCAGGGACGCGGATGCTCCCAAGCCCGATTGGACGAGGCTCAAATTTTCGCAGTGTGGCAATTGCCCGCTCGACGACTCCGTGGAATACTGCCCAGTCGCACTCAACCTGTCGCGCGTCGTTGAAACATTCCGGAAGAACGACTCTTTCGAACAGGCAACGGTAACGGTCGAGACTCCCCAACGAACCTACGTCAAGAACGTCCAGCTGCAAAAAGGCATCAGTTCATTGATTGGCATGATCATGGTCACGAGCAATTGCCCGATCATGGACAGGCTGAGGCCCATGGCCCGTTTTCACCTTCCCTTTGCCACGTCGTTGGAAACTTTTTATAGGACGGTCTCCATGTATCTGACGGCTCAGTATTTTCTTGTGCGCAAGGGCGAAAGCCCCGATTGGGATCTCACGAAACTACTCGAAATCTATAAGGCAATTTCCCAGGTGAACAAAGGCATGTCACAGCGCCTCCTCAATGCCTCCGATAAGGATGCGAATGTCAATGCCGTCGTGATACTTCACTCGTTCGGCGACGGCGTATCGTATTTCATCGAGGACGGCCTCACTGAAATCAAAGACATGTTTTCCGTGTATGTTGACCCTCCGAAAAAAGACGACCCCGCCCCTTCCAGTATCTCGAAATAGCTTTCTGCTGTAGGTTGTTGCCGCGTATTTCCTATTGTTGACTTTCTTCCTGCCGATTTCTACTTTGATACATTCACCTAGACGGAGCTCCTATGGCGCACACGATTGAAGCAACGAGTAAGAAATCAGCAAGAAGTTCATCCTCGAACGGCATCCGGGACATACCGAACTTCATCAACGGCAAGTTTATCGAACCTGTCGGAGTGGAGTCACTCCCCGTCATGAACCCGTCCCTCGGTCAACAAATTGGCAGGGTTCCTCTCTCAACTTCTCGAGAAATTGACGATGCAGTCCGGTCAGCTCAGGCAGCCCTTTCGTCCTGGTCCGCTACACCCATCAAGGAACGTTCCCAGATTTTCTACCGATACAAGACGCTTCTGGAAAAAAATCTTGATGAACTTGCACTTCAAATCCATGAAGAGAACGGCAAGATACTGTTCGAAGCCGTGGCGGAGGTGGAAAAGAGTATCGAAGTAACCGAGTTTGCGTGTTCCATGCCCCAGCTGGCTTCAGGGGAAATCCTGGAAGTAAGCAAAGGTGTGGAGTGCCGGATCGACCGGCATCCAGTCGGCGTTGTTGCCTCTATTACTCCCTTCAATTTTCCTTTAATGGTTCCTCACTGGACGATTCCCAATGCGCTCGTCCTTGGCAACACCATGATCCTCAAACCTTCACAACTCGTCCCGATGAGTTCGACGCTCATCGCTGAGTTGCTGAAAGAAGCCGGGTTGCCGGACGGGGTCTTCAACGTTGTGAACGGCGCTCAGGAAACGGTCGAAGCAATTTGCGACCATCCTGAAATCCGGGCAGTGACGTTCGTCGGTTCAACCAAGGTCGCCAAGATTGTTTACACGCGCGCCACATCACATTTGAAAAGGGCTTTATGCCTTGGCGGCGCAAAGAATCATCTGATTGTCCTGCCCGACGCGCATGAGGCGATGGCTGCTTCCAATATTGCCGCTTCGATGTCGGGTTGTGCCGGACAGCGCTGTATGGCTGCATCGGCGATGGTGGCTGTGGGTCAAGTGGACCACATTATCAAACTATTGTGCGAGGAGGCCAAAAAGATCGTTCCCGGCAAGAACCTTGGAGCGGTTATCTCAAAAGAAGCGAAGGAACGCATCGAGAAATACATTACGGAAGCTGAGCAGCAGGGGGCGAAAGTGCTCGTGGACGGAAGAGGCGCCACGGTTGAAGGAAAAGAAGACGGGTATTACGTCGGGCCGACGGTGATTGATTTTGTCCGCCCCGAAATGAAAATTGCACAGGAGGAAGTCTTTGGCCCCGTTCTCTCCATCATGAGGGCAAACACCGTCGATGACGCAATCAAGATCGAAAACGCCAACCCTTATGGCAACGCCGCTTCCGTTTTTACGCAGAGCGGCGGAATGGCACGTTATATTATGGAGCGGGCGAGCGCGGGAATGATTGGTGTGAATATCGGCGTGCCCGTTCCGCGCGAACCGTTCTCGTTCGGCGGATGGAATGAATCGAAGTTTGGGACCGGAGACATCACGGGGAAAAGCTCGATCGAGTTTTTCACAAAACTCAAGAAAAC
>JACPSI010000006.1 GCA_016193365.1 Ignavibacteriales bacterium
CACAAACAGAGTTTTGAAGTCGATTCGGTCGAGCGTAAACCTGTCAAGAGGAATCCGCCTGCTCCGTTTATTACCAGCACGTTACAGCAGGAGTCAGCCCGACGCCTTCGCTTTTCAGCCAAGAGAACTATGATGCTTGCGCAAAAGCTCTATGAGGGCGTGGAATTGGGCGAGGAAGGGATGACGGGGCTCATTACCTACATGCGTACCGATTCGACGCGGTTAAGTGAGGAAGCTGTGACGCGTGTGCGTGAATACATCTATGAGAATTACGGTAAAGAGTATGTGCCGAAAGAACCAAAACTGTACAAGAAGGGGAAAGCATCCCAGGATGCGCATGAAGCTGTTCGTCCGACGTCGACAAAGTTTTCTCCGAAGTTTGTCAAAAAGTATCTGGACAAAGACACCTACTTGTTGTACGAATTGATTTGGAACCGTTTTATCGGCTGTCAGATGTCCGCGGCCCAGTTTGAACAGGTTTCCGTGGACGTTCGGGGAGCCGATTATGTGTTTCGGGCGACAGATCAACTCCCGATCTTTCGGGGATTTCTCCAGGTGTATGACGACATGGTAGAAGAAAATGGCTCGGAGGTCGAAGATGCCGATCCGACATCAAAGATTCCAGCAAGCGTTGCCGTTGGTCAAAAAACGCAGGTTCGGAATGTGATCCCCCGTCAACATTTTACCAAACCGCCGGGGAGATACACAGAGAGCAGCCTTGTAAAGGACCTAGAGGCGTTGGGAATTGGACGACCCAGCACATACGCACTCATCGTCAGTACTGTGCTGGACCGAAAGTACGTCGAACAAAAAGACAGAAAATTGTATGCCATGGAATTGGGTATGCAGGTCAATGCCCTGCTCGTAAAGCATTTCCCGGAAATCATCAACGTAAAGTTTACGGCTCAACTGGAAGAGGAGCTCGATACGATCGCTTCCGGGAAACAGGATTACCTGAAAGTGATGCAAGACTTCTACGAGCCTTTCCATCATGCGGCGGAAAAAGCGCATAGCCTTGCGTCGAACATCAAGAAATCACTGCAGGAAAAAACGGACGAGGTGTGTGAGGTGTGCGGCCGGCCCATGGTGGTGAAATGGGGAAGGAACGGCCGTTTCATGGCTTGCTCCGGTTATCCCGAGTGCAAGAATACCAAGCCTTTGGCGGAGGATCAGGAAAAGCACCAGCATGTGGCCGGGATAAAGTGCGAGCTTTGTGGTGGCGACATGCTCGTCAAAGGGGGAAGGTTCGGAACTTTTCTTGGCTGTTCAAATTATCCAACGTGCAAAAACACGAAGCCGATATCCATGGGTATCAAATGTCCAAAATGCAAACAAGGAGATTTGGTGGAGAGAAAAACGAAGAAAGGGAAGCGCACGTTTTATGGATGTTCCCGCTATCCCGAATGCGACTTTGCTTCGTGGGATAAGCCTGTCAATGAACCCTGTCCACATTGCGGCAATGCGTACGTTGTGATGAAATACAGTCAAGCGAAGGGCGAATACGTGATGTGTCCAGAATGCAAGCAGGACGTGATTAAGGAAGAAATGGCCATAAGCGCTTAGAACTGTATGCAGAAAGTTGTTCGTTCATATCTTGAATATCTTGAGCAAGAACGAAACTTTTCCCCCCACACAATTCAGAACTACGCAATCGACTTAAGGCAATTCCTGAGTTTCCTTCAAGCTGAACGAATTGACTCATTGTCGACTGTTGACCGAGCCACACTTCGCGCTTTCCTTGGGTCGAAACTCGACAAGGGCTTGAGTAGAAAAAGTGTTGCCAGGAAAATTGCTTCGCTGCGGTCATTCTTCAAGTATTTAAGCCGAAAAAAGGTTGTCGGTTCGAACCCCACGCTTTCGCTCGTCAACGCCCGGCTCGAGAAGAGGCTTCCGGAAGTCCTCGATGAGCATGCCGTGGTCAGACTTCTTGAACAACCGGATGTTACCACGCTTGATGGAAAAAGAGATAAGGCAATTCTTGAACTTTTCTATAGTTGTGGGATTCGTCTGAGCGAATTGGTTCATCTCAACGTGTCCCATATCAATTTTGCTCAGGCATCGGTCAAGGTGTGTGGCAAAGGAAGGAAAGAACGAATCCTGCCCGTAGGACGACAAGCATTGCATGCTCTGCGAGTGTACCTCCAGGAGAGGAAGAAACAACAATCGTCCTTCAAAAGTGAGGCAGTGATTCCTTTGTTTACTCTGGCAAACAGAAAACGCACCTACGGCGTTGCAGTCACGAGAATGGTAAAACGGTACATGAACGCGGTATCGGAATTGGAAAAGAAGAGCCCGCACGTCCTCAGGCACTCGTTCGCCACGCACCTACTTAATAGAGGAGCCGGTTTGGCAGCCGTCAAGGAGCTGCTCGGGCATGAAAGCCTCTCTACGACACAGGTGTACACCCATATTTCTACAGACCGGCTGAGGAAAGTGTATCAACAATCGCATCCTAAAGCATGATGACCGAATCAGTTCAACTCATGGAAGGAACGACGCCATGCATATCCACGTTACATCAAGACACTTTAAGGCCCATCCGTCTCTTGTTGAGTACGCCGAAGCGGCCGTGGAACAACTCGCACATTTCTACGACGGAATTATCAAGGGAGAAGTCATTCTCAATTACGAAAAACCGAGGAATAGCGTGAAGATCGCCGAGGTGAACCTCTCCGTGCACAATGCAAAATTAACCTCTGTTGCCAGGACAAACGATTTTTCCAAATCTATCGATGTTGCCGTTGAAAAAGTTCTTGTCCAGTTAAAGAAATACAAAGCCAAGATCCACTCGAAAGACCGAATCGCGGTTCGCCGGGTTCGTCAGAAAGTAGTGTAGTAACGACAGCCATGCCCCTGGATAATCTGAAAGAAACGCGGAAGAAGAGCATCTCTGTTGGATTCCTATACCAGTCGAACAGGTCCCGTCTTAATCTGAAGGCGGTCAATGGCGACGTAGGGTTTGAGAAAGAAATTCGGGACAAGAACATTCATCGGCCGGGACTTGCTCTTGCCGGCTACGTGGAGCTCTTTACCTATGACCGTGTCCAGGTGTTCGGAAACACAGAAGTTCGTTACCTGAATCATCTGAGCCTGCCGGAGCGCGTAAAGGCCTTTCATACCATTTTTCAATTCGATCTTCCCTGTATTATCGTGACGAACGGCAATACCATTGACAAGGAACTCCTTGCCATTGCAACGAAACAAGGAGTGTCGATCTTTGAAACTCCCTTCGAGACGACAAAGTTGGTTTATTTTCTCAGTGACTTTCTCGACGACCAATTTGCTCCTCAGACGGTGGTACACGGCTCATTCATCGATGTCTACGGTATTGGAGTGCTTCTGTCGGGCAGGTCGGGCATCGGAAAAAGCGAAGTGGCTCTTGACTTAATCGAACGGGGCCATCGTCTCGTCTCTGACGACGTCGTGATGATCACACGTAAAGGGGAGGGGATACTGATGGGGGCAGGGTCGGATGTCGTCAAACACTTCATGGAAATTCGAGGGCTTGGCTTGATCGACGTTCGCGCAGTGTTCGGCATTCGTTCGATTCGCTTTCAAAAAAGAGTTGAGCTTATGGTTGAGCTCCAGGAATGGAAAAATGACGTGGAATACACGCGTACGGGCCTCGACCATGAGAATATCAGCATTTTGGGCGTTGACCTGACTCACATTAAGCTTCCCATCTTCCCGGGCAAGAACATCACTGTTATTGTTGAAGTTATTGCTCTGGACTACCTTCTGAAGCACTATGGTTACGATGCGGCGACGGTTTTTTCGAAGAGGCTCGACCAGGCCATTTCAGAAAAAACGAAGGGGAAGCGCGTCATCGACTACTTTGAGCACGATTTTGAATAAGAAATCCTTTATGTCAGTTTAAGGATTCTTTACCTTGACAAAACCTCGATAATTTCCTATTTTCGGGTTGCTTTTGCGTATCCATGGGGTCCGGTGAATTACGTCTGAAGGAATTTTTTGCCAATGAGTAGATTAAAGTTATACTATTTTTCGAAAGCCACGCTGAGTTTTCACGAACTCAAATGGGGCAAGACAAAGCTTACGGTCTTCGGTATTGTGACTGGCATTGTTCTCTTCTGGACGACGATTGAAATCAACCAGACGAATGGCGATGCGCTGGGTATCGGCATTGCAAGAACAAATGCCTTGTTGAATGAGAATCGCGTCCTCAAAGAGCATTTACGAATCGTGGCAGGCCGGATCGAAGTTTTGGAGAAGAAGCTCGCGCAGATCAATGAGGAAGGAAACCAGCTTCGTCTGCTCGTTGATTTGCCGAAAATCGATGAAGATACGCGAAAAGCCGGTATCGGAGGCGTTGAAGACCGCATTGATTTCACGACATCGCCTGAAGTGAACGATGTACTGAACGCACTCAGGAATACTGTGGAGAAGGCCGACCGCGAGTTGCAACTCCAGTTCAAAAGTTATACGGAAGTTGTAAAGCACTACGAAACAAACAGAGTGAAGTTTGCGCGCACGCCGGCAATCAAGCCAATGAATGGGTACTACACGAAGAGGGGTTTCGGTATGCGATTGCACCCCATCCTTGACATTTATCGCAAGCACGAGGGACTGGACATCGCGAATGACCCGGGCACCCCTGTCTATGCGACAGCCGACGGCACTGTGGAACTTTCCGGGCGACACGGCGGCTACGGTATTATGATTCAATTGAACCATGGTTATGGGTATAAGACCCTCTACGCTCATCTCAGCAAGACGTATATCAAGGACGGTGAGCAGGTTCGCCGCGGTGCTCTGATTGGCCGTTCCGGGAATACAGGATTGTCGAGCGGTCCTCACCTTCACTACGAAGTGCGCTTCAACGGGGTTTCTCAGAACCCATCCGATTATTTTTTCGACGACGTTACCCAGGAAGAATTCCGGGCACAAAAACAGATTTCTGACTAACGAATCTAGACCGAGTGCATGATTTCGGAGAGCCGTTCTACACAGGAGAGAGTTGAAAATGATCTGGACGATCGAACTTGCTTCGTATTTGGACGACGCGCCATGGCCTGCGACAAAGGAGGAGTTGATTGATTACGCGGTCCGCACGGGCGCCCCGACGCAGGTCGTGCAGAACCTGGAGGAATTGGAAGACAGCGATGAGCCATACGAGAGCATAGAAGAGATTTGGCCGGACTATCCAACTGATGAAGATTTCTTCTTTGAGGACGACAAAGAATACTAAAGACCCGCACCGCTGCTAATTCCCGATACAGGAGATTTTCCATTAAGCCGCATCAGAAGGCCCGGCACTCGTTGCTGGGCTTTTTTTGTTCTCTCGAAATCATGAGCCGCGTTGCCCTGCTGGCATCGTTCCTTTGTTTTTTCCCCTCTCTGAGGGCTCAGGAAGCCTACGAGGTTGGGGCGTTGCGATTTGAAGGCAACGAAATTCTCACGGACGATATGCTTCTTAGCGCTATTCAATCCCATGAAACTCCGTGGTGGTTGTGGAAAGTTCTCTACTCCAAACCGGAATACTACGACCCGATCGTTTTTGAGTCCGATGTGCTCCGGCTTGCGAGGTTTTATCAGAGCAACGGTTTCTTTCATGCTCATATCGACACGACCATTTCATTCGACCACCCGGCGAAAAGAGTTTCGCTGGCGTTTTTTATCCAGGAGGGTCAACGCTCATTCATCGATACGATCGGGTACAAGGGTCTTGATCTTCTACCCCATGAACTGAGGGTCGATGTACAGAACAATCCCTTGGTCGAAGTTGGCGACCCGTTTGTCACAGAAAGAGTTCAAGCTGAGCTGGCGCGCGTCGTGGGCTTGTTTGCAAACTACGGCTACGTCAATGTCAAGGTTGAGACCCCGACCGCACTGCGCTATGCGTCAACAAATAACGTAACAGTGAAGTATGCTTTTGTGTCCGGTGACCGTTACCGGTTTGGGGCGATCGATGTGGTTCAAGACACCAGCGTTGATGAGCGTGTTGACACAGATATTGTCCTTCGTCACCTCGATTTTCAGCCGGGCGATTTCTACAGCGAATCGCGCAAGCTTGAAAGTGAACGGAATTTGAACCGGCTGGGAATTTTTGAGGCTTCCAGGATCGACCATATTATTACGGATTCGACGAGGGAGCACCTTGACATTCCGATTCGGGTTTCCGTTCGTTCTCGACCATTCAACGAACTCACTCCAGAAGTCGGCGTCAACGACAAGGATAACGCTCTCAACATTCTGCTTGGCGTTGGGTACAATAACAGGAATTTTCTTGGCGGCGCAAGGAATTTTTCGACACGGCTGACGCTTCAGCTGCAGGACATTAATATCCAGAGAGCCTTTAAGCGAGGTTTAAGCGACAGCTCCATCGTTTCCTACGTTGATTTGTCCACGCAGCTCGTCCAACCATATTTCATAACAAACAAGGTTACTCTCACAGCGACCCTCTCGGCGATCCTCGACAAACAAAGGACATACTACAACCCAATCCTTCAGGGGAGACTCGGAGTTACGGCACAGACGGCGACGTTCACTAGACTCTTCGTTGACTGGAATCTTCAACGTATCGACCCTACGGGTTTTGCCGGGGCACTCGACACAACTGACCCCGACCTTCAGCGTCAATTCAATTCGATTATTACGATCACGCTTCAAAGGGACAAAAGGAATGACCTCTTTTCGCCTTCCGAGGGCTTTATCCATTCGATAACAGTGGAGGAAGCGGGATTCTTGCCGTCGATCTTCGGCAGTCTTCTTGGAACGGATTTGCCATATTCTCAATATTACAAGATTTCGGCTTTGGCCCAGTGGTACTGGGATCCGACCGGAGAAAGAAACGTTATCTGGGCATTTAAGTTGTCTGGGGGCGTAGCCGAAATTTATGGAAATCCAACATCACCGTTCATTCCTGTCACGCGCAGGTTCTTTGCGGGTGGGAGCGGAAGTTTGCGGGGCTGGAGGGCGCGTGGTTTAGGAGCAGTTCCCGACCCTGACAAGGGAGGTGCAGCGTTGTTTGAGGGAAACGTTGAGCTCCGTTTAAATCCTCTGCGCAATGCGGGCGAGTTCTGGGTTATCGATCTTAAGAAGATTTCGTTTGTGTTGTTCTCTGACATAGGTAATGTGTGGACACAAGTTTCAAGAATTCGAGCCACCGAGTTGGCAATGGCAAGCGGTCTTGGATTTCGATGGGACACAGTAGCAGGCCCGATACGAATCGATTTTGGCATGCGCGTATATGATCCGTTTGCCGAGACTCATCAGCGATGGATCACGCGAAGACGTTTTTTCCCGGACACATTTGTCGGTGGAGTGTTGCACTTTGGCATTGGACACTCTTTCTAGAGAACTTCTATGAGCTGGAATTCTGTCATAGGTCAACGACGTGTCAAGGAACTCCTTCGCAGGACCATTGAAAACGGCCAAATTCCTCACGCTTATCTTTTTCATGGGATCGAGGGAGCGGGGCAGGATGCAGCTGCATTCGAGTTTGCCAGGGTCTTAAACTGCGAGCGACAGGCTTTGGAGGCTTGCGAAACCTGTTCAAGTTGCAAGAAAAGCGAATTACTGAGTCACCCGAACATCAACCTCATCTTTAGGCTACCCGTTGGCAAAGGGGAGACCAAGGATGACAGTCCTTTTGAGAAGCTTTCTGACGAACAAATGAGCGATGTGCGGGAGCAACTGTCCCAGAAAGCCGGTAATCCGTACCACGAGATTTCTGTTCCTAAAGCGAACTTTATCAAAATTAACAGCATACGGGAGATCCGGCGTGCCGCGTCGATGAGTTCCTTTGAACGCGGAAAGAAAGTCTTTATCGTTTGCGACGCGGAGCATATGAACGCAGAATCGGGAAATTCGTTGTTGAAGACGCTGGAGGAGCCTCCGGCCAACACCATCCTTATTCTCACCACTTCGCAAAAAAGCAAATTGCTGACGACCATTCTTTCGCGGTGCCAGCCTGTACAATTCGACCCGGTGGAGGAGTCGGATCTCCGTGATGCGCTCGTAGCCAAGGATGGCGTTGAAGTTGCGCAGGCAGCCATCGTGGCCCGGTTGGCGAACGGGAGTTACAAGGTTGCCCGGGAACTCCTCGCACGAGATTGGATACAGGAACGTCAGGAGGCAGTAGACTTCCTGCGTATTATTCTTAGCGCCCAGAGAATCAACCTCAGCATGGCGATTGAGAGACTTTCATCTCTTCATGATAGAAACTCATTGGAACGCTGGCTGAAGGTACTGCAATCGTGGGTGCGCGATGCTCTTGTCGTACGGGAGAGCGGAAGCGCCGGGTTTGTCGATACAGCCACGGACGCGGCGGTAGATAATTTTGTCAAAAAATTCCCGCGTGCAAATCTTCTCTCTGCGCTCGATGCTGTCGACCGTCACATTGCTCTTCTAAGCAAAAATGTCTACATTCCATTGGTTCTCACCAACCTCGCTATTGACCTGAAGAATCACCTCGCCGAAACATCAACATGAAGTCCGGGTTCAACCGAATTCTTGTCACTGCCGCATTGCCGTACGCAAATGGCTATCTTCACCTGGGTCATCTTGCAGGAGCATACCTGCCGGCCGATATCTACGTCCGTTACCAGAGATTGAAGAAACGGGATATCCTGTTCCTTTGCGGTTCCGATGAGCACGGTGTCGCCATCACTGTGACGGCAGAAAAAGAGAAAACGTCGCCGAAGGCAGTTATCGACCGATATCATCCGGCGAACCTCAAAGCGTTCGATGACTTCGGTATGAGTTTCGACAATTATTCCCGCACGTCGTTGCCGCTTCATCATGAAACCGCCCGGGAATTTTTCAAAGAATTTCACAAGTGCGGCGTTTTGCGCGAAAAACAGGAAAAACAGCTGTATTGCGAAAAGGATCGCATGTTTCTCGCCGACCGTTACGTTGAGGGAGTGTGTCCGAACTGCAAGTATCCGCAGGCTCGCGGAGACCAATGTGAGAATTGCGGAACCTGGCTTAGCCAGACAGACCTTCTTGACCCGAAATGCAAGATTTGCGGCACAACACCGGTTGTCCGGGATACCACGCACTGGTATTTTCCGCTCGGCAATTATCAGAAACGTCTTGAAGAATACGTGCAAGAGCGCGACAAACGCGATGGCTGGAAGGAGAACGTGCTGAGGTATTGTCAGAGTTGGTTTAAAGGGGGGTTGGAAGACCGGGCTGTGACGCGCGACCTGTCGTGGGGGGTGAAAGTCCCCGTTTCGGGATATGAAGAAAAAGTGATCTATGTATGGTTCGACGCGGTGCTGGGTTACATTTCTGCTGGAAAGGAATGGGCTCTGAAGTTAGGAAAACCAAAGGCATGGGAGGACTACTGGCTGCGCGATGATACAAAATACGTGGCCTTCATTGGCAAGGATAACGTTGTCTTTCATTGCATCGTTTTCCCGGCTATGTTAATGGCATGGAATGATGGAGCGCGAGAGCGTTATGTGTTACCTGAAAACGTCCCGGCAAATGAGTTTCTGAATTTCGAAGGGCAAAAGTTCTCAAAAAGCAGAGGATGGGGTATTGACGTCAGTGATTTTCTGAAATTTTTTCCTGCCGACACGCTTCGCTATACACTTGCTCTCAACTTGCCCGAGTCCCGTGACTCCGATTTTTACCTGAAAGACTTTCAGGCGCGGACGAACAACGAACTTGCCGACATACTCGGAAATTTTGTGAACCGCACATTTGCCTTTGCAGAGCGCCATTTCGATGGCAATGTTCCAGCGTTGGGCCGGCCCGGTAAATTGGACAAAGAGATGCTGGCTTTGATGAAAAATGCACCCGGCACGATCGGTGGCCTCATCGAGCGCTACAAATTCAGGGAAGCGACATTTGAGTCGATGAGCCTGGCCAGAAATGCCAATAAGTATTTCAACGACTCTGAACCCTGGAAAACGATAAAGTCAGACCCTGGGCAATGTTCAACGACGATTCGAATCTGCCTCGAGGTCGTCCGGTCGCTTGCAATCATTTTTCAGCCCGTCATCCCACATTTCTCAGCACGGATGTGGAGCATGCTGAATTTGCAGGGAGTTGTTGAGGACCAGAGTTGGGAAGCCGCTTCAGCGCCTTCCCTCGGGGAATCGCACAATTTGGGCAAATCAGAAATCCTTGTCAACAAGGTGGAGGATCAACGTATCGAAGAAGTCATTCGTTTTCTTGAACAGCCAGATGGAAAGGATTCGATGGCGACCGAGTCCAAGCCTGCCATTTCCATCGATGATTTCAAAAAAATTGATTTGCGGTTGGGGAAAGTTCTTTCCGCAGAGCGGGTTCCGAAATCTGAGAAGCTTCTTAAGCTTCAGGTGGAGATTGGAAACGAGAAACGTCAAATCGTTGCGGGCATCGCCAAACATTACGCCCCCGAAACTCTTGTTGGCAAGCTCGTCGTGATCGTTGCAAACCTTGAGCCGGCAAAACTCATGGGACAAGAATCTCGTGGGATGCTTCTTGCCGCGTCTGACAATAACGGAAAGCTATCCATCGTGACGACGGCAGAAGAACTTTCGAGTGGAAGCGTTGTTAAGTAGCCCACAGGCATTCACTTATCTTGCTTCAGTGGCGATTTTGCGCTATATTTCTCGATAGTTTTTCATCGCCCACTTCCTGAAAAGTAGGTACTGCAGTGCACCGGTTTGGAAGCTTCCTCAGTTTTGTCAAAATCGAGCATACTTTGTTTTCCTTGCCGCTCATTTACAGCGGGGTGTTCCTCGCTGCCAAAGAGCCTCCAAGCCTCTCTCTCATTCTCCTGGTATTAGTCGCTTCCGTGGGTGCAAGGACTGTCGCTCTCGCGCTCAATCGCATCATTGACCGGGAAATCGACAAGCGAAACCCGCGCACAAGGGAACGTGAATTACCCAGCGGGAAGATGTCATTGACAAGCGCCACAATAGTTCTCGCTGTAGGCCTGCTACTGTACCTGCTTGCGGCTGGCTTCATCTCAACGTTCTGTCTTCTGCTCTCTCCCTTGCCGCTTTTGATTTTTACGTTTTATCCTTATATGAAGCGCTTTACGTCGCTTTCCCATATTGGAGTGGGTCTGGGGCTGGCAATGGCGCCCCTGGGAGGGTGGTTCTCCGTTACGCAATCATTTGAGAATATCCTTCCAGGAGCACTCCTTGCGGTGTTTACACTGTTGTGGGTGTCGGGATTTGACATCATCTACTCAACGCTTGATGAGTTGTTCGATAGGGAGGAGAACCTTCATTCCTTCACTTCCAAATACGGACGACACAAAGCCCTGCGCATATCCGGTTACCTTCATGCTCTAGCGTTTCTGAGCCTTGGGATACTCTTCACTATTTACATTCGTGGGATCGCGGCTTTGCCGTTCTTGTTTGTTTCGGGGTACCTTCTGTACCTGGAACATCAGAAGGCGGAAGATGTCGAGTTTGCGTTCTTCAAAGTGAATGCAGTACTCGGGTTTGCAGTCTTTGGCATGGTGGTTGCCGGGGTTTACTTTCCATGAGGATTGTTGTAGGAATTACAGGGTCCTCGGGAGCCGTTTATGCGCGTGAGTTTCTCAGGAAATGCGAGGGCGATAAGTACCTCGTTGTGAGCAAGTGGGGAAAAGTCCTTCTGAAGGAAGAGCTTGGCTTATCTGACAAAGATCTGCTGCCTTATGTCAAGAAACAGTTCTCTGACGATGACCTTACGGCACCATTGGCGTCGGGTTCCAACGCGTTTGATGCATTTGTGATTCTCCCGTGTTCAACGTCGACCTTGGGAAAAATTGCCTCCGGCATAGGCGACACGTTAATCACCCGGACGGCGCAAGTTTCGTTGAAAGAACGATTCAAACTGGTCTTATGTATCAGGGAAACGCCACTCTCGACTGTAACGCTTCAGCAGTGTACAGAGTTGTCGAAAAGCGGCGCTGTCATTATGCCGATTTCTTCCCCGATGTATTTCGTGCCTAAGTCTGTCGACGAGTTTGTGTCTGCTTTTGTGGATAAGGTTCTCGGAGTTCTCGACATGAGGAGTTCGAAGGGATGGAGGTCTCAGGAATTGGAATGAGCAATCCCGGCGTGTCGTTCGATTCATGATTTTTCCCGCTTTTGGTGAATTTGTTCGTTCGCTTGAATCTTCCCGAGACCTTCATCGAGTTCGTGTCGAGGTTGACCCATACCTCGAAATCACAGAGATAGCCACGAGAGCCCTAAAAGAGGGAAGGTCGGCGTTGTTCTTTGAAAAGGTCAAAGGCTCCTCCTATCCCCTTGTGATCAATGCCTTTGCAAGTGAGAGAAGGATTGAGCATGCTCTGGGACGACATCCTCAGCAAATAGGCGAGGAGCTTGTGAGTTTTGTCGAACGAGTGATACCGCCCAAGCTCAATGTCCTTTGGAACAATCGGTCAATGGTAAAACGATTGTTTTCAGCCCGAGCCCGGACATCGTCCGGCGGTGCGGCTCAAGAAGTCGTTGAGCAACCCGACCTCGACCGAATGCCGATTCAAACTTGCTGGCCAAAGGACGGAGGCCGTTTCGTTACGCTTGGACAGGTGTTCACGTATGATCCCATGGACGGTAAGAGAAATGTGGGCATCTACCGATTGCACGTATATGACTCACAGACGACGGGAATGCACTGGCAGATTCAGAAGGGGGGCGGATTCCATTACCATCGTGCGGAAAAACTTGGGAAGGACCTAGAAGTTGCTGTTGTTTTAGGCACGGATCCTGCCTTGCTTCTGGCCTCGGTGGCGGCGTTGCCGGAAGGTATGGATGAGGTACAGTTTGCGAGTTTCCTGCGGGGAAGACCTATTCCAATGGTGCGTGGGAAAAAAGTTACAATGCTGGTTCCCGCGAACGCAGAGTTTATACTTGAGGGAGTTGTACCGCAACGGGAACGGAGGAGGGAAGGGCCGTTCGGAGATCACTTTGGCCATTATTCGTCGGCGGCTCCGTTTCCGGTTTTTCATTCGCAGACGGTAACTCGCAGGAAATTCCCTGTTTATCCCGCGACGGTTGTCGGTATACCTCCCATGGAGGATAAGTTCCTCGGCGACGCGACGCAGTATATTCTGGGCCCTCTCGTTCGTTTGATCCACCGCGAAGTAAAAGATGTTTGGGCCTATTACGAAGCAGGTTTTCACAATTTGCTTGTCGTCGCTGTCGAAGAGCGCTATAAAAAGGAGGCGATGAAGGCAGCGTTAGGATTGCTGGGAACGGGTCAACTCTCCCTGACTAAATGCCTCGTGCTCGTTTCGGGTGAGACGGACCCTAGGGATTGGGTCTCTGTTTTAAAAGAGATTCGTGACAACTTTGACCCGCATTTTGATTTTGTGTTGTTGCCCAAAGTGCCGCTGGACACGTTGGATTTCACCAGCTTCCAAATGGAGCTTGGCAGCAAAATGGTCATTGATGCAACTCGCAAACAACGACGATCGATGATACGCGACAGCAAAAGAAGCATCGGCAGTCTCAGGTCGCTTGACAGACGCATCGTCGATGCAAACGTTGTTGAAGATTGCCTCCTCGTCGTCAGTGTGCGAAACGAGGGAAAGTCAGTTGTGGAAAAACTTGTACTACAAAAAGAATTACAGCATCTGAAAATCATCGCGGTAGTGAGCGAAGATGTTGATATCAGAAATCAGGAGAGTTATATTTGGGGGATTTTCACCAGGTTTGACTGCGAACGCGATGTTGTTTTCTCAGAGCAGAAGCTCATTGGCATATCTCCGATCTACAGAGGCGTCATGGGAATTGATGCGACGTGGAAAAAAGGATATCCGCTGCCGCTGAAGATGGACACGAAGGTTGTAAAAAAAGTTGAAGAGAGGTGGGAACACTATTGGGTTTAGAAAAAATGAATGGAGAATATTGAACGTCGAATAATGAGGCTGTCCAAAAAGTACTTATCAGCCGTTATATCAACTTCAAGAAACTTGATTTATCGACCGTTTTCGTATTCCAATGTGGTCGAAATAGCATTTCGACCTACATTGTGGACGCCCTTCGTAGAGAATGTTTGAAGTTGCGTTTCAGAGAAGATGAGAAGTTAGCCCCGCTGACTATCAATGAGCATAGAGATCAATTTCAGAGATAAAAACCTTATCCCAATCTGGGAAAAGATCCAGAATTGCCGACGACTTTCGATGGCCGACGGCGTGCAATTATTCCGAACACCGGACATCATCTCCCTGGGCAAAATTGCACATTTTGTTCAGAAGCAGAAAAGTGGAGATGCGGTGTATTTTGTGCTCAATCAGAAAATTGAGCCTACAAACATCTGCGTCCTTGCCTGCAAGTTCTGTGATTTTGCAACCAAAGCAGGAAAGCCGGATGCCTACGAGATGACGATTCACGAGATACTCCACAAGCTCACCCCGGAAATCCATGAAGTGCACATCACGGGCGGGTTACACCCTGACTGGCAGTGGGAGTACTACCTGGAGATGTTACGCCAGATTAAGGCGAATTTTCCAAACCTCGACATCAAGGCGTTTACAGCGGTGGAAATCGATTTCTTCAGCAAGAAGTTCAAACTGCCGCTCCATGAGGTTCTTCGTCAGCTGAAGGAAGCGGGGCTTCGGACTATGCCCGGCGGCGGAGCCGAGGTTTTTTCGGAGCGCGTGCGAAAGAAACTTTACAGCTCCAAAATCGGAGCTAAGACATGGTTTGAGGTTCACAAACTTGCCCACAGCATGGGTATTCCGACGAATAGCACAATTCTTTATGGTCACATCGAAACTATCGAGGAACGCGTTGCCCACATGGTCAGGCTGAGGGAGGCCCAGGATGAGACGGGCGGATTCCTCACCTTTATTCCGTTGGCTTTCCAGCCCGGGGATACAGGCATCAAGCCGAGAAATCAATTCACCTCTGCGATTGACGATTTAAAGATGATAGCGGTTTCGAGATTGATGCTCGACAATTTTCCACATATTAAGGCGTATTGGGTGATGTTGACGGAGGAAGTTGCTTCTGTTGCGCTCAACTTCGGCGCCGACGACATGGATGGGACGGTTGGCGGAGAGAGGATCGCCCATGACGCAGGGGCCGTGAGTCCTTCGAAACTCGCAAAGGATCAGATTGTCAAAATTATCAGGGACGCCGGGAAGATTCCCGTCGAGCGGGACGTCTATTACGATCCTTTGAAGCTTTACGCGGAAAATGTCATAGGGAAGATCCCTTATCTCAATTCTGTCCCTTTCTATGAGAATTTCGAGAAAAAACAATTTAAGATTTTGCCTGTCAACCCCCGCCGCATGGGGATTCTCGCGGAGGACAATCAAATCGATGCTGGCTTGTTCTCACTCGTGGATTACATGCGGCTCAACGATTCCCTTGAGTTGTTGCCTTTCTGTATTGCCACAAGGGACCAGGTGAAGAGCGTGATGTTATTCTCGAATCATGGTTGGGGGGATCTAGAAGGCAAGACTATCGGTATTTGTGACGACACGGCAACGTCCGTAAAATTACTATCGATCCTTCTTGAGGCGAAATACGGTGTCAGGGCAACATTCAAACGGATGCACACTGGTGTGAATGATTATTCAGAATACGACGCCGTCCTCTTGATTGGTGATGAAGCGCTAAAGTTTAATAAGTTTGGCCTCGCCGGCTTCGAATTGGTGTTCGACCTGGCGAAGGAATGGTACGATTGGCGTAAGCTCCCATTTGTGTTTGCGGTTTGGGCAGTAAAGAAGAGTCTACCGGAGAATCAGAAAAAGGGGCTCACCGAGCAAATTCACCGTTCGCTGGAATCCGGAGAGAATAGCTTTGACTCTGTGGGACAATTTCATGCGCAGCGAGTTGGCCTTTCACCAGAGGAAACCGTTGAATATCTGAGAGGGTTTAACTACCGGCTCGGAGAAAGAGAAAAAGCTGCAATTGAAGAATTTCGTACCTTGCTCACGAAAGTTGCAACAGAAAAGGTTTAGGTCAGAAAGAAATGGCTGATAACGTGCTTGCGAAACTTGAAGAGTTGCTTGCTCAAGGAGCACAGCTGGTTCCTGTAGGTGGCTTTGAATTCTCCGGCTACAATGCGAGACTCCAGAACAAATACCTTGAGTGGAGAAAAGGGTGCCTTGAAACTCTTGAGGCGGTTGGCCCGATTGGGTTTCCGTTGAAAAACAAAGTGCTCGGAGATCAGAACGGGGGATATTTCTTTCAATCCTCGGCACAACTGATTCAAAATTGCATGAAAGAGTTGAGCGACAAGCTGAAAGCCTCGCCTGAGTTAGCCTCGCAGGCCGCGGCACAAGCATCCAGTCCCGCAGCGACGGTGACCAGTGAAACGCAAAGCGGTGGTCGCGTCCTGAAACCGCCACCAAAGCCGGCAGGAGCAGCGCCGGCAGCCGCTCCCGCCCCGACAGCCGCACAAGGCGTAGGGAATAAAGTCTATGTTATTGGCGAGGACAATGACCCCTTGCGCATGGACCTTGGAGATTTTCTCAAAGAAGTGGGGCTCGAGGAAATCTCGATTAAACGGGAAAAAGGAACAATGCTCATGCTGGAGAAACTTCAGGACCAGAAGGATGCGAAGTACGCGTTCTTTGTCTTTAATTCGGAGGACGTGGGTTATGCCATGTTCGAGTTGGGTCATTTCGTCGGCAAGCTCGGCCAGGGCCGTGTGTGCGTTCTTCACATGTCGGACGTCAATGTTCCGAAAAACATTCCAGGTGTAACGGTGAGGCCAATTGTCGTAAAACTGGAAGAGGCAAGCCTTAGCATTCTCAAAGAACTGAAGGGACTCGGCTACAAGTTTAATCTCTGATGCTCACCCTCGAAACGATATTCTTCAACATTCATTCCTGCAAAAGGATCTCTCGAGAGGAGGGATTGTATCTTCTCAGAAATGCCGAATTGCTCGACCTGGGTGACCTTGCGAACGAGATTCGTTTTAAGAAGAATCCCCGTCCAGAGGTAACGTTTGTGGTGGACACGAATCCGAACTACACGAACATCTGCAACGTCGATTGCGTTTTCTGTGCTTTTTATCGGCATCCGGGCGAGGAAGGTGAATACACCTACTCCGTGGAACACATGATTCAGAAGTTCAAAGAAGCGGCCGCTAATGGAGTAACGACGGTGCTTCTTCAAGGCGGCGTAAATCCCGCGTTGCCTTTTGAATACTACGTGGACATTGTTCGCAGAACGCGAAAAGAGGTACCGGAAATCTACCCTCATTTTTTCTCTACTTCTGAAATTATCGGCATGTCTGAAGTTTCGGGTTTGGGGACTTCTGAAGTCCTCAAGAGGCTCTGGCATGCGGGACTTCGGTCAATTCCGGGCGGCGGAGCAGAAATACTCTCCGATCGCGTAAAGAAGAAAATCAGCAGTAAGAAAGGGACATCTGCGGACTGGCTGAACGTGATGCGTGAAGCTCACAGAATTGGATACAAATCGACGGCCACGATGATGTATGGCCATGTTGAATCTGATGAAGATATCATTGAGCATCTGGAGAGTATCCGACAGCTTCAAGATGAAACCGGCGGGTTCACGGCTTTTGTACCGTGGTCGTTCAAGCCCGGGAACACGCCGCTGGAAAAGATTATCCCTCACTACGCGACGCCCACACGATACCTGCAGATCATAGCGCTTTCGCGGATCTACCTCGACAACTTTCCACACGTTCAGGCTTCGTGGTTTTCTGAAGGAAAAAAGACTGGACAAATCGCCCTTCACTTTGGCGCCGACGACTTCGGGGGGACGCTCCTCGAGGAAAACGTCCACGCGGCGGCGAATTTCATTAATAAAACGAACACCGAGGAATGCATACAGCTTATTCACGAATCCGGGTTTGACGCTGTGCAGCGGACTACGTTATATGAGCGGTTGACGTTGTACGAGCGGGTGGAAGAAGCGGCGTGAGATTATCCGTCGATGAGGCCAGCGAGGTTTTCGTAAAACATTTTCTTGATATCCGGCACTGGGATTCGCATCTCCTGGACGAGTTTGAGTTGATTATCAAGAATATCCCACCGGTATCCCCGGGGAAACATACCCGAATCCGAACCAAACAGAATCCTTCCTGACCCAAAGACGCTCATAGTCTTCTGAAAGACCCTTTTGAGGTCTGGTTTTTCCGCATGGTTCGCCATCCACGAGTTTGAGCCCGCGCTGTCGACAAAAACGTTCGGGCACTCCTTGCCGACTTCGAGAAGTTCTTCGAATCTGCCTGCACCAAAATTTGGAATGATAAATCGAATTCCGGAAAACTTTTTTGCAACCGGAATAAGGTCCTTCGGGTTGGCAAATTGATCGTTTGTCACCGTCGGCACTCCGGCATAATCGCGAGGACGAATCAGGAGTTTACCGAATTGCGTAAAAACAATAGCTTTGCATTCCTGTGCAAGTTCGTACAGCGGATAGAGCCATTCATCATTGACATTGATCTGGTAGAGCGAAGGGTAGAGGAGAAGCCCCCTCAACTTATCTTCTTTCAGTCTTTTTTTGGCGTTATCCATCAAGGTGTTGGAGTTCGGGTCAACGGCAAACGCTCCCGCAAATCTTGTGGGAAAACCCTGAACAGCCTTCACAACGGAATCCTCGTCGCCAGCCATGCTGCCCAAAAGGAGCAAACGTTCGATTTTCCATTTGTCGATGATGTCCACCCAGCGCTTCGCCAGCTGAACTGGATCTTCGCCCGGGATTTCGATGTGTCCCTTGGAGGCAAGATTCTTGAGCTCCGTATTGATGTCCGCCCGGTTCGGCTTCTGTTTAACGAGAAACTTGAAGAACGAGTTGGAATAAAAATGGACGTGAGCGTCAAATATTTTGAAAAGGCCGATCATTCAGAATTCGTGTGATAAGTTTAGTAGAGCTCTATGCTGTCGACTGAAGGAATCAAGCGACGGTCGGCTCCGAGGCGAAAGAGTTGCTCCAGAGCCTGTTTTCCCGGCTTCCCCATATCGACGGTCAGCTCATTGACGTACATTTTGACGAAACGCTCTCCAAGCTCCCGGCTCAGTCCTCTTCCGTATTGAAGTGCGTACGGAATGGATTCGTTCTGATGAGTATAGCCGTAGTGAATGCTCTGCTTCAGGCCGTGAGAAAGTGTGCGCGCAAAATCGCCACCAAGGTCCTTTCTCACCACATCAAGTCCAAGGGGGAGAGGCAATTTCGCGAACTGGGAAGACCACAATTCACCGAAATCAAGAATTTTGTGAAAACCTTCCTTCTCGTACGTTATCTGGCCTTCATGGATAATGAGCCCTCCGTCGTAACGTCCATCCATAACTCCTTGCATTATCTGGTCGAAGGGGATGTCAATGTTTTCAATATCGTTTGTGAATATCTTGAACAGGAGAGCGGCAGTCGTCATTTTTCCGGGAGTTGCGACTGTTTTTCCCTTGAGTTCTGAAAGTGTCTTGTGCTTTTTCGAGATTAATACAGGCCCATAACCGACTCCCATGCTTGCTCCCGAAGCCATGATCCAGTATTTGTCCTGAACGTAAGCGTACGCGTGGGCAGAAATCGCCGTCACCTCGAGGTCACCGTTCATCGCCCGCACATTGAGCGATTGAATGTCCTCCAGCAAGTGTTCAATAAAAACTCCGTCAAGTTTGACTTTTCCAGATGACAGGCCGTAAAACATGAATGCGTCATCGGGGTCCGGACTGTGGCCGATGCGAATGAGCCTGTCCGCGTTTTCGGACGGGCTATCTTTTGATGCCAATATAGATTGTGGCGATTCCAAAAGTCAACGGATATTGGATAGTTTCCTTGAATCCCGCGCTATGCAAAATGCTGAGAAAATCCATGCCGGCAGGAAATTCACCGACCGTGTTTGGCAGGTATCGATATGCGTCCGCATTGCCGGAAATG
>JACPSI010000166.1 GCA_016193365.1 Ignavibacteriales bacterium
GACTTGGGTTGAATACGTTAATGACCGGATCACCCACGGAATCCTTCACGAGAAACGTAATCGTCGTTATGGATTTGTCGCTGTTCGAACCGTCGTTGACAATAATCGATGGTTTGCTGATCCCGGCAAGCTCCATCTTGTCGGCCGTGGCATTTCCGCCGCCGATGCCGCCTCCACCACCGCCACCTCCACCACCGCCTCCGCCAATAGAGCTCACAACGCCGGGAATTTCCTTGAACTCAACCGATGCCGTTGGATTGTTCGGGCTCGAGACTTCTATTCGAAGAAAGACCTGACCTCCTGGAGGACCCTTCACCTTTTTCGTAATCCTCAAACTGAAATCAGTGTACTTTGGATCCTTTGTGTCGGGTATGGTGACATCGACATCACCCTCGAGGGTCAATACAGAAGCTGCATCCCCTCTCACACTCACTTTGATATTCGAGCCTCCTTGCAGAGGGTTGCCAAACTGGTCTTGAACCTCATACGTTATTGATAACGGCGTCGATGAACCGCTGTCCGGAACAGAGAATCCGACAATCGGAGAGAGAATGTTTGTGGCACCAGAAAAAACGATGGTGTCGACCTGGCTCACAAACGTCCCGCTGTCTCCAACCGTGGTAGCTCTTACAACTGCTTTACCCCCCGGGGGTCTCGGGTTCGCCGTCGTCAATGTTGCTGTGGCGATCCCCTGGTCGTTCGTTGCGCTTGTCGGCGTTATCAAGCCTCCGGTCGTGGTAAAGACCACGGCAATATCCTTTGGCACGGGATTCCCAAACTGGTCGCCAATGAGCACTTGAAATCCAACTTTGAGATTGTCTCCCGCCAGGACACCCACGCCTGCGGCTACGTTTACCTTATCATGCTGCAAAGTTATGTGATTGGGATCCGGAAAACCTCCTGAGATCGTCACCCTGACCGGGCTTGAAGTGACAGAATCGTTTCGAGCGGATGCGTACACCTGAAGAACCCCCGATAACCTTCCACTATTGATTCGAGTGGAAACCCTTCCTTTTGCGTCCGTCGGAGCCGATGTCGGATTCAAATATTCGCCTCCTCCAGGGCCGCCGAGGATTTGAAACCTCACAGTCACCTGGTTCGCTGCTGAAATCGCGAAGCCGAGAGAGTCCCGGACCTCAAATGTCAATACTGTCGTTTCATTTGAGCCTGTTCCCTTGATCGAGAGGTTCGTCGTTCCGGACCCGATAAAAACCATGCTGGCGGCAATTCCCGTCGAGCTTGTTCCGGGCCCCGGGCTAGAACTGTCGACTCCTACAACGAGCGAAACGTTAGAAACGTCCACACCGGGGTCAATCGTTACGTCAATGGTATCATTCGCACTGTTCACAAATCCGGATTTGTTTGCAGTAACCTTTGTAACGAGCCTCTGGTCAATGGAATAGAGAAGGCTGAAATTCCCGCCGCTGTCCGTTGTGGCCGACACACTTGACAGCGTGATATCCCTCACCACCACTCCCGCTTCCCCACCAAGCCCGTCGCTCCGGGTGACTTGGCCTCGAACGTTGGTATTGACAAAAACGCCTGTTGTTGGCTCCGTTGGACTTTTACACGAAGACTGGACTAAAAGAACAACTATTCCCGTCCACAGTATAAATCTTGAAAAGTTCATTGTACCCTCCCCTGTGACATGTTCTCCAATAACGACACTATCATTGTTTTTTGCCTTGACGCCTGTCAATATCCCGCTGATTTTCTCTCAGCCTTTCCTGCAACACATCACGCTGGGCGCGGGCCGCGCGTTCCTCAATGAGCGGAACAAGCTCTGCCTTGAGCAAAACGATGAGTTCGTTTCTCGTCTCAGTCTGAGAATCAAAACCAAAAAGGTAACGCAGGCCGAAGAACCACCAGGGAAGATCCTTGAGCAACGGTATTCCTTCCCGAGTCGTGCTCTGATTTGTTGTGTACAAACCCCCGAGATAAGTTTCCTCACCGTTCAGGAGCGTCACGATACTCGAAGCCTGAGTCTTGGTCGCAGAAGGCGGCGTGGAGCCCGGTACGGCCGTGCTTTTTTCTACTTCCAATGTCAAGACAATGAATGGGATTTTACCCAGGGTGTAGAGCTTCGGGCTTGCTTTGAGAATTGTTCCGAATTCATAGAAGGTTGTTACGCTGTTTCCCTGGAAATCCTTTGTGACAAAACCAATACTCTGACCAATCTGGACCCTTCCCTGGGAACCCTCGCGCACAGTCACCTGAGGCCTTGAGAGAACCTGCCCGAATTGCTCGTTCTCAAAAAAATTGATCGCCGCAGAAATATCAACACCCAACTGTCCCGGTTTTGGTCTGGGTGCAGCTTCGACGCTCAATCCAGAGCCGGTTGACCCTGAGAACGAAATGCCAAGGTTCAGGTCTGCTCCCCTGAAGATCGAGAAACTAATGCCTGTCTCACGAAGCTTCGACTGATTGATCTCAAGAAATATCGCCGAAATCGTTATTTCTCTCATTTTCGCAAGCAACGCTGCCGAATCGACTTGCATCGGCATCTGAGATCCTGTCGGTATGCCGCTCATTCCTGTCTGAGGAAGTTCCGTCGTCTGTTGAGTCTGTTGCATTGTGGCGGACAATCTCGAGATGTTGTCCATAGTGTTGACGACAATCCGGTCAGCTGTCTCAAGATACCACAGCCCATGCCGGCGAAGTATCAGCTCGAGCGCATCCCTCCAGTACAGCCCCTCAATGTTCTCGTCGACTTTTTGTGTCTCCTTGTCGGCCAGAGGCGATTGGTCCTGAATCTCTTTTTTAATCAGCTTTTTCGTCAGCTCGGAAATTGCCTGAATAACTCTTGGATACGGCATATCCGATTTGAACGAAACCCGTTCCTCTGGTTTCACCACCTGACCCTGCGTCGCTCGCTGGAGGTCCCGCTCCGTCTTTATCTGAGCCCGGAGACTGCTCCCTGCTATAAACAAGCAACACAAGAGTATCACGTGTCGTGGTTTCATGATTACCTCACCTTTTTCTTATCGAACAAAATTTTCTTGGACGCCTTCCGCACCACGCCGCCTTCATCAAGGGTAAACTCAACCATGCCGTTCACAGGGTCGATCTTGCTCACGTACCCACGCCACACCTTATCTCCAAGTTGCAACACCATGAGCTCCTCGTTGTACACGGCGAACGCTTTTCCGGGAATAACGGCTTTCAGATCCAGAGTCTCGCTGTTAATCTCTCCGGGAGGAGCATCCGCGGCCAGCGCCTGAAGCACGAGAGGATTGAAAGGATCATACGGCGCTGGAGGAATCGGAAGGGCCTTGGCCGCCAGTGAAGTCCCGAGCTCCGCTATCGTCGTGAAGTAGGAGTGGAATTCCAGCTTGAACTGAATCCACTTTTTTGTCTCTTTGGTCTCGTTGTCAACCGTTTCCTGTTGCAGGAAATCTATCCAGTTGACTTTGTAGAGTCGGCGTCCGTTCTCCAGGTAGTAAATGAACTTGTACAGGTTGTCAAACTGGCCTTCCCCCGCTTCGAGCGTGTACCTGTTGTAACCATACTGGCCGATGTTCTCCGTCCCGTCAAACTTCATGTCCATTTTCATAAACCCGGCTTCGTCCAGACCCTTGCTCATGTAAGCATACGTTTGCGACGAAAAATCATTCAGAGGAATCTCTTTGCTCCTCGAGTCATACTGCCGCTTGTTGTCCTGAAATTGACTCGCCAGTTTTGCCACCTCTTGAATCAGATTCGGAAGTTCCTCGAGCTGCTTGTTGACCTTATCAAGCTCCGTCCTGGTCTTGTTCAATTGACGCGGCTGCCACCACATCCAATACCCCGCTCCGGCGAGCGTCACGACCAGCCAGATGGAACCAAGGACTATCGAGTTTCTGATCTTGAACGACACGTTCAGCTCCCGCTATCTTCTCTTCCCGGCTGTTTCCGGGACGTAGGGTGCATCGCCTTTGTCGACCTTGTCCACCGTGATGTCGAATTCGTAAATAATCTTGCCTCGAATCTCCGTCGTCCTGACCTCTTTCAACGTGGCTTTCTCAAAAATATTGGCAAGTCGTGGAATCCTCGTGCGGTAAATAGACCGCCCCGTAATCATGAAAATTCCGGGAGCGTTCTGAACAGGACGGATATTTCGTATCCAGAGCGAGTTGAGGTCTTCAACACTGTTGGCAAGGTAATGAAGAATACGGCTCCATCGGTCCCCGCCCGGCGCCAACTTGTTGTACAACGCCGTCGCCGCCGAATACGTCTGAATCTTTTTCTTGAGGTCGTCTCGTTGCACACGCAACGCCTCCAGTTCACCCAGCCTGGACTGCTTTTGCTTCAGCTCAACCTCCGCTTTGACGATCTCACCATGTCTCTTAAGAATCGACGTATAAAAAAACACAATCGAGACCACGATCAGGCCAGCCGCCAGCCACCCGTGCCATGCCAGCTTGAACGCCTTCTGTCCTTCTAGAATAGAAACCGGGACAAGGTTAACCGGGTAGAAACCTTGCTGCTTTTCGAGCAGGGCTTTCCATGCCGTAATGATCGGAACGGAGTATTCCGATATTGCTTCACCGACAGAGCCCTCATAAAGGCTCAGGTCGAGGTTTGGCGCTTTAACGTATTCAACCTGTGCACTGGAAAACTGGGGAGCCAACGCATCCCGAAGGTTGAGCTTGTGTCCTTCCCCGGCCAGAAGAATACGGTCGATGCGGGAAAGAGCGATGTTATCTTGCTCCAGCAACACACGGCTGTAGAGAGTGTTTTCGATGTTTGCCGACCCCAACCCCTCGCTGATGATGGGAGCGAAATGGAGGAAATTGCTTCCCTGCATGAAAATGAGGCGGCTGAAATCGTGGCCGACGTAGATAATGACGGTGACTTCTTCCTCCTGGACCTCATAATTTGATCGTACAAGTTCCATAAGGGAAACATCGGCGCTGTCGATGGACTTGACGTTGGGGATTCTCCCGCCCAGGAACGACCGAAGCTCCGTCAACAAATCGTAAACCTGCAGTCCGTCTTCTCTTACGACGGAGAGAATCCCTCCCGAAGCCGTCGGAATTGTTTCGACAGCATCAATGGCCGGAGGTGCGGGCCGGTTCGCCGAGAGCTCCTGGATAACCTGCTTCTTCAGCTTCGACCCGCTCAAGCCAAAATCGCTGTCAAATTCGTGGTAGGAAACAGCCGGTTCAGAAAGCGCAAAAGAGACTGTGTATTTTTCGGAAGGCAAATCCCCGAGGACGCCGAGCAACACGGATGCATTCGTACTGCCTTCATCGGCCGCAGCTTCCGTTGCCGGAGCTGCGGCAAACGCGTCGGTTGCCGGAGACTCGGCAAACCCCGCCTCATCGGCGGCTGATGCTGCGGCCTGTTTTTCCTCGAACTTTTTTACGAGGGCAACGGTCTTGAAATCCCGCAACATCACACGGCTGCCTTTCACCGAGAGCTGAACCATCTTCAGTTCAAGCCCGTCGACGAACAGGCCGACCGCGGTTTTACCTTGACCGGGCTGGTAAGGCATTAACGATTGGTTCCTCTATTGTGGGCGGGTGGAGATGCTGTTCGACGCGCAGACTTATCCATCCGTGGGTTGTATCTGCAGTAGTTGCTGGAGTCGACGCTTGTTGTTGGAGTAGTTCATTGCGTTGTCGAGAGAGATCTTCTTTGACACATACAATCTCTTCAGATCCTGCTCCATGGTCGTCATCCCGGTCTCAAGGCCTTCCGAGATCATTTGATAAATCTCGCCCGTGTTGTTGTTCTTGATCGCAGCCTTGACTGAAGGCGTCGCCAGGAGAACTTCTTTCGCCAGGACGCGTTTCCCGTCGAGGCTCGGCACAAGCTTTTGAGAAATGACGCAACGCAACGTGTCACCAAGTCGGTTTCGAACCCGTTCCTGTTCTACCGGCGGAGTCTCACCGATGATACGATCGATACTTTCGACTGAGGACGCAGTGTGCAGCGTGGAAAAGACTTTGTGGCCGGAATCCGTGATTTCGAGAGCCGTCAAGATCGTTGCGGGGTCGCGTAACTCGCCAATCATGATAATGTCCGGGTCCTGACGCAAGGCTTGCACCGCACCTTCCTTGAAGGAAAGCACGTCGCGGCCCACCTCCCTGTGGCGAACGATGCAGCGTGCGGACTTATGAACGTATTCAATAGGCGACGCAACAATGACGATGTGACCCTCAACCGTCTGATTGTTCGCGTCTATAATCGCATCGAGTGTTGAGCTTTTGCCCGATCCTGTGATTCCGGTGACCAGGCACATACCCTCTTTTGTAGTTGCCAAACTCAGCATTTTCGTCGCATTGGGATGCAAATCGAGAAGTTTGTATGGCCGGATCGTGTTGTTTATCGCACGCATGTTCAACGCCATCTGGTCCAGGTCGAAGTATGCATCAGCACGGAATCTCCGGAATTCGCCAGATTCATAATGAATCATGTGCGAGAAATCGAGATTCCGGTTTTCATACAGAAATGACCGCTGGCGCTCACCGATAATGCTCTGAATAAGAATATTCAATTCATCGGGCGTGTATTTGCCCATGGTCGCATCGGGTTTCTTTGAGCCAAACACCCGATACCAAATAGACCCCTGCGACCCGTACCCTCCCATGTCGATGTCCGAAGCGCCAAGCTGGAACATCCTCATGAGAAGGTGATTCATGAGTGCCAGAAGCTTTTGCTTCTGAGACTCATCCATGCGGGTCATGGTATCACCGATCATCATCTGCCGCTCCAATCCGACAACGGTGGAGGGCAACGATGAAGAGACTTCTTTTAGGATTTTTTGGGCTTCAATAACGTGCGGCGGCGTTTCCACTGGCATGGAAACGGACGGTGTGGCTGGTTTCGGGGGTTGTTGTGCCTGTTGTGTTTGGACGGCCATGTAATGTGGATAACTAAGTTTTCGCCGAATTGATTATAATAAACTCCTGAGTTAAATGCAAATCGCTTAAAGGATTGTTTTGAGAGTTTGACTCAACCTATTGAATTTAGTGATAAATGCAAAAAAATCCTTCAAAAGCACCAATCCCGGATGTCCGACCTATGGCGTTGGACATGTGCGAGGAAGGTCGGTCTTCTTTCATGAAGTCGCCAGCCAGACCTTTCCGTCATCTAGGACATCAGAAGTTTACCTCGTGCCATAAAGAACTTCGGAAGTCTAGCCAGGCAACATAGACTTCTGAATTTTAATCGTTGCACCAGTGAGATTTCCGAAGTCCTTCTGAGAGGGACAAAATAACAAGAGGCGAGCCTGACGACAAGCCCCGAACTTGTCTCACATCACTTCTTGATTTGAGCCACGTTATGAAATTAAGTGAGACACTTTTTGACAAGCCAGTTCATTCCTTTCCGCCAACCATTCGATTGAACTCTTAAATTCGTCAATCTTTTTGAGAAAATCGATTCTGGATTCAATGGCACGGAAATTGACCTCTTTTCCCCGTCTGGTGACCTGTATTAACGCCTGGCGTTGAGCACCTAAAGAATTGCTTCTGTGACCAGGAACAAAGCACTATCCAAACCATGGGCGGCGGCTTGACTATGTCTTGCGATTTGGCAATCTTATGCTTATGACTTTCATATATTATTCGAGAAAGCGAGGGTAAAACCATGGGCCAAACAATGCTCATTCTCGGCGCTTTTGCCCTTCTTTCCGTTCTCACACTGAGCGTAAATCAAACCTTGCTCAGCACTCAAACAATTGGCCTTGAAATGGAAGCCAATTTGACTGCTCTTTCCATCGCTCAAAGCCTTATGGATGAGATCACCACAAAAGAGTTCGATGAACGGACAACGACTGGACTGAAGATCTATTCTCCCGAGGAAATGACCGAAATCGGTAGCCTTGGGCCTGAAGTGGGCGAAACCGATATTACGTGGGTCGATTCCGCATATTACAACAATAACGGTTCCACGGCGCCTTATGATAACGGCGGCATCCTCGTCGACTTTCGGTCAAAGACGTTCTACGATGACGTTGATGACTACCATGGTTACCGAAGAAAAGCGTACGACAACAGGATGGGATACTTCGATGTGGCGGTGAGGATTGCTTATGTCGACGAAGACACGCCAGACAGTGTATCGTCAATCCGGACGAATCAAAAAGGAATTCGCATCTCGGTCAGACAGTTTAATCTTTCGAAAAACCTAGCCGGTGAAGTGTTGCCAGTCGTTCTGACAGATCTCGCCGTATACAGGAGATTCTTCCAGTAAAGACATATGAACGTACTCCTCGACTATATCGCCTCGATGATCATTTTTGGCATCCTGACGCTGACGATCGCGCGCATCCAGACGAACATCAACACGACGCTCTATCTCAATACGCAGAGTATTATCACTCAGGGAAATGCCACCTCGCTGGCAAGACAAATCGAGTGGGATTTTCTTAAGATAGGCCATCGGACGGTCGGACAGAAGATTTTCTATGCCGATTCCACAAGGCTCGTGTTCAAGGGCGACCTGGAAAACCGCTACGTGCAGGATTCTATAACGTATGCAATCGGAACAACGGATAATGCGACGCATACATTCAATCCCCGTGACTTCCCGTTATACCGCTATGAGGGCGGCTCGTTGAACACTCAGCATTTTGGACTTATCGAATTTAAATTGTCGTATATCGATTCCAGCTATAGTCGAATACCAATGCCGATAACGACAACAGCTCAAGCGTCATTGATCAGAGCCATCAACTTGTATTTCAAAGTCGAGAGCGCGGAACCGACGATGACGCCGTCCGATACTTTGTGGGCTTCCATCTCATGGCAAAAACTTATGTTCCCCAGAAACTTGAATAATCTGTATTATTAGCGTTTGTGTCGGTTTGTTTGGGATTTGTGTATTTGGGATTTGGAATTTCATTTTCTCTGTAACTAAAAAGGAAATCGGTTATGGGTAGAGCAGCAATGTTTGTCGTTATGGGATTCGGGGTTGCATTCGGATTTATTTCCATCAACATCCGGAACGCCACCGACAGGTTAACGGAGTCTCAGGTGGGATACTACAAATACACTATGGCACGCAACCTTGCGCGGACAGCCATTCAACGCAGCCTGAGGTACATCGACCTCAATCCGACCGTGGAGAACTACACACCGCCCACCTCGGGTTCATTCAACGGCGGAAGTTACAACGTTGCAACCACCGTGAACGGGGACACGATGACTCTCGCCGTGTCGGGAATTTATGCGGACACAATCTACTACATGAAGGCAAAACTGCTCAAGTCCACAAAACC
>JACPSI010000167.1 GCA_016193365.1 Ignavibacteriales bacterium
CCAGAACTTCCTACCGATCCTGGGAGGTTGCCCGTTTGGAGGGAACTCCGACAATCGAGGAAAACCTGGTCGCACACACGGGCCGCTTGGGAGTCGGTCAGTGGCTGGAAACCGATGAAACTTCACGCGCCCGGATTGCCATCGCCGACATCGGCCATGCGCAGATTGGGCCCAACTCGAAACTCCGGCTTTTGGTCACGCGAGAAACAGAACACAGACTGGAGATGCTTCGTGGACACATGAAGGCCAATGTCTACTCGCCCCCACGCATTTTCATCGTTGAAACGCCGTCCGCAACCGCCGTCGATCTTGGGTGCGCCTATGATTTGTTCGTCAACGAGGCAGGAAACGGCACGATCCATGTCACGAGCGGCGAGGTGGCTATGGAATTCAACGGAGTCGAATCATTTGTACCTACCGGGGCGATGTGCGAAACGAAGCGCGGCATCGGACCCGGTATTCCTTATTCAGACCTTTCCTCGGAAACCATGAGAAACGCTTTGCGAAGGTTTGATTTCGAGGAAGGTGGAAGGAACGAATTGAGTTCCATTCTCACGATGGCCACCAACATCGATGCCATTTCATTGTGGCATCTGCTTTCTCGAGTGGATGCGACGGAGAGGGGAGGCGTCTATGACCGTTTTGCAACACTTGTTCCGCCGCCCAAAGACGTAACGCGTGACGGCATACTGAAACTCGACAAGAACATGCTTGAAAACTGGTTGGACGAATTCGCCGTTCGAAGTTTCTCACTGAAAAAACTCTTCTCAAGCCGATAAACTTAATCTAGTTTTCCTAAATGTTTCTTCGAAAACCCGTTGAAAAGATCCTTTTAGAAGATATATGGGAGATTGCGATCGATCAGAACTCACGCGAATGTCGATAAACGAAAATCCCGATTGATGAAACTAATCGGGATTTGCTTTAGCAGTAAAGAGAATCTCGGTGGATTTGAAATTCTTAACGACGGGCAGCCGACTCTACCTGCAACACCATGGATATTCAGGGCAAGCGGGTTTTCCTCTCTATGGTGCAGGCATCATCGTTGTCTTGAGGATTCGTGCCAGAAAAGGCGATCGCACTCAGACTTAATCCAAGAATGGCCAAAAGCAACGCAAGTCTTCTTTTCACCATATTTACACCTCCTTTCAGTTTTTTAGGTAGCGGGTCTTGCCAGGTTCAGTGAATTTCGTAACCAGGCAAGTTCGTCGATGACTTCTTTTAAGTCAAACTTCGCAAATTCTGTTTTGAGAAATTGCGACCGTTCGGCGTCGTCACCATTATCGGAAGTGACGAACAGGAGGTTCTGATTATCGCGAGTCACTTCGAATTTTATCTCTGGCGTCGCAGTGGCACCGGCTGGCTTTCACTTCCCTTGCAATCTCATTCCCATCGTTCGGTTCGTTCATGGTTTCCGCAAATAAAAAAATTGGCTGACAAAAAATGAGCGTTTGGGTTACAATCTGATTAATAGGACCACACCATGCAATGTTGGAAGGAAAACATGAGGGGACTGATCCTTGTGCC
Organism: Ignavibacteriales bacterium; assembly: GCA_016193365.1. Classification (GTDB taxonomy): domain Bacteria; phylum Bacteroidota; class Ignavibacteria; order UBA10030; family UBA10030; genus JACQPT01. The sequence goes on from JACPSI010000167.1 coordinate 1,528, forward strand.
AGCTTACAATGGTCTGTCCTACATAAAGACCAATCCCAACACCGATGACGGCATCCGAGAACCAGTGTCGGTCGAGGTACAACCGGGCCCACGGAGTAACGGTTGCCAGCCCGTACAGACCGATGGTAGCCAGAGGATTGTTAATCTGATACGCAAGTACCGTTGAAAAGCCAAACGCGATCGCCGCGTGTCCGGAAAAGAAGGAACTCCTTTTCTGATTTGCCCCGTCTAGAAATTTGAAGGACGAGTTCCCCTCTTCCGTGTCAGGACGGGCCCTCCCTGTAAGAAGACGTAATGGAAGCTGAATCACACCCACCGTGAACAAGGACCTCTCCCAACATTTGCCCGCTCTCACGCAACCAATCGTCTTCCGTGAGAACACCTGTGAAATACAGAGCCAACAAACCTGGTCCCACGAATTCTGGAGCCCCGTAGACATATCCAACGCGTTCAAGTTTATCGGAGAATCTCGTGTGATTATTGTGTATATATAGTGCGCACGTCATTTTCAAGAGAAAACGCGATAGAGGAAATGAGTACGAATGTTCCGGCCTTCACGTAATCGGATGATCGCCAGTGAGCGGGAGATGCGATGACGTGACCTGCCGACTTGAGAACCGCGGAAGCATCCGCCCCGACTGTAGGCTCGTGCGCCACGCTGTCGCACAAATCATTGTTCAAATTGAAGACTGGGAGATCGTTCCAGATATTTTCCTGCGCGAACGTAGTCATTCCGCTAAATGTGTTGGCGAGGAACGGAACAACACACAGGATCAAGCTATGGAAAGATCGGTAGTTCAAGGAGCGTGCTTCCTATTGCCTTGAAGTGGTTCACTGGAGCCATTGATACTCCGGATATTGCGGCACAAATGACCTTTTTTTCGGGGGCTGTCGTCCAGCTGACACTTTTTTAAAACCAGATTCTCTACATTTTGAATCACGAAAATGAAACAAGAAAACAACGTTAAACCTACTCCCGAAACGACGCAGGCAATTCTTCTTGTTGCCGACATCAGCGGCTACACGAGCTTTATGAGGCGGCATGCCATCGCAACAAGCCATGCCAAGCAAATCATCGTCCGCCTGCTCAAAGCGATCATGAAGGCTTCCAGGCCACCGCTGAAGGTTGCCGAACTCGAAGGAGATGCAGTGTTCTTCTATGCCCTTGCGGTAGAAAGGAATGGGAAGACCGTTGCCAGGGAGGTCAAGGAGCAGATCTTGGATTTCTTTTCTACCTTCAAGAATGAGGCGAAGCTGCTTTCCAGAATACGGGCATGCGATTGCGAAGCCTGCTCCGCGGTGCAAAACCTGAAGCTCAAGATCGCCATTCACATCGGGGAAGTCGCAATTGAACAAATCGCGCAATTTGAAAAACTGTTCGGGCTCGATGTCATTCTCCTTCACCGGATGCTGAAGAATTCCGTTCCCTCTCATGAGTACATCATGATGACGGAACCACTCTACCGTGCTTTCGGAGATTTCTACGGCCTCAAAGCTGAACGCTACACGGAGGTGTTCGGTGAAATTGGAGAGGTGGAGACTCTGGTCTTCTACCCTACCTTGTATCTGAACCATACTCAGGAACGCACTGAGACCAAACGTCTTTCGACGTACGATAGGCTCTCCTGGATGCTCTCGGTGCGGCTCCGCACCTTTCTCCAGATGATTGGATTCTGGAGTCCGAAGGGGAATTTCATTCATCTGCCGGAGAAGGCAGAGTAACGGTATTCAGAGGGTTTTTGGGCTGCATCGTCGCCTCATCGCTTGCTGTGAGGGTGTTTTTAAGAAGCTCCCGCTGTTCAGGCCAAAGCATTGCAGGCAAATCAGAGGGTGCAAACCATTCCATAAAATATCGTTTTCGCGGGTCGGTCGGCTCGGCAATCTGCTCAGTCATCCGGAAAAGAAAATAATGCGTGATTTTCCAGTTTTTCTTCTTGAAATCCAGCCGCTCTCGCACTCCAAGGTATCGCCTGAGTTCCAGTCGGCCCAGCCCGGCTTCTTCCAGAATTTCCCTCCGCGCTGCCTGCTCCAGAGTTTCTCCATCTTTGACCTTCCCCTTGGGGAGGATATAGTCAGGCCGGCCGTCTTCTTTCACCAGGGCAACAAAGGTTTTGCCGCCTTCGACCCACACGACGATGCCACCCGCGGCAACCCGGACGGGAATTCCGTCAGGACGCTTATACCAACTCTGATCAATGATTGCCATCGAAAGGGCTCTTTCAAAAACAATACAGACAACCAGAATCTCTTCCGGAAATGTACCGTACTTTTCGCAGGGATTCAACGTCTACCATGACAATTTCTCATTAACGCGAGGCAAATCAATCCTATGAGCAAAAAATCAGACATCGTCCGTCTGGCGGCTGATTACATTGTGTCACTCTTTCAATCGGAGCTGCCGGCAGAATACGTCTATCATTCGCTTGACCGAACTGAGGCAACCGTCAAAGCGGCCAGGCAGCTCGCGAAGGATGCGAGCCTGAAGAAAGGGGAACGGGAGGTCGTGCTTCTTGCTTCATGGTTTCACGACGCAGGGTACATCTCAACCTCCGAAGGCCATGAAGAAAAGAGCACCGAACTCGCAACGGCCTTTCTCCTGAACCATCAGTATCCGCAGGAACAGATCAATCGTGTCGCGGGCTGCATCCGTGCAACGAAGGTTCCGAACAACCCTCAAGATGGCTGCGAGGAAATCGTTTGCGACGCCGATAATTCCTATCTCTTTTCCAAGCAATTCGCACCGAGAAACGATCTGCGCAGACTCGAGGCGGATTCGGGAACCCTCCCTCCGATCCCTGATGCGGAATGGTTTAAAGGGACGATCGACTTTCTGAAAAGCCGTACCCTCTTCACTGCACCCGCACGGAAACTCTACGGCAAGCGACGTTCTAAGATTCTTATTGGACTGCAGGAACAGCTCCGGAAAATCCTGAACCGGCAGTCCCAACGAACGTCGGGCGAGGGAATGAAGGAAGAGCTGACGGCGCTGAAGCTGAGGAAAGAAAAACGCCCCGAACGGGGGGTGGAAACGATGTTCAGGATCACTTCGCAGAATCATATCACCCTGAGTTCAATGGCTGACAGCAAAGCTCACATCATGATCAGCATTAACACAGTCCTTATCTCCATCGTTGTCACTCTGCTCATTCGAAACCTCGATCTGTATCCCCACCTGATCATCCCCACTTTCCTGATGCTGTCGGTTTCCCTCGCCACGATGGTCTTCGGAATTCTCGTCACCAGGCCAGAAATCACATACGGGGTCTTCACCAAGAACGACATCAGACTCCGGAAGGCGAATCTGCTTTTTTTTGGCAACTTCCACAAAATGGAGCCTGAAGATTTCCAGTGGGGAATGAATGAGATGATGAACGACAGGGAATATCTCTATGGAAGCATGATCAAGGACTTCTATCAGCTGGGTCAGGTCCTCGGAAAGAAATACAAATATCTCCGGGTCTGTTATAACATTTTCATGTACGGGCTGATCCTCTCCGTCGCTGCATTCACGATAGCGTTTCTTGTCGGGGGATGAGACAAATGAAATCACTCCTGCTCATGCGCCACGCAAAATCGAGCTGGAAATCCTCTGGCACCTCCGACTTCGAACGCCCGCTCAACGAAAGGGGCCGGCGCGATGCACCCTTCATGGCGCAGCAGCTTCTGAGACACGGCATTCGACCGGATCTCATCATCTCCAGCGCTGCGACGAGGGCCGCGTCCACCGCGTTGATCGTTGTCGAGGAGCTGGGGATCCACCCCAAATCGATCCGC
>JACPSI010000060.1 GCA_016193365.1 Ignavibacteriales bacterium
CTCGATCTGGAGAAATCCCTGCCCATCATCAAAATAGATTCGGGTCAATTAAATCAAGCACTAATGAACCTCTGTGTCAATGCGCGGGACGCAATCCTTGAAGCGAACCGCGCTGGCAAGAAGCAGAGCACGATTTCTCTTCGGACGTGGAAAACCGACGGGACAGAGCTGAGACGCAAGTTCACCTCCGCAGCAGCAGAGGAATATGTGTCGATCAGTGTGTCGGACACTGGTGTGGGAATGGAAGAAAGCGCGATGCACAGAGTCTTCGAGCCGTTCTTTACGACAAAAGAACAGGGCAAAGGCACCGGACTGGGTCTGGCGGTGGTTTATGGAGTTGTGCAGAGTCATCAAGGCATCATTGACCTCGAGAGCAAACTCGGCACGGGCACCACGTTCACTCTCTACTTTCCTGTGCCGAAAGATGTATCTGGTGAAACAGCATTGGAAAAGAAAGAGCTCGAGGAAGCGTCGGGCGGTTCTGAGACTGTGCTGGTGATTGAGGATGAGGAAGCTCTAAGGGTGCTGTTGAAAAACCTCCTGCAAGCGAAGGGGTATACAGTGATCACAGCCTCCGATGGATTGGAAGGGATAGCAGTTTTCGAGGAAAACAAGAGTAAAATCGCCATGGTCGTTTCTGACCACGGCCTTCCTGGGCTGAATGGCGCCGATGCAGTGAAGAGAATGATTGCGACAAAACGGGAATTGAAATGCATTATCGCAAGCGGTTACATTGAGCCTAACCAAAAATCCGAAATTTTCAAGTCTGGCGTAAAAGAATTCATTCAGAAGCCGTACGACCCGATTGAAGTGGTGCGTAAAGTAAGAGAAGTGCTGGATTCGAAATGAGAGTGATCCCCGAAATTACCAGAGATGATCCCCGAAATTACCAGAGGATGCCAAGGTAATTTCGGGGATCTACAAGGTTATATGAAGAAACGCATACTTATCATCGACGATGAAGAAATGATGCGCGGCGCAGTCACCGCTACGTTGAAAGCTGCTGACTATGATGTGGCAGAGGCCGGGGATGGAGAGCAAGGACTCGAAAAAGCAAAAGCGCTCATCCCCGACTTGATTGTTTGCGACGTCAATATGCCGAGACTCGACGGTTTCGGTATGCTGCAAGAGCTGAGAAAGTCGGACGCCACCTCGAGTATCCCGTTCATCTTCCTCACAGGTCAGGCAGACCACTCCCTCCTTCGCAAGGGCATGATGCTCGGCGCCGATGACTACGTTACCAAACCTTTCTCCGCCGATGAGCTTCTTCGGGTTGTCGAAATTCGCCTGAAAAAGAAGGAATTGCTCGAGCTGCAAATGCAGGCGAGACTTGAAGAACTGCGAAAGAGTATCAGCCTGGCTCTCCCGCACGAATTCCGCACGCCGCTGACAGGAATCCTCGGTTTTGCCGAGATGCTCAAAGATGGTCATGAGATGGCTCAAGAGGAAATTGCGTATATCGGGTCGCATATTCATGGTTCGGCCAGGCGCCTTCAACACCTGCACAGCAGTTGGGCAGAAAGGATGACGTTCGCGTGGCCATTGAAGATTCAAGGGCAAAGATCCTCGAACCCCATTTGAGGAAAATCGTTGAAGAAGTGTTGAGCAATGCCTTGAAATTCACCGAGAAAGGCAAGCGGGTTGAAGTTTCCACCTCTATTGAAGGCAACCGTTCATGCATTATTGTCAAGGACAACGGCAAAGGAATGACCCCAGAACAGGTTAAAAGAGTTGGCGCTTACATTCAGTTTGACCGCTCCCGGCAGGAGCAGCAGGGTTCCGGCCTGGGCCTCGCGTTGGCGAGGAAAATTACAAATCTGTACGGTGGCGAGCTTGCCATCGAGAGCAGACTCTCGGTGGGTACAAAGGTAACAGTCATGATTCCGCGAGCCGATTGATTTTTTCAAGCCTCCTTGCAGTCTCCTACGAGCTTGTGTGTAATTCAGCGTGAGCGCGTTAAAACATTTTACCTTGATTATCAAAACGCAGATTCTTAAATTCGTGACGTTAACAAGGCGATCCTTAGAGTCAAACCGCGGGAGGCTGAATGGCAGGGATTGAATGCCGCGTGTTACCTTTGTAACAAAAACATTTGTGTTGGCCGGTCAGAAACACGTGCTCCAATATGACACCGAAGCAGACAAATGGCACGATACCATTTTTGACCTGGACGGAAAATTGCTCTACGAAACAAGCGGGGCGCGTAATCAGATCGACCAGTTGTATAAACAGATTTACAATGCACTGATTCAAACAGGGATTCTGGAACCTGAACGCTCGACAATGCTCAGGGAAATAGAGCAGGAAATACGTCAAAACAACGATCTGATTCGAAAACCGCAGGCAAACGAGAAACCGAAATAGCATAAGGAAAACCATGCAGCAGGCAGCCAACGAGCGATTCCTCGCATTTTCTTCAGATAAAGCTCTCGTTCAGACATTTTGGGTTTTTGCCTTCGCTTTTTTTACCGCAGTCGGAGCGCAAATTGAGATTCCGCACCAACCCGTACCGTACACCATGCAAACGTTCTTTGTCCTTCTGGCGGGCGCAATTCTCGGCAAAAGGAATGGTCTGATAAGCATGGGTATATATCTTGGAACAGGATTGCTTGGTCTGCCTGTTTTCTCCGGGGCGGGTTTCGGACTCACACGCCTTCTCGGCCCAACAGGTGGTTATCTCCTCGCTTTTCCGGTTGCAGCATTTGTCGTTGGTTATCTTGTTTCGTTACGCACGCACTTCGGCTGGACACTTGCATCCATGGTTATCGGTTTGATCATCGTTTTTACGATGGGAACGATTCAGCTCAATGTTGTTTACACCCATGATTGGAATTCGGCTTTTGCTTCCGGATTTCTGATTTTTTCGTGGTGGGATGCCGTAAAATTGTTTGCTGCTGCGACAATCGCGTGGCAATACAAGCGGATGATCTCGGCAAACTAATTCGTAGGTTGTCCAAAAGGTACTCTCTATCATTGCAACAACTCCGAGAAATGTTGATTATCGACCATTTTCCAAATCCAACCTGGTCGAAAAAATCCGTTCCGCACAGCGGAACGAGATCTCGACTGAAGTCGGACTTTTCGACCTACATTTTGGACAACCTACACGGATGTATTGCTTTTTATTTCCCCAATCAGCTTATTTATCCTCGCCTCCAACAACCCAATCGTTTCTCTAAACGCCATTTTCCTGTCCTCATCGGTTCCCGACGCAAAACTCGGATCTTCGGTGCTCCAATGGAGTTGATTCTTCGCCCCCGGGAATACAGGGCATTCCTGGTACGCGTCATCGCACACTGTAATGACGTAATCGAAACTCCGGCTTTCATAAATCGATAAGGATTTCGATTTCTGGTTCGTGATGTCGATTCCGCGTTCGATCATGGTCTCGACGGCGAGCGGATGCACGAAACCCGTCGGATGAGTACCGGCACTGTGTATTTCGACCTCTTTGCCTCCGTGGTAGCGGAAGAGCCCCTCGGCAATCTGGCTGCGACAGGAATTGCCTGTGCAAATGACAAGAATTCGGATTTTGGGTTTCATTGGCATTTTGATGGTCTTGTTCAAAAGGCTCAAAAGTTTCGGCAATCACAAGTTGCCGCGATTGGAGCCAGTTAAGGGGCCAGATCAACCTTGATGCCTCGCTCAAAGTGAGAATGGGGAGCTTTCCTGCGAGCCTGCTGATTTAGAAGTTCAAGTATTTTTCCCGTCTCCTGAACAACTCTGCCGTCGCCTCCAGATCTCCCAGGCAATATTCGGCGATTTCCTTAAAACGTTTTTCCTCGTATAGCCGGGCCAGGTCCAATCCTGTCACACCATGTGATTTTGGACTCTCAATCCCGAATGCCTTGCAGTAAAAGTCGAGGTTGAACTTTCGAACCGCGCCGTAAAACGTGAGCTGGTCAAGCAGGTCGCAGTGTATGGAAGAATCGAATCGGGCGGGAAGAAGATTTCGCGTGGGCTTTACTTCGAGAATTGCCGACCTCAACATCAGGAACGGACAGTCAAAGCCCCTTCCATTGAATGTGACGAACCGGCTGTAGTGCGTAATGTCCTTCCAGAACTCAGTCAAGATCTCGGCCTCGGGAGCGGAAATGAAGTGAATCGATTCATCGGCGGAGAAATAATCAAGCTTCTGGTCGGCCTGAAACAGAACCTTTCCCTTGTTAGTGTCCGGATTCAACAGGCCCACCGTAATGATTTGAGCAGTTGTCGGATAGAGGCTGAGCTTCTGGGTCGTTTCCTTACGGTCCTCTTCTGTTTCAGCAAACCGGAAAAGATACTCGCGCTGAACGTCATCGAAATTCTCAAGAGGAAACGCGAGCGTTTCGATGTCGATGACCACCCGTGACATCAGGTTAAGCTGTAATTTGGTAATTGCGGAGGCCCCAATACGTCTCGATGGCGGAGGTCTTGAGGATGGTGAAAATCGGGATGATGACAAGCATGCCGGCGATACCGAGGAGCGTGTTGCCGATGAGGAGGAGGAGAATCACAGTCACGGGGTGCAGGTCGACAGTCTTTGCAAAACACAGTGGCTGAACGATGATGTTATCGATAAGCTGGATTGCGAAGGTGACGATAACGATGGGGACTACCAGCCGGAAGTCTCCGAACTGTGTCAGCGAAACAAGGAACGCCGGTACTGCTCCAACGACAGGGCCCAGATATGGCACAAGGTTCGCGATCCCTGCGATTGCGCCGATGAACACCGCATACTCAACGCCAATCAGTTTGTAGCCAATGATGCTCAGTATGCCGATGATCATCGAATCGAGAATCCATCCGCGCATGTAGCCGATCAAACCATTCTGAATCCGGTTCAGGACATTGAGCGTCATTTCGAAATACTTGTTAGGGACTCGCTGAATGAGTTTTTTGAGGGCAACATCTCCTTCCGCAAGGATGAAGAAAGTAATGAACGGGACGATTGCAAGGTTCACGACGAACCCGAGGAGGCTGCTGCCCGCTCCATCCATCATGGTTTTAGCCGCTTTGATGCCCCCATGCACTTTTTCCGATATGAAATTCTCATCCAGGAATGGTACATAGCTTGCCGCCTGCTGGGCCGCCTCGCCGAGTTTTTGTTCGAAGGGGAATGTTTTGAAATTATTCGCCATTGTCGTGATGGTTTCGATGAGGATGCCGCCGGCAAATATTGCGATCTCAAACACTACGAGGCCTGAGATGCTGAACACAAGAAGAATAGCAAGGATTCTCCGAACGCCAACACGAAATTCAAGGAACTTCACGAAAGGTTTCAGGACAAATGCTGCCAGCGTTGAAATGATCAACGAGATGACGACCTCGGGGAAAAACGAAGCGAGCACAAATGCAACGACAATGCCGCCGATAAGAAATGAAACTTTTAACAAGGGTCTGTTCGAAGCCGGCTGCATGATGCTCAATCCAGGACTTTTCTGACGGTCTTGCTTGCCACATCGGTGGAGAAACCCCGGCGAAGGAGAAAGTCCATGAGGCGTTTCTTCCTCTTCAACGGCTCGAGTTTGAAATAACTTCTTCTTGCCGTGTTCAGCCTTTTATTAGCGAGCGCAACGGCCGCTTTCTGCTGGTCTTCGTCAGAAATGTATTCCTCCAGGACATCGTCAATGATCTGCCTTGACATTCCTTTTGCCGACAGTTGCTGCCTGAGCAGAGCCCGCCCGAGAAGCTTTGCTCTCAACTTATCCCTGACAAACATGCCGGCGAATTCCACATCATTAATAAGACTGACGGATTGAAAATGCTGCACGACTCTTTGTGCAATGCCCAGCGGGAACCCCTTTTCATTCAGCCTCACCATGACTTCCCGTGAACTGCGCGGCCGGTAGGAAATATAGTTCAAAGCGACCTTCTGTCCCCGGTAAAACAAATCGGCGTCTTTGATTTTGTCGACCATCTCTTCCTGCAGGGTTTTACCGGTGGTCAAGCCGAACTTCATCAGCGTCATGTCGCTCACGTCAAAAGCGTGTTTACCGTCGAGAAAAATGGAGTATCTTGGAGCTTTCCCACGTTGTCGGAGAACCTTGGTGACGACCATATTAGGGGCGTTATCAGGCCTTGGAGGTTCTTCGTGTGCCTTGCGGGACGGCTTGTTCCACCTTTTGGGGGGCGGGCGAAGTTTCGTCGGAGATCAACCCGATTTCCTGGACAAGCTTCTGATTAGTCTGAAGATACGCTTTCACGGCGTCACGACCCTGTCCGATTCGCTCCTCTTTGTACGAGAACCACGAGCCGCTCTTCGCGATCAGTCCCTGATCCACGGCTGTGTCGACAAGGTCACCCAGCTTGGAGATCCCCTCATTGTAGAGTATATCCACCAACGCCTCTTTGAAGGGCGGAGCGACCTTGTTCTTGACCACTTTTACGCGAGTGCGGTTTCCTACCATGTTCTGGCCGTCTTTTATTGCCTCGATGCGGCGGACGTCCAGGCGGACGGATGCGTAAAACTTCAATGCGTTGCCGCCCGTGGTCGTTTCCGGGTTCCCAAACATGACTCCGATTTTCATCCGAAGCTGATTCGTGAAGATAACCGACGTTTTCGACTTGCTTATTGCCGATGTGAGCTTTCTGAGCGCTTGAGACATGAGACGCGCCTGAACGCCCATTGTAGGATCGCCCATCTCGCCCTCGATTTCCGCACGCGGAGTCAACGCTGCGACAGAATCAATGACGATCACGTCGAGCGCGCCGCTACGAACAAGCGTTTCCACGATTTCCAGAGCCTGTTCGCCGAATTCCGGCTGTGAAAGCAGGAGGTTGCTGACGTCCACGCCGAGCTTCTTTGCGTACGCGATGTCCAAAGCATGTTCGGCGTCGATGAAGGCCGCGGTACCACCCGTGCGTTGTGCTTCAGCGATGACGTGGAGACAAATAGTCGTTTTCCCTGAGGATTCCGGTCCAAAGATTTCAACCACGCGACCTCGTGGAATCCCGCCGATGCCCAACGCCGCATCAAGTGATATTGATCCGGTCGGTATCGAGTCGACCTTTGCGATCGGTCCCTCGCTCAGCTTCATGATGGAACCCTTGCCGTGCTGCTTTTCGATCTGGTCGATGGCGATCTTCAGGGCCTGAATTTTGGCTTCTTTGTTATTATTGTTTTCTGGCATGGAAACTCCGGTTACGCGTGAAGTGGGAAGGATTTCAGTGTTGTGTAGACAGAACCGCTGGGTTTCAAGTCGCTTCGTACCAAAAGAACCTCGGTGCAGCGCGCTTGAATCGGCTCCAAAGTAAGGCTTTTTAGCGACTCAGTCAAGCGATGCAAATTCTTGTTCCCTTTCACACGTCCAAGTGTAATGTGTGGATGAAATTCCCGTTCCTCTCTCACGTAGCCGAACTCGGCACAGAGCAATTCAATGTCACTCTGAAGTCTTCGCAGTTCTTCAGTGTGTTCGATACCAACCCAGATGACCTTCGGCCTCTGAAGGCTGGGGAACGCGCCCACGGAATTAAAGAGGGCTCTAATATAAGAAACGTTTTGAGGTAACAGTTCGAGCCGGGATGAGAGAGAATCGATGGTCGATTGTTCGAATTTCCCGAGAAATTTCAGCGTAATATGGAATTTCTCCGGAGAATCCCACTTTACGTCCGCCTCGGCTTCCTTCAACTTTGATTGAAGTTCTGAAATCTTATTTTTGACGTCTTCCGGAGTGGGGAGTGCGATGAAACAACGAAGGGATGGCATCTTTTGTTTACTTCATTTTCGACGAGGTAACCTTGTCAAGGTCCCTTATCAATCCATTTAACCTTGACAAGGTCCTGTTGCTCTTGACAAGGTTAACGGGAGTGAGAACGTTCTCTTGTCAGCCACACGAGCTCACGATAGAGCCTGATGTTCAAATCTGCACAGCCAAGGCCATGATGTTCGATGGGAACGCTTGATGTGGCGGGAATTTTGAATTTCTTTGCTATTTCATTGGCTTTGAGATCTCGCAAGCCAAGGATCCAAGCCATGGAGGGAACGTCAAGCACAAAGTAATAATGAATTTCGCTAAGATTCCTTCCTGCTTCGCGGAAAAGGTGGTTCATGAATGCTGCGTCAAACTGTGAGTTGTACGCCACCATGAGCACTCTTTTTCCATCAGTTTGAGTTTTGTAAAAGCTCACCAGACTGTCAACGGCTTTCTGTGGTGTCACCGCTCTAAGGGATTTCCACAATTTCAGATCGAAACCGTTGATGGCGACAGCTTCCGGCGTTGCACGGTCGGGATGATTGGGCTGTAGATAAAGGAGAATCCTCGATTTCTCGTTTCCTTCCAGGTCGGAAAGCACGATTCCGAGATTGACGATCTCGTGATATCCGGGGGTCAAACCTGTAGTCTCCACATCCAGAAATGCAAGCATCCAGTCACTGGGACTTTGTTGTGGAGACGGCTGGGAGAAGAGAGGGAGGGCAGCGAATGTTAAGAGGGTGAAAATAATAAGATTTGACATGGTCTAGTTAGAAAATTTGAGAAGTAGAATTGGGGAACGAATTCTTCATTCTATGGAACGAGGCAACCTTGTCAAGGTTAACGAGATTTAGACGTAAAGGCGATTCAGGTAATCTTTATCAGCTTTCTTCTCACCAGCTCTAATGCAGCCTGCGCAGTCCTTTCCTTCACTCTGCGACGATCATTAAGAAAATTGAACCTCAACGCAATTGTCTCATGCCTGTCCGAATATCCAATCCATACTAATCCGACTGGTTTTTCATCCGACCCTCCCGTCGGTCCGGCAATTCCCGTCGTTGATAACCCAATGTCCGTGTTCGATTTTGTTCGTATCCCGAAAGCCATCGCCTCAGCGACCTCCCGGCTCACAGCTCCAAATTTTTCCAAAAATGAAGCCGGGACACTCAACTCAGCCATTTTAGAATCGTTGCTGTAGGTTATCATTGCTCGTTCGAAATAGTTTGAGCTTCCCGGAACATCTGTCAATCGGTCTGCGATCAACCCGCCTGTGCAGGATTCTGCGACGGCGATCGTGAGCTTTCTCTCGGTCAAAATCCTGCCGACCACATGCTCAAGTTCCTCATCATCGGCCGCGTAGAGGTATTTTTGAGCTCTGGCCCGCAGTTTTGCCTCCACATTATGTATCCGTTCTTCCACTGCGGAGAGTTTTTTCCCGCGAACTGTAATTCTCAATTTCACGCCCATCGGGCTCGGCAAGAAAGCAAGGGTTGTTCCCGAGTCGTCATCTAGTATAGACTTCACGTCTCCGATCTGCTCGGCAAGGTGGGATTCCGCGATGCCAGTTGTTTTAAGCGTACGGTGTCGAATGACAACACCGGTCGGGTTTTTTTCAAAATACGGTAGAACAAAGCCCTCCATCATGCCCTTCATTTCCGACGGCACGCCCGGCATGACAATGAAAAACTTTTTGTCTTTTTCAAAAAAATGACCCGGCGCTGTTCCCAAACTGTTCTGCATAACCGTGCAGCCGCGTGGAACAAGCGCCTGATCTTCGTTCAGCTTTGTCACGGCGAGTTTCCTGCGTTCGAACAACTCTTTGACATTCCTTAATGCTTCAGGGTCGTGGACAAGGTTTGTTTGAAAGAACTTGCACACAGCCGATCGTGTGATGTCGTCATGCGTTGGGCCCAATCCGCCGGTGACAACAACAGCATCGTGGGATGAAAAGGCAGACTCAAAAGCTCTGAGAATCTCCGGTTCGTTGTCGCCGACCGTGGTCATCCGATCGACAAAAATGCCTACCGCATTCAGTTTCTCGGCTATATAAGCCTGATTGGTGTTGATGACCTGGCCGATGAGAAGTTCGTCGCCGACCGATATGATTTCTGCATTCATAGAATGACAGTGGAAAAACTTTTACTGCGGACTTGACAACAGATCTCGAGTGAAGGGAATGACAAGAAGAAGGTGAAGGGCGATATTCGTGTATGCGGCGGCCACGAGGTCGTCCAGCATCACGCCCGCCCCGCCTTTGAGCGCATCGAACTTTCTGGCCGGAAAAGGTTTGATGATGTCGAAAATTCGGAAAAGGATAAACCCGATCCCGGCGATCGCGAGGCTTTTCGGCAGCAGCCAAAGCGACATCCACATTCCCAGGACCTCATCGATCGTTACTTCGGCAGGATCGTGCCCGTAGTGCGTTTCCATGGCTTCGGAAGCTTTGATTCCCAGCAGGAAGACAAGGAACGATGCCGGCATGATTGCGTACGGGTGTTCAAATCCGGGAATAAAGTAAATCGCGAGCCCTACGAGACTGCCGACCGTTCCCGAGGCGAAAGGTGCGTAGCCTGAGAAAAGCCCCGAAGCAAATGCTTTGACGAAGAAAGAAGGGTGTGTAACAGCAGGAGAAACCTCAGCGAGATTCCGGGACTCGGCTGGGGGAGGCATAGAGTTCACGAATGGTATTCCAGTTTTCAATCACGTAGAGCACGCCGGTCCATAGAGTTGCGATCACTACGACCACCATCAGAGAATACAGCAGCGGCGGGTCGAGCATTGCGTCAATAATCGTGAGCTGCTCCTTGAACGCGTCGGTTGAACGCGCGACGTAGAAAACGAGGACGTAACAAATTACAAGGAATTGAAGAAATGTTTTTGTCTTGGCGAATTTTTTCGTCGTAAAAGGCCGTCCTTTGAACTCAGAATACGTCCGCAAGAAGGTGATGCCGAAATCACGAACAACGATAGCCCACACCGTCCACGCCGGGAGAAGGTTAAGAACTACAAAGGCGAACAGGGCGGCAGACGCAAAAATTTTGGTCAAGGAACGAGCCCCATCGTGTCACGTATCCCCACCGACGTGCAACCCAGCCATCATACCAGTCCGTCAGCATGGCGATGAAGAAAATAAGAACCGAGACCTGGCGCAGCGTGATGTTTGAGGAGAGCAAAAAAGCAACAAACACCGGCGTGAGGATAATCCGGAGAAATGTGAGTTGATTTGGCGGTGAAAAGGTCAGCATGTGGTCAACGTGTTAGACTCCCGGAGTCTTTCTGGGTCAGAACAACGTGAGACTCCGGGAGTCTTACCATATTACAAAAAATCCCGCTCAAAGGCGGGACTTTTCGATGTAAATGTGTTGATGAACGCGTTGTTCTCTATGCGGCTTTGCGCACTCTTCCGGTTTTGATGCAATTCGTGCACACCTGGATACGGCGAACGCTGCCGTCGACAAGTGCACGGACTTTTTGCAGGTTGGGGAGGAACCTTCGCGGAGTACGGTTGTGCGCGTGACTCACATGATTGCCTGCCATTGGTTTCTTGCCGCAGATTTCACACATTCTTGCCATGATTAAACTCCAAAAAAATATCACCCCGCAGGGTGAGCTTCGACTCTTAGACTTTTGTAAAACTAATATAGCAAGAAAATCAAAGATAGGCAAGCAACATCTCTCATCGGTTCAATGACAGTGCGGTGAGCGACTTTGTTGAAAGCCTGAATAATTTTGGTTATCATTGAGAAAAGACTCCCGGAATCTGCCGAAAGAAGAAACGTTGCAGATTCCGGGAGTGTCTTCATATGACCATCCTCGGCATCGAAACATCCTGCGACGAAACTTCAGCGGCTGTCATCCGTGACGGAAAGCTTATGTCGAATGTCACAGCCGCACAGCTCTTTCACAAAAAGTACGGCGGCGTCGTGCCTGAACTCGCGTCACGAGCACATCAAAGGCTCATCGTCCCTGTCGTCGATGAGGCTTTGTCGAACTCTGGAATTCGGAAAGATCAGCTGGACGCTGTCGCAGCGGTCTACGGCCCGGGACTTATCGGATCCATTCTTGTCGGCCTGAGCTTTGGAAAATCAATGGCATTGGGTCTCGGCATCCCGTTCGTCGGCGTAAATCATATGGAAGCACATATCCTTTCCAATCTCATCGACAGTCCAAAACCCTCGTTTCCCTTCGTAAACCTGACAGTCTCCGGCGGGCATACACAGCTGGTTCTCGTCAGAAAGCCGTTTGACTACGAACTTTTAGGAGAAACAAAGGACGACGCTGCTGGTGAGGCATTTGACAAGGTCGCCAAGATGCTCGGGCTTGCCTATCCAGGAGGCCCGGAGGTCGATAAACTGGCGGCAAAGGGAAACTCAAAGTTCGTTGAGTTTCCAAGGTCATACCTTGACGAGGATTCTTTCGAGTTTAGCTTCAGCGGTTTAAAAACTTCCGTGCTTTATTATCTTCGCCGTATTGAATATGACAAATCAAAAAACAACGGAGATTCGGCTCTTGTTGCGAATATTTGCGCGAGTTTTCAAGCAGCAGTCGTCGATGTGCTTATCCAGAAACTCGTTCGAGCGGCAAAGAAATTTCAGACACGGGACATCGCCATTGCGGGCGGCGTAGCCGCAAATTCGGAGCTGAGAAGAAGACTGAAAGCTGTCGCGGGAGAAAACAATTTGAGCCTTTTCATTCCGAAGTTTGAGTATTGCACAGACAACGGTGCAATGATCGCAATGGTTGGTTATCTTAAAATGCTGGGAGGGGTTGCCTCGGATTTGGAATTGACTGCCGAACCGAACCTGGAGTTGTGTTAAGGTTTTTTTTGTCGAAGTGTACCGTTGGCCAAAGTCGTTGAAACGACTGACTATGTTGTTTTTACATTGTCCATCCCACGACTGAAGTCGTGGGTTAGACATGATGACGCTAAACCTGAACCGTTTTAACGATTTCTTTGAATCGAACTCGCATACGTGAACCTTAGGTGAATAGAATACGAAAAATATTTGACCGGCTTCGCGCCGAAGGAAAGAAGGCACTCATTCCGTACATCACGCCGGAATATCCCTTCAAAGGAATCACGGTCTCCCTGCTCAAGGAATTGGAACGATCCGGGGCGGACGTCATCGAGATCGGCATTCCTTTTTCCGACCCTCTCGCCGACGGCGCAACGATTCAGCATTCGTCAGACGTGGCATTGAAAAACGGCGCCACCGTGCAGACAATCCTGAAAGCTGTGAGAGAATTCCGGCAAAAGAGCGAATTGCCTTTGGTTCTCATGGGTTATATCAATCCCTATCAGCAATGTGTTCCTGATTGCCCCTACAACATCCAATGAACGAATGAAAAAAATCGAAGAGGCATCGACAGATTTCACGTATTGCGTGTCGGTGACGGGTGTGACGGGAGCGAGGAGTCAGTTTAGCTCGAACGGTACTCTGGAACATTTCTTGCGAAGAGTGAGGGAAAATACAAGCAAACCGTTCGTGGTTGGGTTTGGCATATCCACGTCCGAGCATGTGAAAAATATTTGGATGTACGCCGACGGAGCCGTGGTCGGTTCAGCTTTGATCGATGCCTTATCGGGGGCTTCCACGCAGGACGAGGCGCTTACACAGTCGGGGGTTTTCTTCCGGTCACTCAGACCATAGGGCATGCCGATGAGCTCAATCAATATATGGCGAAAGAAAATCGACGAACTGGATGCGGAACTCGTTAAACTTCTGAACGAACGGGCGAAATTCGCTGAAGAAATCGGAAAGTTGAAATCACAACTCGGGCTCGATGCGTACTCCCCGGAACGCGAAGAAGAAATCATGGAAAATGTCGCAAAGAAGAACTCCGGGCCGCTCTCCCTGCAGGCTATCCGGCGCCTGTATGAGCGCATCATCGACGAATCTCGCTCCGTGGAAAGGTCTGCGATGAACAAGAACCGCAACACGCCGCCCTCCAAATCGTAAATCAGCCTGAATCCCAACATGGTACGACTCACGAAGGAAAACGCGCGCTGGTGGTTGCCGCCGTTCGCTCTCCTTGCCGTCCTTTTCCTGGGTGCTTACATCTTGTTGTGGCTGCCGAATAGCTTTGACGAGTCCGCGGGAAAAATCGTGACAATTCCTCGCGGCATTTCTTTTCGGGCTGTGGTCGATTCGCTGAATTCCAGCGGAGTTCTTCGCAGCACGTGGACGTTCAAGGTTGCCGGACGTCTTCTGGGGCTGACAAAATCTGTCAAGGTGGGAAAGTATTTGTTTAAGTCGGGAGTCTCGAACACAGAAATTCTGAACGACCTTGCCGAGGGAAGGTCCCGGATGATTCATTCCGTGGCTGTTCCGGAAGGGTGGCGCATGATTTTTGTCGCACGAAGGTTCAAGAATGAACTGGGAATTGACTCGGCAACATTCATGGCCCTGTGCACCGACTCGGCATTGGTGCGAAGCATGGGTTTTGACGCAAACACGCTGGAAGGATACCTGATGCCGGAAACGTATAATTTCTACTGGCAGACTGACGAAAAAGAAATTATCGAGAGGATGGTCGAGTCCTTCAAAGAATTTTACACGGACAGTTTGTGGCAAAGGCAGGAGGAAGTTGGGATGAATCTGAACCAGATACTCACCCTGGCCTCGATTGTCGAAGGTGAATCAAGTATCGACGAGGAACGTCCGATCATTGCGGGCGTTTACTGGAACAGATTGAAAAAAAGAATGAGGCTTGAAGCCGACCCGACAGTCCAGTATGTCATTCCTGACGGTCCGAGAAGACTGGTGCACCGCGACCTGAAATATGATTCTCCCTATAACACGTATCTCAACTACGGATTACCGCCGGGACCGATCAACAATCCCGGTAAGAAATCTATCTTGGCAACCCTGTATCCCGAAAGTCACCAGTATCTCTATTTCGTTGCGACCGGAGTCGGAGGGCACAGATTCTCAAAGAATTTCATTGACCACCAGAAAGCGATCAGAATATATCGCAGGAATCGTCGTGAGGCGGAAAGAGCAATGAGGCTGAGCAACGGCTTAACGAACCCACGTCGATGAACCACACATCGAGGTACTTCTCTTTTCCTGACATCGCATCACATTTCCTCTTCCTGGTCATTCCTCAATCTTCATTCATCATTCTCAGTTCACTCTTCATTCTTTCCTGCGCCCATCAAACCTCTCCACAGGGCGGTCCCCCCGACACTCAACCGCCCAGAATCATCTCATCCTATCCGGCTCCTTATACTCTTCGCTACGAGGATAACCGAATTGCCCTTGAATTCGATGAGTATGTCGAAGAGCGCACGGTCGAAGAGTCCGTCTTTATCTCACCACACATCGGCGAGCTGGAATTCGACTGGAGCGGCACGGAAGTCGAGGTCAGTTTTTCTGAAAGATTGAGAAAAAACACAACCTACGTCGTCACCGTCGGAACTGACGTTGTTGACCTGCGGAATCGCAACCGGATGGCTCAGGCCTTCACTCTGGCATTTTCCACCGGAGACGAAATCGACCGTGGCGCGATTCAAGGCAGAATCTTCGCGGGGGAAGGCGGGGCTGCACTGCCGGAAGGCGTGATGATTTTTGCGTATCTCCTCGACCACTTGAATTCAGATACGCTTAATCCTCAAACTCTCAAGCCGGATTACATCAGTCAAACAGGGAGCGGCGGTGACTTTTTCCTGCGTCATCTTTCACTTGGTTCCTATCGGATTTTCGCAGTCAAAGACGAATACAGGAATCTTCTCTACGACCCTGAAGCCGATGAGTATGGTGTTCCGTTTCGCGACATACGCTTGACTTCGGAGGACACACTCGCTTCCGGCATTCTGATGAGGCTGGCCAAAGAGGATACCACAAAGCCGCGGTTGATCAAAGCGGTCTCAAAGGATCGGAACCATGTGCTTGCCGAGTTTTCCGAGCCGTTGGATACAAGCACGGTTTCGGTGGCCAGCTTCATAATCATTGACACTCTTTCTCAAGAGACGCTTTCATTCACACATATCTTTCCCGAGCCCGAAAAACATTCCTCGTTGATTTTTCTCACGACTCATCAGGATTCAACGAAGAGGTATTTGCTCACGGTTGTGTCTGTGGAAGACCTTGCCGGCAATTCGATAAACCCTCTGGCAAATAGCCTGAGTTTCGACGGCTCCGGAGCACCCGATACGGTTGGGCTTCGTATGTGGGGTTGGAGTGCGGAGGACACGTCGCGTGGCGTCTCGCTCAATCCGGAAATTTTCCTGTACCTGACAGATGTTGCTCAAAAACCAGTCGGGGATGATTTCCTTCAGCTCATGGATAGCAGCGGGAATGCAGTACCAATTCGCGTTGACTGGATGAACGGCACAGCCTTACGTGTGACTCCCGAAAAAAAGTTGCAAGGTTTAATGCCGTACAGGCTCAGATTTGACCTTCCAAAATTGAAGTCATGGAACGGCGATACGTCAGTCGATACGGTGAAGACCATCCGATTTATCACTCTCGATGCGGATGCGCTAAGTACCATTGAGGGTATTGTGGTGGACAGAAATGTGGAAGCAACAGGAAACATCGTTCTTGAAGCTGAGAGCATTGGCGAAAAAGTTGCGACAACATACCACATAACCCTCAGCAGGTCGGGAGTCTTTACGTTTCCGGAGATACGCCAGGGGAGATATGTTCTAAGCGCATATCGTGATGTAAATGTGAATCATATCTATGATCCCGGAAGGCCATTTCCGTATGTCATGTCAGAACGATTCATTGTCTATCCTGACACTCTGAAACTGAGAGCGCGATGGCCGATTGAAGGCGTGAGGATAGAGCTGAGATAACACTTCAAGGAAGAATGGGTTCTGCATTCTTGGAATAATGTTGATTTTGGATTCATGGTTTCACTCTTTTATTTTTTACTCCATTCATTCATGATTCCACTAATCCACCATCTGCACATTCTGTTTAATCCTGGTTTACACAGCCCGTTTGCATCTCAGTCCTTTTTTCGGTAAAATTCTGACGCAATGATTGAGCAATATTATCCCATTTTTGTTATGATTGCCGGCGGTGTGGTTTTTGGCGTGTTGATGGGCAAAGTGAACGAGTTTCTCGGACCGAGCAGGCCAACGGAGGAGAAATCCTCGACGTACGAAAGCGGCATGGAACCCATAAAAACCGCACGCGAGAGGTTTTCCATCAAGTTCTACATGGTGGCAATGCTATTCATTATCTTCGATATCGAAGTTGTATTTCTGTATCCGTGGGCCGTGTCATACAAACAGCTGGGAATTCAGGGTTTTGTAACGATGTTTGTGTTTATAGCCGTCCTGCTCGTCGGCTACATTTATGTCTGGAGGAAAGGGGCGCTTGAATGGGACTAGAAAATGCGTTAGGCGACAGTTTTCTCACCACGCGGCTTGAGGATGCTATCAACTGGTGCAGGAAGAATTCCTTGTGGCCGATGCCCATGGGAATCTCCTGTTGCGCGATTGAAATGATGGCTTTTGCGGGCCCCCGTTTTGATTCATCCCGCTTTGGTTCCGAAGTTCTTCGGTTTTCCCCCCGTCAGGCAGACGTGATGATCGTTGCCGGCACAACAACATATAAAATGTCAAAAGTCGTGCGAAAAATTTACGACCAGATGCCGGATCCCAAGTGGGTTATTGCCATGGGCGCCTGTACTTCATCGGGCGGTATTTATCGTACTTACTCAGTTGTGCAAGGAATCGACCAATTCCTGCCAGTAGATGTGTATGTCGCTGGATGCCCACCGCGACCGGATAACCTGCTCCACGCTCTGATCATGTTGCAGCAAAAAGTGCAACGTGGAGAGAGTCGCGGCAAAGCGCCTGCCTTCGTTGGCGACTTCAAAACTCTCAACGAGCATAACGCGGCCAGAGAAAAACAACTGACGGCAGTATAACCCTCCGGATCACGAAGAGCGTTGGCCCTGCGTTTGCCATCACCCCAAATCTGACTGTTCCTCCCATGAACAATCAAGCCGTCGACGAGAAACTCAAAGCTCGATTCTCAGCCGTTCCCCTGGAGATTTCCGAGTTTCGGGACGAGCTAACTGTGGTCGTCCCGAAGGAGAACATCGTGGACGTTTCCAGGTTTCTTAAAAACGACCCGGAACTTTCCTTTGATTTGCTTGCCGACCTTTGCGGAATAGACATGTACACGCCGACGAAGAGATTCGGCGTCATTTATAATCTTTATTCGCTCAGCAAAAAGTGTCGCATTCGGTTAAAAACCTTCACGGAGGAAGACAATCCAAAAGTTCCCACCGTGACCAGCGTTTGGAGCACGGCCAACTGGCACGAACGCGAAGCGTTCGATATGTTTGGAATTGTGTTTGAAGGCCATCCAGATCTCCGTCGAATGTATATGCCGGACGAATTTGAATATTATCCTCTCCGAAAAGATTTTCCTCTGATGGGTATTCCGGGTTCACTTCCCCTCCCCAAAAAATAGCATGGTCACTGCGGAAGCACCATACCGGTCCAAAATTCTCCAGGCGTTGGAAGACCAGAATACAAGCGTCTCATTCGACGACCCGCTGGAAAGCGAGATGGTGCTGAACATGGGGCCTCAGCACCCTGCGACTCATGGCGTCCTGCGTTTGCTGGTAAAACTCGACGGCGAAACCGTTCTTGCTGCCGTCCCTGAGCTCGGATATTTACACCGCGGGTATGAGAAGCTTGCCGAGAACTGTAGTTATCACGAATTCATCCCCCACACAGACCGTCTTGATTATCTTTCGCCGCTCTCCAACAACACGGCGTACGTCCTCGCCGTGGAGAAACTCATCGGGATCGAAGCGCCAAGGCGGGCTCAGTTTATTCGCGTCATTATCTCGGAGCTCGCCCGAATTTCATCGCACCTGCTCTGGCTGGGCACCATGGGAATGGATGTCGGCGCGCTGACCGTTTTTATGTGGACGTTTCGCGAAAGGGAAAAACTCTACGATATTTTTGAATGCCTGAGCGGCGCGCGATTTACGACGAGTTACACACGCATCGGCGGATTGTCGCAAGACCTGACTCCGGAAGTCATTGCAATGATAAAGACGTATCTCGACGAGTTTCCTGAAAAGCTGGGCGAATGCGAAAGCCTGCTAAATAAAAACAGAATCTTCGTCGAACGGACCGACGGCATCGGAGTCATTACGAAAGAACAGGCAATCGACCTGGGGGTGACGGGACCCTGTTTGCGAGCGTGCAACGTTGAGCATGATTTGAGGCGAGCGAGCCCGTACCTTGTCTACAATGAATTCGACTTTGATGTGCCGACGTTTGAGGGCGGAGATACACTTGCGCGGTACTACGTCCGCATGGAAGAAATGAAAGAGAGCGCAAAGGTTGTTCGGCAAGCGCTGGAGAAACTCCCGCAAGGAGAAATCCACGCCGGCAAGCCGAAGAAAGTCCTGCCGCGCAAGGAAAGAATCTACACGAAGATGGAAGAATTGATCCATGATTTCATGCTGGTCAATTTTGGCGTGTCGCCTCCGATTGGAGAGGTCTATCATGCCATTGAAGCTCCGAAAGGCGAGTTGGGTTTTTACATCTACAGTCATGGAGAGGGTCATCCATGGCGCATGAAGATTCGATCTCCGTCATTTGTGAATTTGCAGTCGCTGCCGACGATGCTGAAAGGGGCGATGATTTCTGACCTCGTCGCCATTATCGGCAGTTTGGACCCGGTGATGGGAGAAGCAGACAAGTGAAAACCATGAGATGGATTCTTGGAGTTTTGGAATAATGGAAAATGGAGGTAGCCGCAGACTCTATGTCTGCGCATTTGCCGAACACCGCCGATCTTTGGAACCATGCTAAACGAATCTAACAAACAGAAGCTTGAAGAACTGAGAAAGCGCTATCCCACTTCACAGGCCCTTGTACTACCGGTGTTGTGGATGGTACAGGAGCAGGAAGGATATATCTCGGAAGATGCGATGAAATACGTTGCAGCGATTCTCAATGTGTCGTACGGCCACATCCTCGGCGTTGTCACGTTCTACACGATGTTTCATTCCAAACCGCTTGGAAGCCATCACATCGAGGTCTGCACGAACGTTTCGTGTATGTTGCGTGGATGCGATAAGATTGTAGAACACCTTGAGAACAAGCTCGGCATTACTTTTGGCGAAACGAGCAAGGACAAAAAATGGACATTGTCGGAAGCGGAATGTTTAGGGTCTTGCGGCACAGCGCCGATGCTCGCAATTGCAGATGAATATTACGAAAGCCTCACTCCCCAAAAAGTGGACGAGATTCTCGAACGATTAAGGCCTTGAACGAAGCGAGGCTTCTGCCCGAGCCATACCTCGAAGAAGCCACGCTTTTGCTCTGAGAACATGACAAGCCAAAACCCAACCGAAACATCCGGAAAGACTCAGTGGGATAACCTCATCCTGCCGAGCACACCGAACCTCCATAAGGTCGAGACATACATTTCTCACGGTGGTTATGAAGCGTTCAAAAAAGCGCTCGAGATGAAGCCCGAGGAAGTGACCGATGAGGTAAAGAAATCAAACCTCCGCGGTCGAGGTGGCGCATGTTTCCCGACAGGGCTCAAGTGGACATTCATGCCCAAGCAGACGACGAAAGCAAAGTATCTCTGCGTCAACGGGGACGAATCGGAGCCAGGTACGTTCAAGGACCGTCAGATCTTCGAGTTTAATCCGCACCTGTTGATCGAAGGAACGCTCATTGCTTGTTATGCGATGGGAATTCCAACAGCATACATTTACATACGCGGTGAATACGCGAAGTGGATCAAAATGATGGAACTGGCTCTGGCCGACGCGTACGGAAAGGGCTTTGTTGGCGAAAAAATTTTAGGAAAGGAGTTTTCCTGTAACATCTACATCCATAAGGGAGCGGGTGCATACATTTGCGGTGAGGAATCGGCCCTGATGAATTCTATCGAAGGGGAGCGAGGCTATCCGCGAGTAAAGCCGCCGTTTCCGGCCCAGTATGGACTGTGGGGTTGTCCGACAACAATCAATAATGTTGAAACGATCAGCAATGTTCCTATTATCATAAAGAATGGCTGGGAATGGTATTCCAAAATCGGCGCGCCGAAACATCCCGGGCCCATCCTCGTCGGTGTCAGCGGCCACGTGAACAAGCCGGGAGTGTATGAAATGCCGACAGGAATTCCCATTTTAGAAATTATTCACAGGTGGGCTGGTGGAGTACCGGGCGACAAAGGAATCAAGGCTGTTATTCCCGGAGGATCCTCAACGATGGTTTTGCGCGGAGATCAGCTTGAGGGCGTGAAGATGGATGCGGATTCCATGAAGGCTGCGGGCTCGGCGGTGGGAACTGCCGGACTTATTGTGATGGATGAGGATACCGACTTGATCAAAGTACTGACTCGCCTAGCAAAGTTCTATTACCATGAATCTTGCGGCCAATGTACTCCGTGCCGCGAAGGAACAGGATGGCTCTGGAAAGTGTTGAAGCGGTTCGAGAAACACGAAGCGCGAATGCAGGACATTGACCTTCTTATGGACATCGCCAATAATATTGAAGGAAACACGATTTGCGCTCTTGGAGATGCCGCCGCCTGGCCCATTCAGGCAATGATCCGCAGGTTTCGGGATGAGTTCGAGAAACGGGTTGTCCACGCGCAAGCGGGAACGCCCGAATCGGTTGCCGTCTGAGTGATTTTTTGGGACAGGGAGTCCTACCCTTGTGACCTTCCGAATGTTACACCAAAAAGACTCCCGGAATCTACAAGAGCTTTCCCGTGAAGATTCCGGGAGTCTCACTCTGACCTTCGGAAGGTTCTCAGGAAGTCGGACTTCTTCTTTGTTTGCAAAACAAATCCGCAAAATTCCCGTATATACTGGAACATCATTGCTGGCGAAATCGTCTATTAAGTACGGTGAGACATATTATCGCAAGCAATGTGTGTGCGCATACTTAACTCAGCCATATCCCTCAAAGAACCCTGGATCTTGAAGCTTAACCCGGCGGCATCCGCACGACGCGACCAAAGTATCGGGATCTCCGAAAGAATCCCGGTAAAACCTCCCATCACATCGCTTGAGGAAAAAAGCGACGATGTCCTGATTACGCTGTTTCAAAGCGGGGAACAGGAAGTGTTCCGGGTGCTTGTTCAACGATACCAGGAAAAGATCCGAAACCTCATTTATTCCATTTTTCATGACGAGGAGCTTGTCAACGACCTTGCGCAGGAAGTGTTCATCAAGGCTTTCGAAGCCCTCACCCATTTTCGTTTTGAATCTTCGTTTTATACGTGGATCTACCGAATCGCCATAAATAAAAGCCGCGACGAGATGCGAAGGCGAAAAGTGAAAAGATGGCTCTCGTTTCGCTCGGTCTCAGAATCGTCGGATAAAGAGTTTCAGGAAAAAACGTCCGTCCATCCGCACAACACAGATGCCCAGGAGCTCGTCACCAGGGGATTACAGTTGCTCCCGGAAAAATTTCGCGTTGCCATACTCCTGAAAGATATCGACGGGCTTTCGTACGTGGAGATGGCTGAAGTTATGCAATGTGAAATCGGAACTGTCAAATCACGGCTTTCCCGGGCTCGGTCCATGCTGCGAAAGGTGCTGCAACCGCTCCTGGAGGAGGTTGAGTAGATGAAACAATATTCGAAAAAGGAACTGTCCAAGAAACTCTCTTTATACATCGACGGTGAATTGAGCGAGAGTGAAAAGCAGAATGTCGATGCACTCCTTGCTTCCGATGAGGCCACGCGTAGAGAATTGAACGAGTTAAAAACCCTGCAAAACCTCATCCTGACACAACCGAAACTCCAAGAGGACGGAGCGTTTTGGGCCAGGTTGTCTTCGCATCTCGCTCATCGTGCAGCCGAACAGGAGGGCCTGCTTCCGATACCTCGAAGGTTTATCCCCGTTGCCGCAGGCATAGGGGTTCTCGCTCTTGCCGCTGTGGGTATCGTGCTCTTTCAAAACCGCAGCCAGCTCGAAGAGTTCATTTCCGAAAAATCCAAAATCGTCCAGGAGGCATACGAAGAGGGCGTCCTCAAGGGCTCCATCCTTCCGTTGTTTTCGGATATCAACAAGAACCAGGTCCTCCAGTTTGCCCTTTTTGGATCGTTGCCGTTGGATGCAAAGTCGGAAACCTCCCTGCAGGTAGACGAAGAGGCCGAAAAAGGATATCGCATTGAACTCGGTAAGACTCCCGTAAAAGCAAAAACAGTGACGATACGCGACCTTCAGCGCGAAGTTGACTTGACGGATGCTCAGACAAAGACCATCGATTCTATGCTGACGATGATGAAGAGGAGAATAGAATCTTCTGTTCTCGTTGCCGAAAATGATGCGCTTGTCATCGACCCGGATCTGCCGAAGATGAACCGTGTCATGGTGTCGAACATCGCAGCATCGCTCGAGCCGGGACAACGCGTGCGCTTTAACCATTTTCTGGAAGTACGCGATGCACCATATCTCGTGTCGACACAGAAAGCTCCGCGCATGAAGCGAGAGGAGATGTTCCGCAACATTCACAGACCCCATCGTTCTGAGAAGTTCGTCATCGTTACGCCGGAGACCGTACTGATATCGAAAATGGAGTTGAATATCGACAGCATTCGGAGTGCTTTTGAAGAGCACATCCGCAACATGCCGCCCATGATGCCACGCGCCGACAGAATCGTTCGAAAACTCGCGGAGCGGGAACTTGCAGCTTTTCCACGATCATCAACCATGAGGTCGTTTCAGGTTTACGGAGATTCACAGGTCTTCAGCATTGAAATTGAAAAGGACGTGTTGACTCCAGAAATGGGTCAGTTGCAGATCGAGGTCTTGCCAAGAATACGTGCCACAACCAGGTCTCGCCCGTTGATGAGGGGATTTGGATTCCACTTTGTTGCGCCCGGAGGTCCGGAAAGTCTCGACGTAAAGTTCTTCGACGAATCTTCCTTTGATTCGATGATGCACTATGTCCCTCCCCGGTATCAGAAACGCTATCCGCCAAAGCTCGACAGCCTGATGCGTATCATGGAGCAAAGACAAATTCAGGAAGCTGCCGGCGCTAAAGGAAAGCCACCTGCCCGCGTTGAATAGTCCGGTACACTCATTCAGAGTATTCGTGCAATTGCGTTGACTTTCCCGCCAATTTCTGCTATATTTCCAAGCTAAAAAAATTGCAATGCAACATTCTTCGAGGATTTCATTGGAAACTTCACCAAAAACAAGGTTTTTCAAGCAGGAAGAAGTCCCGCAAAAGTGGTTCGTCGTGGATGCCCAAGGTAAAACGCTGGGTCGAATCGCCTCGCAAGTCGCCCGGATACTGCGGGGAAAGCACAAGCC
>JACPSI010000163.1 GCA_016193365.1 Ignavibacteriales bacterium
AGATTCTCGAGCAGTATGTCAACCGTGCGCCGTACGGCAATCAGTTATTCGGCGTGGAAGCGGCGTCGCGTCATTATTTTCAGAAACCGGCGCTCAACCTCTCACTTGCCGAAGCAGCGTTTCTGGTGGCGCTGCCGAATGCCCCGTCGTTGTTAAATCCGTACCAGAATTTTTCGGGAGTACTGAAGCGGCAAAGGCATGTTCTGCAAAAAGTGTTTCAACGTGGCTATGCATCAGAGGAGGAATACACAAGGGCGCTGCTGCAGCCGGTTCGTATCGTGCCTCCGGACATCAATTTCCGCGCTCCTCACGCTGTGGAAATGGCCGTCACCAAGGTCCAACCTGACCCCGGCGTGTCGACCATTCGAACAACCATTGACTACCCGCTTCAACAGAAACTTCAACTTGTAGTGAGGAATCAGCTGAAACAGCTCGCAAAAAAGAATGTATCGAACGCGGCTGTGGTGGTTATTGAAAACTCAACGGGGGCAATTCGAGCTCTCGTCGGCTCGGCGGATTATTTCGACGATGAGCACCAGGGACAGGTAAACGGTGCGTTGGCTCTTCGACAGCCAGGCTCAGCTCTCAAACCGTTTACATATGGCATTGCCTTCGAGGCTGGGAATGCGCCCGCCGAGGTCGTTGCAGACATCCCGACGCAAATCCCAGACCTCAACGGCGACTACGTTCCGGAAAACTACGACAAAAAATTTCACGGTCCTGTTCGTCTTCGCACGGCTCTGGCCTGTTCGTACAACGTCCCGGCAGTTCGTCTTCTAAGGAATTTTGGGGTGACGCGATTGTATGAGCGGCTTCGCGTTGCGGGTTTGATGTCTCTGACGGAGCCGCCTGCCCATTACGGCTACGGCCTCACCCTCGGAAATGCAGATGTGCGTCTTCTGGAGCTGACGATGGCGTACAGCTCCTTTGCGAATGGCGGAATGTGGAAGCCGTGGACACTTGTGAATTCGACAGAGATGGTAGATGGGCCGGTTATCAATGGGGAGCATTTTTCGGGGGAGTCGGAGCGAAGAGTCTTCAATGAAAAAATTGCCTTCCTGATCACCGATGTTCTCAGCGATCCGGTTGCGCGGTGGCCTGCGTTTGGCAATGCTTTTCGTTTCCCTTTTCCGTGCGCGGTAAAAACGGGAACGACAAAAGATTACCGGGATAACTGGACGATTGGATACACAATGGAGTATACTGTCGGTGTGTGGGCGGGAAACTTTGACGGTAAGGCGATGCGCGGCGTATCGGGAATTACCGGAGCAGGTGGAATTTTTTTTGATGTCATGATGAGCATGTATGACCGGCCGTTCAAGTACCCAAAGTCCTTCGCTGTGCCTTATGGGTTCGAAAAATCTCATGTCTGTGCCGTTTCGGGAGTCCTTCCTCAGCGGTGGTGCAACAAAACCATCATGGAATGGTTTTTGAAAGGTCAAACGCCGACGAAGACTTGCGAAGTCCATCAGCTGTTCCAGGTTCAATCCGTGGAAGGCCATTGGTTTCAACGGGTGTTCGAGATTCTTCCGCCTGAATACCAATCGTGGACGCAAGACCAAAGGATTCCCTCGCCTCCTCCAGGATCCATGCGCGTTGTGGAAAAATCCGCTGTCGAACGCCGTAGCATTGCCATTCTCTCACCTGCAAACGGCGAAATATTCAAGATCGACCCAATTCTGAGAAAAGAATATCAGACGATAAAAATCTCAGGTATTGTTCCCAGGGCGAGCCGTGATGTCAAGATCCGCATCAACGATGAACGTGTGCTGCCGTTTGAATCGCAGGGAATCTGGTGGGAATTACAGAAGGGGTTGCATCGATTCAGGCTGGAGGCAAAGGTGGGAAACAGGAAAATTCTGAGCGAAGCAGTCAGAATTCAAGTCGAATAGAAGTGCTCACTCCTGAAGTATCGCCTCCGCTTCGATTTCCACAAGCATCTCCGCCGAAACAAAACCGCTTACCTCAACCATCGTCGTCGCCGGGCGGATGTCCCGGAACACTTCCCCGTGCGCCTTCCCGATTTTTTCCCAGTCGGCAATGTTCTTCACAAACATCCTCGTCCGGACCACGTCATTCATGCGTGCCCCGGCTTTCTTGAGAGCGTTTTCGATATTCTTCAATGTCTGCACTGTCTGCGCGTAGGGGTCTCCTTTGCCGACGATATTTCCCTCAGCATCGGTCGCACTGGTTCCAGAAACGTAAATTGACGAGCCGACTTTTACAGCGCGCGAATAACCGACGATGGGTTCCCAGGGCGTTCCGCTGGAGATGTTTTGTCTTTTCATATTTGCACCGTCAAAGACTCACACCCCTAAGAGTTTATTCAATAATGTTATCGCCTTTCTCTTTGCTCGTGCCATCGCCCAGGATAGCCTGGTCAATTTCGAGGCTTGACTTCATACAGTCCCCTCTCGTGACTGAGCCAGCGGGGAGCGGGAGGGACACACCACCTGTAATTTCATTGCAAGGGGTGTGATATTTACTTTTTCTTTCGCTTTGGCTTCTTCTTCGAAACCTTCTTGTTCCATCCCATCCGTTCCCGAAGCGTCGTAATATGGGCCGTGTGATGCCTGCCGTGCCACGCATACAGCTGTAACACGCGATCCAGATTCTGCACCCCGCTCTCAGGATGATTGATCGTCCGGGCAAAGTCCGATGGTTTCAACGATTTCAAAAAAAGAACCCAACGCTTGTGCAAGGATTCCAGCATGTCAAGCGACACGTCGATCGACGCTGTGCGCGCGTCCGGCAATTCAGACCACAACTCCTGCTCGTACGGCTTGATCGTCGGATGGTTTTCGGTTATGCCGAGTTTAAACCGGATATACGCATTCAAATGGCTGTCCGGCACATGGTGCACGACTTGCCGCACCGTCCACCCGGCGGGACGATACGGTGTGTCAAGCTGCTTTTTGCTGAGGCCCTTCACGGCACCCCGCATTTTTGCAGGCGCCTCACTGATTTGCCGGATGAGCTGTTGGCGCTCATCGTCTGTGATTTCACTTTTCGGCTGAAATTTTCCAACGGGATATTGAAGGTCTGTCATGTTCTTCCTCCTTTGTATCTACGTTTTCTACTTCGGCGGCGGCGTTGAGTTGCTCATGTCGATCATTGTATTCTTCGAGCCATCAGCCTTCTTTTTCCATGCGTGAACGTATTTTCCGATCGCAAGACTGTCCTTGCCGTCGAGCTTGCGAATCTTCATCTGATACGTTCCGAACGCAACACCAAAATCGTCGGCGCTTGATTTTTCCGTCCGCAACGGTATTCGCGCAATGGACACACCGGGACTTTCCTGCGACATCGGCTCCGGTGCGCCCATGTCAGCGATTGCTCTCAACTGGCCGTCGGCTTGTTGTTTCCAGACCGTGAGATAAAAACCCTCGCTCATTCGGGAAATACCGTCCTGCCCAACTCGTTTCAGCAGGTATTTACCGAGTGAGTATCCAAGCTCCCCCGACTCTGAACACTCTACGGCCGTCGGCTCCCAGGTGAGCGATGCATTTTTCGGAAAGCTCCCATACTGCGCGATGATCGCATTCTGTCCCTGCAGAGGCATCTCGTCCGGGTGCAGCAGATATGCGTCTTCAGTGAGATACGTGAGAAATGCCTGAAGCGGCCCCAGTTCTTTGGATAATTTTGAAAATTCCAGGTCTGCTTTCCTTATTCGCTCACGACCGTCATTCGTTGTGTCTTGCAGGCCGAGAAACAGAACGGGAATGACAAGAAAGGCTTTTGTTGCTTTCATCAGATTTTCTCCCGGATAAGAGGAACGGCGTCGTCGATGGACAAGATACGCCAAAACTTTCAGCTTAACGTAGGATTTATGGAAAAAGAAGTACCCCTTGTTGCTCCCTTCCTAGGCCGCCCCACGCGAAGGTATTCACCTTTTGATTTCGACATTAGATTTGCCATGGCTCTCGCTGAAATCAATAACCCATGACGCCTTCTCCTCTTATTGCTTCATCATTGCTTTAGGAGAGGGTACATTCCCATGATTCACCTCGCGGCGTGAGGTCTATATTTGATTTTCTTCTGCCCAAAGCCGATACCCAGAGACAATTGCTACAAACCCTCCTGTGCAATGATGTACGCCAGAATCGCCATCGCTGCCGAGCCGAGTGCGAGCTCACGCTCATTCACTTTGTCGATCGTGTCGTTGTCGGAATGATGGTAATCAAAGTAGCGGTGAGAATCCACGTTCAGGCCAATACCCGGCACACCGTTTCTCATGAGCGGAGATATATCCGCCCCTCCGCCTCCATATGTTATCAGGTCTGCCCCAATGAAACTGAAGACAGGAGCAAATGGTGAGAGCTTTTTGAAAGCCGCCGAGTCTCCTACGCCGAAACCGCGCGGAGTGAACCCTCCTGCGTCCGACTCAATAGCTGCGATGTGAGTTTCGCCCGGACGCTCCTTTGCCGCGTACGAAATTCCACCGCGTAGACCGTTTTCTTCGTTCATGAACATGACAGCACGAATTGTGCGTTTGGGTTGTAATCCCAGAGTTTTGAGGAGCCGCAAGGCTTCCAGCGAATGCACGCACCCGGCGCCGTCGTCATGTGCGCCGTGGCCTTTATCCCAGCTGTCCAGATGCCCGCCAAGAACAATGACCTCGTCAGGCTTCTCGCTTCCCAGGATTTCCCCCAGCACATTTGCAGATTCAACGTCAGGTAAAATCTCGCACGAGAGCTTTAAACGGAGCTTAAGGTTTTTTTCCTTCGTGAGCATCTCGCTCAAGCGTTCCGCGTCGCGTGTGCTAATAGCGGCGGCTGGAATTTTCGGAATTGTATCGCTGTATCCCATCGCGCCCGTGTGCGGCGAATCGTCAATAAGGGTCGTCATGGACCGAACGATGGCGGCGACACCGCCGACTTTTGCCGCTTCGATTGCGCCGCGGCCTCTCTGATTGACGGCCCTGCCATAAGCTTCGAAGGTTGTGAGATATCCTCTATCCATCGGCCGGTTAAAAAACACGATTTTTCCCCTGGCCCGTTCGCCCAGAATCGCCAATTGTTCAAACGATTTCACTTCGATGACCTCGCCGGTCATCCCCTGTTTTGGTGTTCCGATACTGCCGCCGAGGGCCGTCACGTTGAACGAAGCCGCTTTTCGTTTACCCGCGGAAAGGATTTCAGCCTTTTCTTCGCCGCCACGAACCCAATGCGGAACCAACACGGGCTCGAGACGCACGTTCTCAAAGCCGAATTTCTCCATTTTCTTTTTTGCCCACTCGACCGCCTCCGCAGCTTGAGACGACCCGCTCAGGCGATGGCCGATCATTGTCGTCAACTCCGTCAAAGTCTCTATGGACCGGTTCGAAGTCAACGCCTCAAACACAATCTTTCTCGCAACTGAATCATAGTGTGTTGGCGATGGCTGGGAGAACACAAATGAAACAGGTACCAGCAAAACAAAAATCTTAAGCCTCACAAGATTTACCTTTCGTTTAGTCATAGTGTTTTAATCGCCCCCACATTTGGTCGAGAGGAACTTTCAGGTTTCGGCACACGTAGATCCGAAGGTCGTTCTCATACGGCATCGCGTATTCGCTATGCACGACGCCAGCAATCTCTACTTTTTCGAAAACCTCCTGTTTATCTTCAAGGTCACCTCCAAGAATGATCACCAGCTCGCCGTTGTAACTTTGCGGTCCCCAGAGCCAATAGTTGTTGTGGCGCCCGATGGCGCCTGGAAGGCCATACTTCTGTCGAAAGAAATCCATTGCCGCGGAACGC
>JACPSI010000164.1 GCA_016193365.1 Ignavibacteriales bacterium
AAACCCATCTATGGGCAGGTCTACCATAGCCGGAGCCCCGAGAATGTTGTTGAAGAGCTGATATATCTAAAGAAAACCATAAACCCGGACCACATTTGGTTTGTCGACGATATTTTCGGGCTCAGACCAGGATGGCTGTCTGATTTCGACGGAGCGATAAACAAGCACAATGTTAAGATTCCTTTCAAATGTCTTTCTCGTGCAGACTTGCTCCTAAAAGAAGACAATATTCGGCATCTCAAGAACTCCGGTTGTCAGACCGTATGGATCGGCGCAGAGTCAGGTTCTCAGAAAGTTCTTGACGCAATGGAAAAGGGCACGACAATCGAACAGATTCATCACTCAACCGAACTATTGCGCAAGAGCAAAATTCGAGTCGGGTTTTTCCTTCAGTTCGGTTATCCCGGAGAGACAAAATCGGACATCCAAAAGACACTTCAAATGGTGAAAGATTGCAGGCCGGATGAGATTGGTATTTCCGTGTCTTATCCTCTTCCCGGGACAAGATTCTACGACAGCGTAAAGAGTCAACTAGGGGAAAAGCGAAACTGGGTTGACAGTCAGGATTTGGACCTGATGTTTGCCGGCGAATATCATCCGGATTTTTACCGGACTCTCCATCGTGTGGTACATAAGAAATTCAGCGTCTGGAGGGGCATGCGAGCAGCCAGGGAGGTCATGGTTGAGCCAGGACGACTGGGAAGGCGGTCATTACGCTCGATTGCTTCCATGCTGTACCACGGTGCCACTTTGCCGCTTGAACTACACAGACTCAACAAACTGGAACATCCGACCGCCTCGTATGCAGGCAATTCCTAGTCCGCAGGCTGGTTCGCCATCGGAAGCTTTCGATAACATTGCTGAGATATTCGACGAAACGTTCGAAAACGAGATCACGAAACGATTTCGGGAGAAAATCTATTATCAAATCCAGTCCGTAATCCCTCCTGGAAGTTCCGTTCTCGATATCAACTGTGGAACAGGGATCGATGCTCTTGAGCTCGCCCGGCGCGGGTACGACGTAACCGGCCTTGACATTGCGCCGAAGATGATAGCTCGAGCTAAAGCAAAAGCAGAACGAGAAAGCGTCATGGGAACCAGGTTCCTCGTCTGCTCATTTGAACAGTTAGCTGAAACAACGAAAGGAGCGTCCGACCTCGTTCTTTCTAATTTTGGCGGGCTCAATTGTATCCAAAAGATAGCTCCGGTAGCACAGCAGATCGCGTCAGTCACAAAGCCCGGTGGATATTTTCTAGCGACAGTGATGCCACCAATATGCTTGTGGGAAATTGTTTCCGGTCTCGTTCGCCTCAACGCACACACTGCGTTTCGACGTCTCCGGAGGAACACTCCCGCGACTGGGTTTCGCGGGAAATCGTTCACAGTGTACTACCACCCCCTGAAGAAATTCCTTTCAACATTTTCACCTTGGTTCGAGTCAATCCGGGGTGTCGGATTCAGCATCATTTCACCTCCTCCACATGGTACAAAATTTAGAGAAAACTGGCGGCCGCTTTCGCAATGGCTTGAACAAAGTGAAGATTCGATAGCGACACTCCCACTTCTCCGTTCTGTGGGGGATCATTATATGGTGTTGTTAAAGCGAAAAACCGGTTAATCACGTCTGATGCAAATCTTGTTTTGCTCGGATACCACGCATTCCCCCCGGGGCGGTGATGACAATGCAAACAAATGTTTTCACAGTTGAGTCGATAGGACTGTCCCATCGTTGGTGAGGATAACCCGATTTGAGTCGATACTTTCAGAGAAATGGAAAAAGTATATGCCCGCTGTGAGTGTTAATATTATTACCTATAATCGGGCGACGTTTCTCTTCCGTTGCGTACAGAGTGTTTTAGACCAAACGTTTAATGATTTCGAAATTGTAGTTATTGACGATGGGTCAACCGACAATACGAGATCCCTTGTTCGAGGATTCAGGGATAAGCGAATACAATACCATTATCACGATCATAGTGGTAATATAGGCGCTCTTCGAAATCTTGCGTTAAGCCATTCCACCGGTGCATATCTGGCTTTGCTCGATTCCGATGACATGTGGGAACAACACAAGTTAGAAAAACAAATAGCGTGCATGGGATCAAACGAGGTCCTTGATTTTACTTTCACCGACCTCATGATCAACGCGGGTCAGAATTCGAAAAGATGGTTTACAAAGAACCGGAGCTACTACAAAGAGCGAATCATTCCGAAACTTTTTACAAATTGGTTCATTCTACCTTCAACCGTTGTATTCAGGCGATCTGTTATCGATCGCGTGGGAGTCTTTAACACAGAATTGACGTCTGCTGTCGAACCTGAATATTTTCTCCGGATAATAAGCCAGGCAGAGCATGGAGCGCTGTTCGAACCATTGACCATCAGGACGATTCATCAGGGTCAACGTTCGTTAAGAAGTGGCGTCGGATCATATGACGTAATGATCATGAATGCCGGGAAATATTATAGGAACGGTTCAATTTCATTCCTTGAATACAAGAAGATACTTTCCCTTCTCCATTATCGACTCGGTTGCGAGCTCAGAAAACTCGGACAAAAGGACGGCAGCCAGAGAACCTTTGCTAAAAGCATTGCTAACAATCCTTTCAATATCCGTGCTTGGGCCAGGCTAATACGTGCGATTCCCTAAAAGACTTCATGCTCTTTAAATCAGATAGCGTACAATGATCGCCCTTCTCAATCCAACAAGCGCACGATGGAAACATCGTTTCCCGCTCTCACTGATGTATGTTGGCGCAGCCCTGGAGAACCTGTATCCCTATGAAATTATCGACCAGAATCTTAACAAGGATGCGCTTGGCCGGCTGGAGCTTCTGGCTTCGCGCAATGAGCTCAAATACCTCGGGATCACCGTGATGCCCGGCCCGCAGTTGTTTGAAGCTATACCTATTTCCAAATATCTCAAGGACAAGTTCCCCAGCCTGAGGATTATCTGGGGCGGTTATTTTTCTTCGCTCCATGCAGCTACGGTTCTTAATTCCGGGTACGTAGACTTTGTTGTGCGCGGACAGGGTGATCAGACCTTCCTGGAACTCATCAACCTCCTCGAAGGCAACTCGAAGATCGCATTGAGAGACATCCCCGGCTTGTCATTCCGCAGCAACGGTGACGTCATACAGAACTCCCACCGAACTCCGATGGACCCCAATCTTATGCCTCCGTTGCCTTACCATAAAGTCAATGGTGACCGCTATGTCGGCAAAAGCTGCCTCGGAACAAGAACCGCCGCTTCGTACACAAGCTTCGGCTGCCCTTTCCTGTGCGGTTTCTGCGCCATTGCCAGCGTGTATCGTGCGCGGTGGCTCGCAAAAACTCCGGAAGTCATGATCCACGAGGTGGACGAGCTCAAACAACGCTATCAGATTAATGCGATTGAGTTTTTTGACGAGAATTTTTTCACATCGGAAAAGCGCACACGGGAGTTTTCCGAGAAAATGACCGGCCGCAATATCGCCTGGTGGGGCGAAGGCCGCCCGGACACCGTTCTGGATTACTCCGACGAAACGCTTCGGGCAATGAGCCGGGGAGGATGCAAGATGATTTTTTTCGGTGCCGAATCAGCGTCCGAGGAAGTCCTCAAAGCCATGAACAAGGGAGGGACGCAGACTCCCGACACTGTCCTCCGGCTTGCCGGGAGGCTGAAGCGTTTCAACATCATTCCTGAATTCTCTTTTGTGTTCGGCAGTCCGAGTGAAACCGTTGACGAAGACTTTGACCGGAATATGCGCTTTATTCGGACTGTCAAGGAAATCAACGAGCATGCAGAAATTGTTATGTACATGTACGCGCCGGTCGTCTTTGACGAATCAGAACTGTACCAGATTGCGCAGAGGCACGGCTTTGCATTTCCACAAACGCTCGACGGATGGCTCGACCCGAAATGGCATGATTTTGACCTGCGCAAGACTCCGGTTATTCCATGGCTCAAACCGCGGCACTATGATACATTCAAAAACTTTGAGCGAGTGCTCAACGGTTATTTTCCCACCGTGACGGACACCAGGCTTTCCCGGAGAAAAAGAGACATCCTCCGCCTTATCAGCTCCTGGCGATACAAGACACAGACCCTTTCGGCTCCATTCGAGATTCGGCTCCTCTTCCGGTTGTTCCGATACAGGCAGCCCGAATTCGAAGGGCTCTAAAATTTCCAATATGATTGCTCCATTGAAATTGACAATGCCGTCAAGCGAGCCTCATCGGTCAAGCTCAAAGAGCTTTCTCCGATCTGTCTATCATCTCTTTTTTTTCAACGCGTTCTACCGCCGCACTTTGAGGCGAAGAACAACGACTCACTTGAATGGTTTTCAACTTGTGATCGCCCCCTCCGTCCTCCATCCGCGCATTTTCAAAAGCGGCAGAGTCTTTGCAGACTTTTTGCTGACAATCAATCTGAAGGGAAAGAGAGTGCTGGACATGGGAACCGGGTCAGGCATTCTTGCACTCACCGCTGCAGCCCGGGGGGCAGCCGTCACAGCCACCGATGTCAACACGACAGCCGCACAATGCGCCAGAGACAACTTTCAACGCAACGGATTTGGAGGAGCAATTACAACAACCGAGGGTTATCTCTTTAAACCACTCATCAACCGGGACTTTGACATCATTGTTTTTAATCCACCTTATCTTACAAGAAAACCGGATACGCATGAACTTGCATTGTATGGCGGGGATCAACTTGCGCTTCTACGCGAATTCGCCTTCTCTGCACATGGGCACCTCAAGCCGGAGGGTTTCATTCTCCTCATAGTCTCCACCGACTCAAACATGGACATGGTTTTGAACATCTTTCGCGAACAGAACTATCGACCGATTCCGGTGCACAAAGTGAAAACTCTTTTCGAGGACTTTTTTGTCTTTAAGTTCATTCCGGAAGAACGCGCGAACAACGACATCGGCCTCATCTGTCCCTCATGTCACAAAAACCTCGAACGCGCTGAAAATGGATGGGCATGCATGAATGAGTCTTTAACCTTTGGCCTCGTCGACGGCATTCCGGATTTTCTCCTTCCCTCTCGGCGTTACGAGGTCGGTCAATTTCTTGACATCTATCAGGCCGTCCGGAAAAGCGAGGGCTGGGGGAGCGACAACGCCGAATACTATTTGTCTCTGCCCTATTCCGACATGTCGGGAAAACACAAAGCTAACTGGCAGATTCGTTCGAAGACTTTTGAGACATTTATTAAAGCGTTCTCTGAAGAAAACACCGGCCCAAAGACGATCCTCGACCTTGGCGCGGGAAACTGCTGGCTGTCTCTACGACTTGCGGAGTTAGGCCACAAAGTATTTGGCGTCGACATAAATACCGATTCAAAGGACGGGATCGGTGTGGTGCAACGGATCGATGATTTCAGGGCACGACAACTGACGTGTATCAGGGCCGAATTCAAATATCTCCCCTTTGCAGATCAGACTTTTGATACGATCATTTTCAACGCTTCCCTTCACTATGCAGCACATCCCTATGAAACAATCGCGCACGCCATGCCTCTCTTGAAAACGGCCGGATCAATGTTCATCCTCGATTCCCCGATTTACACTCATCTGGCAAGCGGCCAGATGATGCTTACGGAAAGAATCAGATCCATCGAGTCGAATCTGCGAATCAGCATAAATGAAGAACAGGCCGGCAGTTTCTTGACTTTTGAAGGACTCAATCGATTGAAAGAGAATTACCATGTCGATTATCTCGTTCCGCAGTACGGAGTGAAATGGAACCTGCGGCCGCTGGTGGCTCGGGTTCTCGGAAAACGACAGCCAGCTTCATTCGCGATTATCCGGATCCGCGTTCCCGAGCATCAATGAATACCTTAATGCTCCGTTTCTGTCCCCGGCGAATAGCCTTAAATGGGAAGTCCTCACCGTATTTCGACTTTACCGACGCAACAGCTTCGCCTGTGACGATGACATGCCTGGCTATTTTTTTTCTTTTGCATTCCTCATGCGACACAACGACCATTGAGCCTTCCAATGAATTCCGGCTCCCGGAAATCCGAGAATTCTTCATCTTAGAAAACGAGTACAATGTTCTCAGCGTTGTCGGTAAAGTCGAAACAAAGTTTGTCACCTACGTCAAAGTTGAATACGGAACCGACAATGGACAGGCGTTCAGCACTCCTTGGATGCCAGCAACAGACACTACGACGCGCATTGCTGTTTTAGGATTAGAACCTGACAAATCCTACTGGGCGAAGGCTATAGCTGTTTCGAGAGATGGTGATGAAATACGCAGCGATTCCATGTTCTTTGCAACAAAGTCTCTCCCGGACGACATTCCACATCTTGTTATCCAACATATGGACTACCCAACTCCAGGGTATGTCACGATCGGCTTCACCGGCGTATTCAACCATGCATACACTGTCATTTTCAACAACGAAGGGAGGATTCTCTGGTACAGAAAATTCGAAGGATCAGTCTTCGATTTTCAAAAACAGCCGAATAACAAGTATACCGTATGCGTGTCAGTTTCTTCCTCTTCATCTCTCTTCTATGAAATGGATAATCTCGGATCCATCATTCGCTCATACAAGGCGGACGCAGATAAAGATACAGATATCCACGAACTGAGAATAGCAGACAGTTCCCATGCTCTTTTCGGAATCGAATACCGCTTTATGGACCTTACTGAGCTTGGAGGTGTGGAGAGCGCCCGCGTCAAAGGAATCGTTGTGGAATATCACAGGCCTGGAGCCTCTCCGTTTTTGTGGAACACGTTTGATCATTTGAAAATCACCGATGCATCACCAAATATTTCCCTTACAGGTCAGACCGTGAATCCCTGGCACGCGAACGCTCTGGAGCTTGACACGGATGATAACCTGCTCGTTTCGTTTCGACACTGCAATGAGATTACGAAGATTGATTCGCGAACAGGTTCGATCGTATGGCGGCTTGGCGGAAAGAACAACCAATTTACATTCATGAATGATCCCTTCAACGGATTTTCCCACCAGCATGGAATCCGAAGGCTGGACAATGGAAACATTATTCTTTTTGATAACGGCAACACCCATGAGCCCCAGGAGAGCCGTGCGGTTGAATACATGCTCGATGAAAATAATAAAAAAGCAACCATGGTGTGGCAGTATCGCTCTTCGCCTGCCCTTTTCTCCTCTGCGTTGGGATTCGCACAGAGGCTTGAGAATGGAAACACGTTCATAACGTACGGAAGAATTCCAAGAATCATTGAGGTTGACATGAGCGGGAATAAACGATGGGAAGCTTCTGTAGATCCACCAGGCCAATTCGTCTACAGGGCCTTCAAGATCAACTCGCTCTACTAGAAAGTAGTCCATTTCTTAGCCAGGAAAAGTTCGGATGAACAAAGGGTTGAGACACGCGCAATGAATTTCAATATCTTCCTCAACACCATAACAAACCAAAGCTTCTCCCTCCCCCTCGTTATTCTCTACGTAACGGCTGGATGCAACCTCCGATGCATCATGTGCTCGTACCGCAATCCGTTACCGGGGGAGCTTTCCCTTGATGAAGTGAAATCCCTTTCGGAGTCTCTGCTGCAGTTTGGCCTTCGTCACATAGTCTATTCAGGCGGTGAGCCGCTCATTCGCCGTGACTTACCGGAAATATGCCGATTCCTCCAGCGACCTCGTGTGAAGCAGTCATTGCTCACCAATGGATTGCTGCTGGAAAAACGCTATGATGAGATGGCCTCCTATTTTTATGAGATCATCGTGTCTCTGGATGGGCCCACAGCCGAGATCCACAATGGCATTCGCGGGATTGAGTCATTCGACCAGATTGTGGAGGGAATTCAGAAAGTTTTGCGATCGCCCCGTCGTCCGAAAATCTCGTTGCGCGCCGTACTCCAACGAAAAAACTTCAGACACCTCGACGAGATGGCAGGTTTTGCAAAATCAGTAGGTGTTGACCGTATCTCCTTTCTGGCAGCCGATGTTTACTCTCAAGCTTTTCACAGGGATGTTGCCGGCAAATCTTTGAACTTTGACGATGTGGCATTAAGTCGGCAGGAAGCCGTTGAATTTCGCGAAATCGTTAACAGGTTTGTTGGGCGACATCAAGCTGACATCAAAAGCGGTTTCATCTCAGAAAATGACAAAAAATTGCATCATATCGTCCAATATTTCGAAGCTCTTGCGGGAGTAAGTTCGTTTCCGAGAAACCATTGCAATGCACCGATGGTCTCGGCCGTCATCACTTCAACAGGAGACCTTCTCCCTTGTTTCTTTTTACCGGCCTTTGGAACGATTAGAAGCGGCACGCTGGGCGAAACATTGAACTCCCCGGCGATTCGAGCGACGAGAGCGCGAGTCAGGGAGTATTCTTTGGAGCGCTGTCAAAAATGCGTTTGCACATTAAGCGTTTCACCGATGTCTGCTTTTCTTGGCCAGTTCTAGACCAGCTTTTCATTGCTTCTCGATTCAAACTTCTCTATCTTTTTCGGGCACAAAATTGCCATTCATGATTATGCGCGGTACATGAGCAAAACCTACGCCGAACTCGCAAAAGCGGCGCAAAAGGCAAAAGCCTTTGCTCATGCTCCCTACTCCAAATTCCGCGTTGGTGCTGCGCTCCTCACGAAAAGCGGTAAAGTTTTTACTGGATGCAACGTCGAAAACAGCTCTTACAGCCTGCGCCGAACGAACAGCAATCTTCAAAGCAATCTCCGAAGGACACAAGCACTTCAAAGCCATAGCTGTTTCCTCCGACGACTCCGGCTTCACTCCCCCCTGCGGCGCGTGCCGACAGGTTCTTATCGACCTGGCAGGAAACATCGATTTCATTATGGTCAATGCGAAGCAACAAGTGAAGATCATACCCCTGAAGGTTTTGGTTCCTTTCGCCTTTACCAACAAAAATCTTCAGCGTTCAAAGAAAAAGAAATGATGCGATGGATACATCGGCTTCTCATATCATTCCGCAAAACGTAGGCTGGATTGAAGTTGTGTGCGGATGCATGTTCAGCGGAAAGACTGAAGAACTTATACGCCGGCTTCGCAGGGCACAGATTGCAAAACAAAAAGTTGCAGTGTTTAAGCCTCGTATTGACAAACGATACAGCGCAGAACACATCGTCTCCCATAGCGATCAGTCACTTGTCTCCACCGTTGTCGACGATGCTGCCGAAATCCCAAAACTGACTGGCGATGCTCAAGTCATCGGCATCGATGAGGGGCAATTCTTCAAGGTAAATCTTGTGGACGTCTGCGAGAATCTTGCAAACCAGGGCAAGCGTGTCATTGTTGCCGGTCTTGACCAGGACTATCGTGGAAAGCCTTTCGAGCCGATGCCCCAGCTTCTCGCAATCGCCGAATACATCACGAAAACTCTCGCCATTTGTGTTGTTTGCGGTAATCCGGCAGACCGAACACAGCGAACGACGCAGTCGCACGAAAGGGTCGTCGTCGGTGCAAAGGACATCTATGAAGCCCGGTGTCGTCGATGCCATCAACCGCCAAATGATTAAACGATGGACCGCTTCTTGATAAAATCGAAATCCGGAAATTCTAGCGCAACACAAATTCAAAGCCCAAATCTTGGAACAGTTAGATCAGTTTGTCCTTTCCGCTTAACACTAAACCGACCCCCTTTTTTTCCCCTTTGCGAAGGGGGAAATGTCGGCCAAAGGCTGATGAGCCTTTGGCTCAAAAAAGGGGTCAACTTGTGCATAGTTCTTTTCGTAGCTCTGCCTTCGAGTATTCCGTTTCAGAAACTCCCAAGCGTTGAACAAATTCAAACTTCCTTCACTTCCTGGGATTAACTTATGACTTTTCTCTCTCTCATTCAGGGGATCGTGGGGATTGCTGCGCTTCTCGGGATTGCTTTTTTGTTCTCCAACAACAAACGAAGAATCAATTGGCGTCTAGTGGCCACAGGTCTAGCGATCCAGGTTACGTTCGGAACGCTTGTCATTAAGGGTCAGGAAATGGGCGAAGTTTTTGCCC
Organism: Ignavibacteriales bacterium; assembly: GCA_016193365.1. GTDB lineage: Bacteria > Bacteroidota > Ignavibacteria > UBA10030 > UBA10030 > JACQPT01. Next base: position 9,945 of record JACPSI010000164.1, read on the forward strand.
CTCTTGGCTGGCCGAAGGTTACGTTTGATTACATTGCGAGGGTCTTCGTAGTTCTTCTCGGTTTTACAACCGATGGAGCACGTTTCGTCTTTGGCGACCTTGCAATCAGCCCGGGGAATGAAGGGACGCTTGGTTTCTTCTTCGCGTTTCAGGTGTTGCCTACGATAATCTTCTTTTCGTCTCTTATGTCCGTCCTGTACTATTTGGGTATAATGCAAAAAGTCGTCCAGGGAATGGCCTGGGTGATGGCAAGGTTGATGGGAACGAGCGGTGCCGAATCACTTTCGAATACGGCGAACATTTTTGTCGGACAGACTGAAGCGCCCTTGATGATTCGCCCATTCGTTGGCACTATGACAAACTCCGAACTGTTGACCATTATGGTAGGCGGGATGGCGACTATTGCAGGCGGCGTCATGGCTGCTTATGTTCAAATGCTTGGATCCTCCTTTGCCCAGACACACAACATCGCCATCCAAGCCGCACAAGTTAAGTTTGCTGCCCAGCTTTTGGGGGCAAGTATCATGGCGGCTCCGGCGGCGCTTTTGATCTCCAAGATCATTTTCCCTGAGACAGAAGAGCCCGTGACAAAAGGCACCGTCAAGGTGAAAGTTGAGAAAAATGCTTCGAATGTCATCGAGGCCGCTGCCGCCGGGGCCGGCGACGGGCTTCATCTTGCTCTCAATGTCGGGGCCATGTTGCTGGCGTTTATTGCAGTGATCAGCCTCCTGAACTATCTTTTGACAGCGCTCGGCGACCTCACCGGCGTTAATTCGTATCTTCAAGCCCAGTTTGGCCAACCACTGAACCTCCAGGTTATCCTCGGAACGACCCTTCAGTATTTGGCATTGGCCATTGGAGTCCCTTCCGCCGAGATTTTTCAATTCGGCAGCCTTTTGGGAACAAAAATCGTACTCAACGAATTTGTGGCCTATCTCGACATGGCAAAACTCATCAGTGAAAACAAGCTCGTTTCGGAGAAGGCTATCGCCATGGCAAGTTTTGCCCTCTGTGGGTTTGCGAATTTTTCGTCGATTGCGATTCAGATAGGCGGCATTAGTCCTATGGCTCCCCACCGAAGAAAAGACCTTTCCGCGTTGGGCCTTCGGGCTGTTCTCGGAGGCGCACTTGCCACCCTTCTCACTGCCACCATTGCCGGAATTCTCATTGGAGGATAGTTAGAAAAGGAGCCCGTTTGTGAACGGACAGCATCTTGAGGAGTCCGCCAGATTCATCGAATCAAAGACCCGACTCCGTCCGTCCATCGCACTGATTCTCGGCTCCGGTTTAGGGGACTTTGCTGATGAACTCCATCAGGAAAGTCTTATCAACTCGGCGGACATCCCGCATTATCCCTTTTCCACCGTGCAAGGCCATGCAGGGCAACTCGCCTTTGGCAGGATTGAGAACCGCAAGAAAAAGTCGAAGCCCATCCTTGTCTTCAAAGGACGAGTCCATTTTTACGAATCCGGAAATCTAGAATCGGCGCTTTATCCGGTGAGACTTGCACGCAAGCTCGGCGCAAAAGTGCTCTTCGTAACGAATGCAGCCGGCGGGATAAACAAGAAGTTTCACGCAGGCGACCTCATGCTTTTGCGTGATATCATCAGCCTGGCGTTTTTAATGCCTCGCGACTCGCGGGTAAGAACTAAGAAAGTGCCTCCATCCGCTTCAAACCTTGATCTTCGCGCTTTGAGCCAATCGGCCGTAACTCGATCCAGTTACTTCGACGTAAAATTACAGAACCTTCTTCGCTCTTCGGCAAAGAAATCTTCGCTTCGGCTTCAGGAAGGCACGTATTGCTGGTTGAGAGGTCCTACGTACGAGACAGCGGCAGAAATTCGCATGCTGAGCCTCCTCGGCGCAGACGCTGTGGGAATGTCAACGGTACCTGAGGTTGTGATGGCGAAGAAACTCGGAATGCGCGTTGCTGCCGTTTCCCTCATTTCCAACCTTGCCACCGGCATTTCACACCAAAAACTCTCGCATCAGGAAGTAACGGAAACGGCAAATGCCGTGAAAGAGAGTTTCACACACCTTCTACGGAGAGCAATCCTGAGTGCATAACCCTGCCTATCTGAAAACCTGATAGAGCATCACGTAAATCATCACTCCTGTCACTGAAACATAGAGCCACACCGGATAGGTCCACTTTGCGATTTTCCGGTGGAGGTCGTATTTCCCTTGCAACCCGCGACGCAGCGTGACAATAGCTAAGGGGACGATGGCTGTCGCCAGGACGGTGTGTGAGAGCAGAATCGTAAAATAAACGGGACGAATCCAACCCTCACCCCGAAACGGCTCAGATCCATGGTGATAATGATACACCAGATAAGAGGTCAGGAATAATCCCGAAAGAACGAATACAGCAATCATGCATGCGCGGTGTGCCGGGATATTCCCCTTTTTCATAAACCGATGGCCTATGACAAGAAATACGGCACTGCTCGAATTGAGAAGAGCGTTGAGAAGCGGCAAATCGGAGATGGAAATCATTACACCTTGTCAGCCACCATGGCGAGCATGAGAGCGGGCAAGTACAGTAATGACGAAAAGAAGATGCGTCGTGAGTAGCTATTTGCCATAGCCTGATTCAGTTGTTTCGACGTGGAAAGACGAAAGAGAATCGGATTCCAGAGAAACGCAAGGCTCATAACCAAAGCTATGGAAAAATAGAATCTCCCGGCCAAACCTATCCATGAGATGAAAAGGCTGGTAAGCAACAAAAGTGTGGATGAAACGAGAATATGAAAGCTTGTCCTTCTCCCCCGGTCATCGATCACCGGAAGCATCTTGAATCCCGCTCGTGCATAATCTTTCTTGTACATCCAGGCCAGAGACAGAAAATGCGGTATCTGCCAGGCAAGGAGGATTCCAAACAAGAGCCACGCGCCACTGTTAATTTCGTTTCGTGCGGCGGTCCAACCGATAAGCGTCGGCAGGGCGCCGGGAATTGCGCCCACAAGTGTGTTCCACCAGGCAATTCTCTTCAACGGAGTGTAGAGTACCAGGTACGTAGCTAGCGTCAGAGCTGCAAAGAAGGCCGAAAGAAGATTCGTGAACACAGCAAGAACACTCAGGCCGAGCATTGCCACAACGTTGCCAAAAATCAGCGCTTGTAATGGGTCAATCCTTCCGGACGGAATAGGCCTTTGCTCCGTTCTTTTCATCAAGCGATCGTAGTTTCGTTCGAAATATTCGTTTAATGCTCCGGCTCCACCTCCTACGAGCAGAGTTCCTATAGCGACCCAAAAAGCCTGCACAAAATTGAAACTAGATTGAATACCAAGATAGTAAGCACAGAGGGAAGTGAGGACAGACAGACCTGTAAGTTCAGGTTTCATTAAATCAATATAACTCTTTGATTTACTTAAAATTAACATACTTTATTGAAGGGTCATTCTAGTAAAAATTTTCTTGCAAAAATGCTTCACGTAATAAACTACCACCATAAATCGATCCACTTTTGGACCGAACTCTCATTATGCAGAGAAACGACAGAACGCTCACCATGAGAAGAAGTGCTCCCAAAGATTGATGGGCGGTGGCTATAACTTCCGATTTTCGGCTCAAAACAACATATACTCCCAATGCTATCTGTCCGCCGAGACAGGCAAGAATGCCCATGCTTAAACGTCGGTAGAGTCGGTCGATTGTGCCGAGTTTCCAGAGTTTCATCGAAGTCAGAATAAGAAAACACGTCACGACGAGTGCCCAGTACCGATGAAGAACGTGAATGGAAATCTGACCGGCAGTAATTGGGCCGTCAGCATGCAGCCGGATATCAGATTGGATCAGAAAACTGTTGTATTCAGCAACTCGTTCTGGAGTTAGCGAAGGAAAAACCTGTCCGTAGGCTAGAGGAAAGTCAGGAACCGCAAGTCCAGAGTGAGTGTGACGCATTATTGCCCCGAGAATCAATTGAATCAGGACAACGACTGACGCTGTAGCAAAAAGGCCGGACGAAGGGATAACAGTTTCATTCCCGTTTGCACGCCCTTCCTTTTCAAGCCACCACTTGGACGTGAATAAAGCGAGGGCCGAGACAGTGCAAAAAAACAGCTGTGCCAGTGTCGCGTGGGTTGCAGAGATCTCAGGAGGAAGCATCATTTTCACAGTCAAACCTCCCAGCAACCCTTGAATAATCACGGCGACAAGCGCAAAGATTGCAAGCTTTCGTACCCACGGTCTTTTCTCAACACGCACAAACCAGATAGTCATGATAACCGTGAGAAATCCCACAAAGGAGGCGATCATACGGTGGCCGTGTTCATAAAATATTCCCCCAACCATCGGTGGCATCAGTTGCCCATAGGACAACGGCCAATCCGGAACGGCCAGACCTGATCCCGTGCTTGTCACCATTCCACCGGCGATCAGAAGGAAGAATGTGCAGCAAACCGTAAAAACCGTGTAACGATGGAGTACCTTATGATACATGCGTCACTTATAGAAACAAAGATGCCTTCCGCAATCGGGAAGGCATTGAAGGGTCTGGTTCAAAGAAATCCATCATGGCTGCAGATAAGAAGCTTCGCTCTTGAGCCAGGCGTCAAATTCTTCCTGGGTTTCGACAATCATGGTCCCTCGCATTCTGTAGTGACCCAGTCCACACAGCTGAGCGCATGCGATTTCAGTGGGAGTTGCCAGGCCAACCACGACCTCAGTAATTCCATTCTCGAAAAACATCGGGACTAGCGCATCGCTCAACAAGTCCCCCTTATTCGCAATGACGGAACCATCCTTCGCTGAGTATGTTTCGGCTGCCACTTTTTCAAAAGTCATCGCAATCGGTGTTTCAACGAGTTTCACCTTATTGAATTCGGCGCCGCTTTCTGTAACCGCCTGGGAAAGCTGCTCCTTGATATACGGAAGAACTCTCGTTCCTTTCGAAATGACAACCGATCCATCCTTTTCATTCACGATATCGTTCAGCGTCACGTAATCAAGGTAGTCGAGAAAATCGTCGCTTTTGAAATCGACCTCAACTGTTTTCCCTAATTTGTACGTGTACCTGAGAGCTTCCCTGATCTCCGCCGTTGTTTTCGTGGGAACGAACCAGACAGGAAAAATGTCGCCAGGAATCGCATCCTGTTTCACGCGAAAGAACGGTAAACTGAAGCTATGAATCACATCTTTGCTGGACAATCGAACAATGACAGGTTTATTGACGGGAAGGTGGAGTTGATTGATTGTCGTGATATCATCCTTGGCGTTTGCGTCCGAACGGTCGAGCCCCAGAGGATTCTCCGCCGACACAAGAGAGATGTCCGTCCGCCCAAACACGCCGTCGCCACCGGAATAATGCACATTCCAGTTGAACTGCTCGCCAACTACACGAACAATGACTGCCTCCTTTTCTGAAGGAAAAGCATTCACGCGTTTGGCCCACAACGGGAAGGCAAGCCCTACGAGGACGACAACTTCAAAAACAGCCACAGCCCCCTCTACGAAGTTTGACGCATGACTCCTCAGCCCCATGTAGTCAGCTTTCGGGTTCTTCGAACTCCTGAAACGGGTTATCGTAAACAGGAAAAACGATCCCCAACCGACGAACAAGATCAGCATTGCCCAATGCATCATGCTTGTCATGCTGTCGATCTCCGGCCCGTGTGCAGATGCGACTACGGGAAAGCTGAGGAAGTCAAACATGGCTGGAAATTCTCCTTTTAATTCAGGTTTGGATAATCGAACGTTCCCTCGAGCGTAATTTTCATTCGTCTCCTGAGGTATGCGAAAAAAGCGCCGAAGAGAGACAGCAAGACCCCCGTCACTCCCAGTAGCACCAGCACCGCCATGTTGACGCTGTCATTCGTTTTGCTGGATTCCGTAGCGCCAAAACACACGGGACAGCTTGCCGCTGCACTCGAAAGAACGATGAGTGATATCATCACAACACAGGGTATTTTCAATTGCTGTAGAACTTTTCTTCTCATGCTACATAAAACTGAAACGCTTAAATTTATGAAGAAACCATATACCGTAAGCAATAAGTCCGATTCCTGCCAGGGCAGATGCGATACCGCTGAGGACATTCACCGTCGAATGGCTCGCGCCGTCCCCCAAAAGCAACCAGGCGCTGAAACCGAAAGCGCAAGCTGAGGAAACGGCGATGAAGAAAATATGGAAGAATTTGAGCGACATCAGGGCATTGTGATTTTATCACTGAATGCACCAACCGGCAAAAACATCAAACCGACGAAAAAGACTACCGTCAAAACCAATACGGCGTAGATCAGTTTCTTCTCAGAAATCAAATGCATGAAATAGCTCGCTACGAGAGAGCCTTTAATCACCGCAATAATCAGGGCAACGGTGACGGCGGCAAACGTTGACAAATGGAGTGTCGAGATCGCCACCGTGACAACGGTCAGAGCGAGCAACGCCACGAACACCATGATGTATGTGCGCACATGTTTCTTGATATCTTCGGCGTGTGCTTCCGACATGGGATTCCTCCTTACAGTAAATACAGAACAGGAAACAAGAAAATCCATACTAAGTCAACAAAGTGCCAGTAGAGCCCGGCAACCTCCACACGGTTTGTGAAGCGGTCGGGTGCGGACTGCCACATCTTACTTCCCGGCCCCCAGAGGTAACCGTTAAGAATAATGCCCCCAATAACGTGCAGTCCATGCAAGCCCGTCAGCGTAAAATAGATCGCCAGGAATGTGCTGGTGCCCGGCAAATGGCCGATTTCAAATTTATGACCGTACTCGAAAGCCTTCACGACGAGGAAGATAAGCGCACAAAGGATGGTGAGTCCCATGTACATCTTGTATTTCTTAAAATTGTTCAGCTTGAGGGATGCCCACGACATCACCATTGTAACGCTTGAGCTTATAAGGACGACTGTATTCAGCGTAGCGAGAGGGATATTCAGTTCCTCCCAACCATGAGGCCAGTGCTCTGCCCCGACCCTGAGCAAAACGTACGACGAGAAAAGTGCTCCAAAAAGCATAACTTCGGATGCGAGAAACAGCCAAACGCCAAGTTTTGCGTTAAACAGTCCGGTGTCGGACCGGAGTTCTACGGTATAGGGGATTTGCATAGTTGTCTTAACCGTTAGTCAGCTTCGTTTTGAGGTGTAAAGTCTCTGGATTTTCCCGGAACGCTATACTCATAAGGCCCACGGTACACTTCCGGCGTTTTCGTGAAGTTTCCGTGAGGAGGAGGAGTCGGCGCCGCAGACCATTCGAGCGTCGTTGCCTGCCACGGGTTGTCGCCTACCGATTCACCGCGTTTCAAGCTCCAGAAAAAATTGACGATGAAAACAACCTGGAATGCCCCCAGTACCCACGCGCCAATTGACATGACTTCATTCCATGGCAGCATATTTTGTGCGTGTGCATATTGTTGCGCTCCGTCAGAAAGACGGCGGGAGACGCCTGCAAAGCCCTGGATAAACATCGGCAGGAAAACAAAGTTGATGGAGACGAAGGAACCCCAAAAGTGGATTTTCCCCATCATGTCACTCAGCTTTCTTCCTGTAACTTTAGGATACCAATAGTAAATCCCTGCGAACAGAGCGAAAAGAGTTCCGGGCGCAACAACATAATGGAAGTGGCCGATGACATAATACGTATCGTGGAGGTGAATATCAGTGGGCGCGAGCCCGAGCGGTAAGCCGGTAAGCCCGCCGATGCCAAACATCGGGAGAAAGGCCAATGCGAACAACATGGGAGGCGTGAACCTGATGGACCCTCCCCACAAGGAAATAATGAGAGCTGTCAAAATAATTATTGACGGAATTGAGATAATCATTGTTGTCGTTTGGAAAAACGCACTGATGACAGTACCCATCCCCGTGAGGAACATGTGGTGCGCCCACACAATAAACGACATGAAGCCGAGGAAAATCACAGCATACACAAGCGATTTATATCCCCATAACGGCTTACGCGTATTATTGGCGATGACTTCACCCAGGATACCCATCGCGGGGAGAATCAACACATACACCTCAGGATGAGCGAGGAACCAGAATAAATGTTGCCAGAGAATCGGATGTCCGCCCCCGCTGACTTGAAGAGGCTGGCCAGCAACAACGAGTCCGCTTGGAAGAAAGAAACTTGTTCCGGCCAACCGATCCATCAGTTGGAGAATCCCGGCCGCCTCCAAAGGCGGAAAGGCAAGAAGCAGGAGAAATGATGTGACGAATTGCGCCCAAACGAAAAAGGGAAGCCGCATGAATGTCATTCCTTTTGCGCGCAGCTGAATAATCGTTACAATGAAATTCACAGAGCCAAGCAATGACGAAGTAATCAAGAACACCATGCCAACAAGCCAATATGTTTGTCCTGTCGTCGCAACGTTGGCCAACGGAGAATAGGAAGTCCAGCCGGAATTCGCCGCTCCGCCCGGAACAAAAAAGCTGACCAGCATGACCACACCGCCAACAAAATAGGACCAGTAACTTACCGCATTCAGCTTGGGAAACGCCATGTCCGGAGCGCCTATTTGAAGTGGAACGACATAATTCCCAAAAGCGCCCACCGCCAGAGGCACGACCCCCAGGAACACCATGATGGTCCCATGCATCGCCCCCAGCTGATTATAGAACTCCGGCAGCATGATACCGCCGGGCATTCGATCATCCCCTGACGTCAAATACGACACGAGAGCAGCAAGTCCTAGGAAAAGCACACCGACGAGCATGCTCAAGGATGGTTTGAACTTCGAAATGAGCAGTACGACCACTCCGATGATGGCAATGGGAACGATGAAATACATCGCCGGTATGGGATGATTCGGATGCGCCAACTGCCAGCGCATCAGCATCATGAGCGTAAAGCCGAAGAAGAGAAAAAGAAGTGCCGTGATCCCGTACTGAAGGCCTATGACTTTATGGTCAATGGAGAAAACATATTTTCTCAAAAAACCCAGTTCTTCATGATGCGCATGGGCTTCACCAACATGAGGTGCAGTGGCGACGTGCTGATCCACGTATGCTCCTTTCAATCTAAGAGGTGTGTGAAGGGATTAGCCGGCCTTGTACGAGAAATTTGCTGTTGCTTTCCCCGTCGCATCCACTTTAACCTTCAAAGTTTGAGTCCCATATTTTTCGTGCCATGCCTCAACGGTGTACTCGCCAGCAGGGAGACCCTTAATCGTGAACGAGCCGTCGTCCCCTGTGACGGCAAAGTACGGATGGCTGAACACTCCAATGTAGGCTCCCATCCATGAATGTACCTCGCATTTGACTTTAAACGGAGCTTCTGGTTTTTGAAAATTCTTCTTCATCATGCCCGGTACGGGTTGCCCCTGATTGAACCCTTGATTGACTTTTGGCAGCGCATGGACGTTGTGAAGTGTCCTGTCGCTGTTCTTTACCTGGAGTTCCTGTCCCGCCATGACACCAAGAACATGCGGCATATAGATGCAACCCTTCTGGTCAAAGACAACTGGCGTTTTTGGAATGTCAAACTTCTTCCCGCCGACGCCCTCTTTTATGTAGATAAGGACGTTTTTCAGAGTTCCATTTTTGTTGACGACAAGTTCCTCGCTCAACACAGCTTCTTTATGAGCCATCGCACAGAACTTGTCAGCGTCCATCCGAAGCCGGACGGGTGCGCCCGGTTTTCCTTCGAATGAAACTTTTCCCGTCACATCGCCGGCAACGAGCGCAGCTGAGCAGAAAACTGTTATAGCAAAAAAGAAAATTGTTTTCATTAGGGCTTCCTCTCCTTGGTTAGCCTACTTCAGTGATAGATTCTACTGTTCTTACTCTTTCAAACACTCTTTTGCGAACGGAGATTCCGTTATTTCGTTACAACTGGTGCAGACCTTCTGCCCAGAATCCAGACATACGTCGAAAGCGCTTTGATTTGTTCCTCGTTGTTTCCACCGAGAATTGATGGATCGGGTGCCTCCTGTCCCTCCGTAAAGAACGTCGGCATGCGCGTACCCGGCTGCAGCCTCGAAGGGTCCCTCATCCAATCGATGATCCACTCAGGCTTCAGACGGGTGTATGCTTTCGCCAGATCAGGAGCAAGAAACTCAGCCGTGAGGCCTTCGGTATTTGAACCGGTTGGATGACACTTGGCGCACTGATAGATTTCGTAGAGTTTCCTTCCGGGCTCGACGTATTTTTGGTCCATAGGAGTCGCGGCATAATCGCGAATGACAAAATCTTGCCTTGACAAGCCCAGAAAATATCGCTGGATCTTTCCAATCTCAGCGTCCGTGAGGTTGAATGTCGGCATTCGCACGTTAATCCATGATCGAATGGTCGTTGGATTCTTCAGGAATGAGTGAAGCCACGGTTCCTGAACTTTGGCTCCCTGACTTTCGGGCAACGGGGGTGGTCCCAACGCAGCCTCCTGGTACAATGGGAGAATATACCCTCCCCGGTCTTCGAGCTGATGGCATTGAATGCAATTGTACGTCATCGTCAATCTGCGGCCCGCTTCGATATCCTGCATTCGTTTGTCGTAGGTGCGTTGATAGGTCGGCAGGGGGACATCTTTTGTCATGCTGATAAGGAATAGCCGAATCAGTTTTACTTCGTCATCATTGAACGTGTAGACCGGCATCTTCTGGACGATGCGTTCCGTTTGATACTGTCGCGGGTTTTTGAACTTCCCATACACCCACCCTCTCCACGAGTGTTTTACGGAAACCGTTCCGTCGGCATTCTCGCGATAATCGACGGTATCATCCTCCGAGAGCTCATGCGTGTCGCCAAAATCCATCTGCTCATACTTCTTTCTCCCAAAGTCGGAGAGCTCGACACTCACTTTGCCTTCGTTTTCCATTCCTTTGATAGAATGACAGCCAGCACAACCAAATTCCCGAATAAGCCTGTCTCCTGCCGTAATTTTCTCCGGGTTGCTTAAATCCAGACTCGCGGGAGCAAATCGGCGATTGTCTTTCAGGGACATCAGGTAGGCAACGATGTGCCGAGCTTCCGTATCCGTGAGACGCAAGCTTGGCATCCGTGTTTCGTTATTATAGTGACGCGGGTTTTTAACCCAATCAAATAACCAGTCGGGTGAAACTTTGCTGCCAACACGCGTGAGTTCAGGAGCTATATCAAATGTGGTTCCCCTCGCGTCTCGCACAGTAGTCGCATTTCCTACCGCGTGACATCCCTGGCATCCTATCGTTTCAAAGATTTGCCTGCCTTGTGCGGCGTTTCCACCGGCGAACGAGCCTCGAGGTCGCTCGAAAGAAAAGCTGGACTGCTTCGCTACGCTCACAAGGTAAGCGGTAATCGCTTCAGCTTCCCCATCACTGAATTTGAAATTCGGCATCCGCGTGTGAGGATTGTAGTCTTTTGGATTTCGCACCCACGGGAAAATCCATTCCGGCTGCGTTTTCGCCATGAGCGTGTTCAGCGGGGGGCCAATCTTCGGCAGATCCGTAAAGCCTTTAATTTCATGACATCCGTAACATCCGGATTCAAAAATAATCTGCTTGGCAGCAACAAACGGCTTTGCATGTTTCAACGTGCTTTCGTTCGTATGGCAGGAGTTGCACGTCGCATAAACGTCGTTACCGCGTAGGATCGGCGTTTCCCAGTAATGGTCGTCGACTCCATGGGCAAATCCTTCGGTTAACGCAGGGCCCTGCCCTCTGTGGCAGGGGGTGCATCCAAAAGACTCCGGATTATGTTTCGCAAGCAATTCCGGCACCGGGTGTTGGGTGTGCGGCTGTGGTGCCTCAGCCATCAGCTCATCGTTCCATCCCGAATGACAAGTCTGGCAGCGGTCAATCCGTGCTTTGATCTCCTGGAACGGCGTCAGCTCAAAATCGTTCAACATCACCTGTCGCACGGTGACCGGATTGTTCCGCATGTTTTCAGCCTTCGCTCCAAAAGCCACCGCCTGGGCAAAGACGTTCTGTAACTCGACCTGAGCCTTTGCGTGAGCATCCTTATATTTGTTAATGACCTCATCGAGCCCGGAAATTTTCATTTCCAGGTGGTTCTTTTCGGCAAAGTGTTTCGCTATTGAGGCCTCATGCTCATCGACCTCTTTCCGGTACGGAGCCACATCGCGGCCTTCTAATTTCGCCTTTTGAAATTGATAATAAGCCGCATCGGAGCGGCTCCTGGCAAACCGCCATTCCCGCGTTGCAATATCGAGGTCGCGGCTCAATTGGTCCTTATCAGCAACTGCTTTCCGATACTCCTCCGATGTTAAACTTTCTTCTGCTTTTTTAAGGATTGCTTGCAGTTCAAGCACTTGAGTCGAATCAACCTCCTGTAACGATGCAAGGCGCAACGAATCAAGTTTTTCTGAGGAAAGCTGATAGAATTCGGCCTGGTAATCTTTCCACGGCCGGCGAGTCCGGACTTCGTCCCAAACGGACCACACCGTTCCAACAAACAAGATTCCGCTGAATACGATGTAAAAAACTGCGTAATCCCGGTTTTCTACAGGAATCTTTGCTCGACGCTCAAACATAGTGCTGCATATCTTTCACGTTCCTAAACATTAAACCAGGGTGTAACCCAAACGTATTTTACAGGATTCAATCCGAGGAATGTCGGTATCAACCGGAGGAGAATTTTTACGAGTAGGCCAACCATCGTCAGAAACAGGAACGACACGGTTCCATACCGGATCAGACCGAGTTTTTTCATGAAATCCGAGTTGCGATATTTCAGCCAATACAACGGGCCGAGAGAATAAAAACCTAACACACACACGGCTCCAAAGATAAAAGATGCAGGGTTCAAAGACCCATCGGGCAGCCTCGTTGCGATATTCAACGGCCACATTTCAGAAAGGTCGATATTCGTGAGCACGGCAACGTAATGGGGATCCCACTTTTCTCCCGGCATAAAGAAATTCCAGCCCGGTCCCCTCAAAAACGTCCCTATAAAGATGAGCAAACACCAGAGAATGAGAAACCCAAAAGAGAATACCAAGACCGCAAATTTGCGTTCCTTGTAGGTATAGTAACCGTTTCCTTTGGGGTTGATATCGATGTAAGGTATAGCCATCAATCCCACGATAATGAGGGTTGGCAACACGACGCCGGCAATCCACGGATCAAAGTAGACCAGCAATTCCTGCAAGCCTAAAAAGTACCACGGCGCTTTGGAGGGATTCGGTGTTAATGACCGGTTGGCCGGTTCCTCAAGAGGTGCATCGAGCGTGATCGACCAAATGACTAACACAGCCATAACGGCGATGGTGGCAAGAAATTCGACGCGCACAAGATACGGCCAAACCTGAACCTTGTCGTCCATCGTAGCTTCGACGGGAAAACCCTGAGCATCATTTTTCTTTGCTTTCGTCCATGCGAACCATGAAAAGAAAATCACCGAGAACAACAGAAACACTATCGGAATGTTATCCGGTTTAGTAAGAATTTCGAGGAATTGTTGCATGAGATTTGGGCGGGCGAGCTGTTAGGCTTTTTTTGGCGTTTCGGGCCCTGAGATTCCCCCATCCTTACGGACGCGCCAGAAATGAACTGCCATAAAAATAGCCGCAATGATTGGGAGGAAAATACAATGGCCGACGTAAAACCTCAACAACGTCGGCGGGCCAACTTCTGTGCCTCCGAGGAGAACAAAGCGAACGTCATTATCCGGCTGCATACCGAGTTCAGGCCCAAATGGGCCCTCGTGTCCAAGCAACGGAGTAGCGCGGGCCATGTTCGTGCCGACGGTAACCGCCCAGATTGCGAGCTGGTCCCACGGAAGCAAATAACCTGAAAAACTTAAGAGCAACGTGAGCACCAGGAGAAGAACTCCCACCACCCAGTTGAATTGTCGCGGCGGTTTGTAGGACCCGGTGAGAAAAACGCGAAACATGTGGAGCATCACCGTCAGAACCATCGCGTGCGCCGCCCAGCGATGCATGTTTCGAATGAGCGGGCCGAAGGGTACATCGTTCATCAAGTACTTCATGTCCTCGTATGCATATTGAGCCGTCGGACGATAGTAAAACATGAGGATAATGCCCGTAATGGTCAACACGAGAAAGAGAAGAAACGTGATTCCACCCATCCCCCATGTGTATCCGATATTGGTGGCATGCCGCGGGACACGGACAGGATGCAGATGCAGAAAAACATTATCGACGATCTGAAGCGCGCGATTCCTCTGCGTATCCTGATACGAATGCCTGAAAATGGACTTGTAAACTTCGGTTTTTTTGAAAGCTTCTAACATTCCTGTCTCCTAACCCTGATAAGGCAAGAACGCGCCGGGCTTTGTCCAGTCACCTTTTTCGTAAATGAACTTTATGCTGCGGTCGATTTCAATCTGTCCGTCATTGGCAAACGTGATGAGGGCACGTTCAAGCGGACGAGGCGCCGGACCCTCGAAATTAATACCCGTCCTGTAAAAGCCGCTTCCATGGCACGGGCATTTGAATTTGTCATCGGAACCAAGCCAGCGAGGCGTACAACCAAGATGTGTGCAAATAGAGATAAGGGCATAAAAACCCTCCTTGGTTCGAACAATCCAGACTCTTTTCTCTTCTTTGAACTTTTCGCTCACTTCGCCCACAATAAAATCCGAGGGAAATCCTGCTTTGAATTTCGGCGGCTGTTCAAACAACACGCGCGGGAACATGAAACGAAGGGCTCCAATTGTCGAAGTGACGATGAAACCGAAGAACCCGAGCCATCCTGCGACCGACAGGACGTTTCGACGGTTCATCCGCCAAATGCCCGGATCCTCTTCCGGCGGCCTGTCTTGTTTCGCTTTTCGCGGAAGTGGAACAGGGCTTATCTGGGCACCCGCAGGCGCTGGAGGGAGTGAAACCGGCGCTGCCGATGTTGCGTTCGGCGAGGCAGCTTCCTTTTCTACCTGGTCAGCCATGTATGAATTCCTTTGTCTCGTGCCAAGGGAAAGACCTGTAAACAATCTTTGGAACAATAACGGTGGGGACGCCAATCATGGCGGTTATGCCGCAGCACTCACCTCTTCCTCCCTCTTAACCATGTCTATGGTCTCCCATGGACAATACTTCGCACACAACTTACAGCCGATACATACCTCCTCGTCCACAACGACGATCCCATTGACACTGATATAACCGTGTTCTTCCGGATTTTCTGGACCCGGAACTTTGTACAAACAATCGACCGGGCAAAACTCAATACATACCTCACAACCCGTGCATCCCTCGGGATGAACGATCGCCACGAGTGGAGATTTCTTTTTTTT
>JACPSI010000041.1 GCA_016193365.1 Ignavibacteriales bacterium
CCGCGCCAATTTTACGTGTCCTGAATTTCTTCGGCAAGATTCACATTTCCATTGGAGCCTCGAGCCCACTTTATATCATAGGTGTTGGATTTGTGCTTGGATACGACAGAGGCCCTAATGATTCAAACTGACATAGTTGGGTTAAGGGGGGTGCAACGAACGCATAACAGGCCGCACTACGACACTTTCTCGAATTTAGAGTGTAGAATGTGGAATGCGGAATGAATGAGCGGGCGTTGTGCCGCCCGGAACGTTATGCGCAGACTAAGATTCATTTTATGACGCGTTTTGCGGCACCGTTGATCGCATTGCGACTGCGATTTGCAATTTCGACGAACAAATAACTCGATCCTGATTTGGCCACTAACGTCATTGTTATTTTACCATGATTCGACTCGAAACTAAACGACTACTATTTCGTGACCATGATAAAGCTGACCTAGAACTCTATTGTGAGATGGAGTCGGACCCAGAATATCGCTTCCCGCAGACTGTCCATCCTCGAAGTGAATTAGAACGTAGCTTTCGCGAAACCTGGCTCATACCGAAGCCAATGGGTCTTTTAGCAACGGTACTAAAATCAGACGGATGCTACATTGGCCGTTGCGGCCTTTACCCGCACCGTAATGAGGATGATCAAATCATTCCAGGAGAGGCAAACATCGCCTTCTACTTAGCCCGACCTTACTGGGGTCAAGGATTCGCGACTGAAGCAGGAAAGGCGTTCATCGAGTTTGGTTTCAACAACCTTGGTCTTTCCCGCATCGAGGCAGGAATGAACGCGAACAATCTCGCGTCTATTCGAGTCGTTCAGAAACTCGGGTTTGTTTGGGTTCAAAGCGGTGAAGGTGGAGGCAGTTCCTGGCACGAATTTGAACTGCGCAATCCAACAACCAATAGATGACGTCTCATAACATTCAAGAGACCGTCGTAATTTTGTCGTGCCGCAAAACGCTAAGGATATTGAACTTGTCTGTGCATAACAGGCGGCAGGAATTGTGTTAAGACGGACAGTTGTGCATCATCATAAACAACGTTAAGGATCTAATCGTATGGAAATGAATGCGAGTTCACTCAAAAAGACTTCAAGACTTGCCGGCCTGCTGTATCTTATTTGGATAATAACAGGCCTCTTCGCCATATTTTATGTGCCATCACAAATTAACACAGCGGGTGATGCTGTTACCGCCGCCCAAGATATCCTCTCCAGGGAATTCTTATTTCGGACGAGCATCGTTAACGATCTTATCAGCAGTACCCTTTGGGTCTTTATGGTATTGGTTTTTTATCGAATGTTTAAACATGTAGACGAGTTCCAGGCTAAACTTTTGGTTGCATTTGTTATCGTGCAAATTCCTACCGCTTTCTTTATGGAGGCATTCAATATTACTTCGCTCATGATCCTGAAGGGCGAAATATTGAGAACATTTGACCTTACTCAGAGACAAGATTTGGCTATGCTCTTTCTTAGAGTGAATGACTACGGAACGTTGACGTTAGTAATATTCTGGGGGCTTTGGCTTTTCCCCTTAGCGATCCTTGTCTACAGGTCGCGCTTCCTTCCCCGCTTTCTGGGCGTCTGGCTGATCATCAACGGCTCCGCCCTTCTGGTCTTGAGCTTTACGGGCTTACTGCTGCCGCAATACAAGGATATGGTCTCTAAGATTGCCTTGCCAGCCGAGCTCGGAGAGGTTGCGTTTATGTTGTGGCTTCTGATAAAGGGTGCAAAGCTGCAGGCCAGTGAATAGCGCTATAATGCAAGGAGGGCGAAGAATGCCAAATGTTTAACAATTCTTGCCGCAAGCCAACGAACGCATCACAGGCGGCGCAACGACACTCGCACATTGTAGTAGCAAAGCGGAATCCTCAAAATAGTGCGAATGATTGCGCTTTTCTCGCTAACGCTCATCAAAGCAGCCACTTAGTTCATACCTCGTTCGCGGTATTGCGCCAACCTCGTAAAGTTGTTAGCTTTGTTGAGTATTGAGAAGTAGACCGTAGCCACTCTTTCTCTTCACGCCCATTCAATTGGGAGGCAACTTCGGATAAGCTCGGACCTACTTCTCTTATGAGTCTCCTGTACCGCAAGCGTATCAAGGCAAACTATCGCGACATTGACACTTTTCTTGCGAGAAATCTAGATTCGAACCACATCTTCGAGTCGCTTATAAACGTTGTCGATAGTCTAAATTGTATGCATGAAGCTATGACAAGACAGTCTATCGGCCCAACCGTCTACGATTCGAATTGTTGCTACAAACCATGACGTAAATCGGCAGTTCGTCACAGACAGGCTAAAGAAAATTGCAGTGGTCGCCTAACCAGTCGCTCAATATTGAGCTCCGCTCCGTTAGTCATTCCAAATGCATATCGTCGAACACTCAATCATTGACCGGCCAGCATCCAAAGTATGGCCATTCATCATTGCTGCGGAGTATTTTCAGCTCTGGAACACCAAAATCATTTCGCTCGAAGCGAAGGGACAGTTCCTCCTCAATCAGCCATTTATGACACGGTATCGGATGAACGGGAAGGAAATGCAGTGTATTTCAACTGTGACGGCTCTTGAGAATGAACGTTTGCTTGAAATCCAGCATACGAATTATGTCAGCAATAAGGACAATTCTCAACTCAGCGTGTGCGAGCGCATAACGCTCAAAGAGTGGGCTCACCGAACAATCGTCACAAAAGACGTTGAGGTGAAACACCATCAAGTTCCATGGATACTCATTCCGTTGATCTGGCTCACCATGAAATTCGGAAAACCTGTGGAACCCGATAAACTCAAGCAAATGTGTGAGGCGAATGCCTAAGCAAGTCGCTCAAGCTCAGTGCGGGCCCGTTAGACCTACAGCGAGTAAGAAAGAATATGAAAAAGGTTTGTATTGTTGGTGCATCCGGAAAACTCGGGCAGTACATGGTGCAACATGCGCTGAATCGGGGCTACGAAGTAGTTGGCGTATGCCGTGAAAAAAGCGTAGGCAAACTCGACGGGTTCAAGGGGCGTATTGCCGTCATTCCAGGTGCAACGAACAATCGTGAGGTGATCAAGAAAGCCGTTGAAGGTTGCGACGGAGTGCTGACTGTGCTGGTCCCCTGGGGGATTCACCAATACTCTTCGGGAACGGCGCAGGCGGTACTGGACTATGCGCCTCCGGGTGCGCGCATCATATTCTCCTGCGGCTGGCACATTACCCGTGACGGCCAGGACGTGTACTCGCGCTCCTTCAAGTTGCTGATAAAGGTTGCCACATGGATCGGGCGGGTGCTGCGCGCAGTGGAGATCGACGACCAGGTGGAAGCATGCCGGCGGATCTTTGCGAGCAACACCCCGTGGACTGTCGTCCGCGGCAGCGGCCTCGAAGAAGGGGAGAGCCAGGGCCTTCCCCTCTGGAGCAGGCATGTCGGCGACCCCGTCCTCGCGAGCAACGTCACGCGCCGCGTGGACTTTGCCCTCTTTATGGTTGCCGCCATGGAGAACGACGAGCTCATCCACGAGGCCCCCGCGATCGTTGGCTGCCAGTCACGTTCGGCGCTTGGAATCAAGGCGGGAAGTTAGAGATTGAGAAAACGAATGAGAACACGAACTAAGTTGCTTTTGCCTGGAGAGTGTCTTGCCGTATCCACAAGTAGGGCGGGCGTAGTGACGCCAGATGTTATGCACATGCGTCCTAGAGTTTGGTTTCGTAAATTGAACATGTGAAGTGTAAGAGGACTTTGTTTTAACCTGGGTAAATGAAAAAATTGCGATGAAACATCTCCACGGATATGCAGCCCCGGCTGAAACAGAAGGAGCAGTAATCCGCTGGGCGCCATTCTACGACCTGGTAACCAACGTTGTGACCTTTGGGCAGGCAAAACGCTTGCGAAACCTGACGGTTGAGCTGTCTCTGCTTAGACCGGGCGAAAGCATCCTCGACTTGGGCTGTGGCACAGGCGGCGTCACGATCCCTGCCAAACAGCGCGCAGGGCCGGAGGGAAAGGCGGTCGGCATTGACCCCGCTCCGGGGATGATCGCCATGGCGAAACAAAAAGCAAAGAGTAAGGGTCTGGACATTGATTTCCGCGTCGGCGTAATCGAGGCTTTGCCTTTTCCGGACGCCTCCTTCGATGCGGTCACTGCCAGTTTGATGATGCATCACCTGCCGAAGCGCTTGCGGGCGCAGGGCGCTGCCGAAATCTATCGTGTGCTCAAACCCACCGGGCGATTGCTGGTCGCCGATTTGATCCGCCCCAAGTCCTTTGCCGGCCTGGGGGCTATGCTCATCATTCTCCTGCATCACGGCTGGCCGTTCGATGGCGAGGATTTAAGGCGTTTGTTGACAGAAGCAGGTTTTCCAGATGCCGTCCAGCTCGATCAACGTTTTTCCGCGGTTGGCTTTGTGCGCGCAACAAAAGCGTAATTATCCTGCAGGAGGTTCAAATGCAGTCTGGTCAAAAGCATTCCCACCATTCTCACGGTGTTATCGATCCCACTACAGTCACATCCAAACGCGGGATTTGGGCGGTGAAGTGGTCATTCGTTGGGTTGCTTCTCACCGCATTGCTCCAAGTTGTCGTCGTCGTGATTTCCAATAGTGTCGCGCTCATGGCAGATACTATTCACAATTTTGGCGATGCAGCCACCGCCATCCCCCTCGGCATTGCTTTCAGTCTCGCTCGGCTGAAACCAAGCAAACGGTTTACCTATGGATACGGTCAGGTCGAAGACATGGCTGGTGTTGCCGTCGTTTTAACCATCCTGGCGAGCGCGATCGTAGCTGGATACGAAGCTGTTGACCGGTTCTTTCACCCTGCTCAAGTAAACTACCTCGGAGCTGTGGCTGCCGCTTCGATAGTCGGATTTCTAGGGAACGAGGGCGTCGCATTATTTAGAATCAAAATTGGTAAAGAAATTGGCAGTGCAGCGCTTGTCGCAGACGGCTACCACGCACGCATTGATGGATGGACAAGTTTGGCGGTTCTTTTTGGCGCAGTTGGCGTATGGGTTGGCTATCCTTTGGCTGACCCTATGGTGGGAGCCGGTATTACAGTTGCTATTCTATTCATCGTTTGGGAATCAGGCAAGGTTGTGTTTATTCGGATGCTCGATGGTGTTGAACCTGAAGTGCTCGATGAAATTATCCGCACGGCTCACCACGTCGACAAAGTCTCCGATGTGGGCGAAATACGAGCCAGATGGATAGGACATCGACTTCACGTTGAACTCAACGTTGCTGTTCTCTCTCGCCTTTCAGTAACAGAGGCGCACGAGATTGCCAAGGAGGTTCGTCACCAATTGCTCCACCACCTCAAGCATCTTGGAGACGTTATAGTGCATATCGACCCGGAAGATAAAGTGGGTGAAGCTTATCATCACATTCTCGAGCACACGCACGATGGACTCCATCTTCATTCGCATTGACGTGTTTTCAGAAACAATTGCCCAACGGCGTTATCAGGCAAAACAACTGCCGGAGTTAAAGCTGAGGACGCAATCGCCATCATGCTCACCCGGCTAAGCCACGTGTGCATAAAAATTCGATAGAGAAAAATATGCCCAATCATGACTATCTCATCATAGGTGGTGGGATGACTGCAGATGCCGCAGTGAAGGGAATCCGGCAGGTTGATGCGGCGGGGAGTATCGGAATGATTTCGAGTGAACAACATCTGCCCTACAACCGGCCCCCGCTCTCGAAAGCACTTTGGAAGGGTGAGTCCGAAGAAATCATCTGGCGTAAGACTCCAACGGAAAACGTGACGTTCTATCGTAGTGTAATGGCGAAGAACATCGACCCCTCGGAAAACAAAGTCGTTGATGAGAATGGAATGAGCTATTCATTCGGGAAGCTTCTTCTTGCAACCGGTGGATCGGTGCGTCGGTTGCCGTGGAATGTCGAAGGTGTCATCTACTTTCGCACCCTCGACGATTATCGGCAATTAAGGCGACTGACCGAACATGGCGAGACGTTTGTCGTTGTCGGTGGAGGGTTTATCGGTTCAGAGATTGCAGCGGCATTGGGGGTGAATAGGAAGAAGGTAACGATGATTTTCCCTGAAGAAGGCATAGGCGCGAGAGTGTATCCGCGCTCCCTCTCCCTCTTTTTGAATTCGTACTACGGATCAAAAGGCCTTCAGTTGTTCGCGAACGACGCTCTTGCAAGCATCGAGAAACGTGACGGAAAGTATCTCATCAGAACTTCAAACGGGAAAGAACTTGTTGCCGATGGAGTCGTTGCAGGAATAGGCATCCAACCTCATATTGAGCTGGCGAGCGCCGTTGGATTGAGCGTCGACAACGGAATTCATGTTGATGAATATCTGAGAACGAGCCGTCCGGATATTTACGCAGCAGGGGATGTGGCAAATTTCTATAATCCGGCACTCGGGAAACGAATCCGTGTGGAACACGAAGACAATGCCACATCGATGGGTGATACGGCGGGAAAGAATATGGCGGGAAGTTCTCTGCCGTACCATCATTTGCCGTTTTTCTATTCTGATCTGTTTGAACTTGGTTATGAAGCTGTCGGTGAGCTTGATGCCCGGATGCACATCGTGGAAGACTGGAAAAGGGAGTTCCGGGAAGGTGTTCTCTACTATCTCAGCGAAAGCCGTGTGCGCGGAGTGCTTCTTTGGAATACATGGGGGCAAGTTGATGCAGCCCGCGCCCTCATTGCAGAACAAGGACCATTCGACGCACGGAACGTCAAAGGTAGGCTTCCTGTATAATCAAAAGATGGAAGATTCATCTATCTCAGGGGGTCGGCCGGCCAAAGCAAAATCCCAAAGAGATCATTTATGAGAACGCAGGAAGTGAAACCTCAGGACACAATGCGCAATCATTCCGCTGTCGCTCCATTCATTTGGCGCTTCGTTGTTTTGCGAAACGTTATGCGGCAATTGACGATTGCCTCTTGATTATGTTCGACGTGCTTCACACACATATCAAAAAGAGAATCCGCCTCACGCAGGAGGAGTTTAACCTCTGCAGTAAGTTTTTTACGCCAAGAAAGGTCAAGAAACGACAATTCCTACTTCAGGAAGGCGATGTCTGCAGGAGCCTCGCATTCGTCAATAGCGGCTGCCTTCGCGAATACACTGTGGACCACAAGGGAGAGGAGCACATCATCCAGTTCGCGATCAAAGACTGGTGGATTTCCGACCTGAACAGTTACCTCAGCGGTGCTGCGTCAACGCATAATATTGACGCCATGCAGGACTCAGAAGTATTACTGCTTGAGAAAGAGGCGAGAGACGGGATGTTCGCATCGGTTCCGAAAATGGAGCGCTTCTTCCGGCTTCTCCTTGAAGCCAATCATGTCGCCATCCACCGTCGAATCAATGAGTCTTTGAGCGTCTCGGCAGAAGAGCGCTATTTGAGGTTTTTAAAGACGTATCCCGCTCTTGCAGAACAGATCCCGCAAAGTCAAATCGCGTCCTACCTCGGCATTACGCCCCAATCTCTGAGCCGCATCCGCAAAGAACTCAGCCAAAAGGACTGATTTCCGCGTTACCATAGGTTCATCCGCTTTTTTACCCTGCGTGAATGCGCAGCGGTGTGCCCATGTGTTATATTCGGAGTGTTCAAAATTCAAACAACACTCATATAAACAAAAAAGGAGCTCGACCATGGCAATCTGGAAAATAGACCCGGCACACTCGGAAGTCAGCTTCAAAGTGAAACACCTTGTGGTCTCGACGGTCACCGGCAATTTCGGCCAATTCGACGCAACCATTCAATCTGAAAGACCCGATTTCAGCGACGCAAAGGTGGCATTCGAAGCGGACGTCAACAGCATCAATACCAAGAACGAGCAGCGGGACGGGCATTTGAAATCCCCTGATTTCTTCGACAGTCTAAAGTATCCGAAGATGTCGTTTGCTTCAACGTCGGTCAAGAATATGTCCGATTATGAGCTGAAAGTGACAGGCAACCTGACAATGAGGGGTGTGACGAAGGAAATTACGCTTGACGTTGTGTATAACGGGACCGTCCCCGGATTCGGCGGGAATCAAGTTGCAGGGTTTGAAATCCGCACGAAGCTGAATCGCTTCGATTACGGACTGCAATGGAACGCATTGACGGAAGCGGGTGGCGTCGTTGTCAGCAACGAAGTGAAAATCGAAATCGTGGCCGAATTCAACAAGGCGCAGGACGTTGCAAAAGCAGCGTAATGATCTCAAGAACTATCATAAAAAACAAGGAGAATCAACATGAAGAACCTCTTCAAGATCGTATTCGCGGTTTTGATCACGACAGCGGGCGCAGTTGCGCAGTCGACGTGGGTTGTCGATAACGTTCACTCAAACGTGAAGTTTGCGGTCACTCATCTTATCATCTCTGAAGTGGAAGGGAGTTTCAAGGTGTACTCCGGCGCTCTTCAATCTCAGACGTCTGATTTCGCGGATGTGGCCGTCGATTTTGCAGTCGACGTCAACAGCATCAACACGGACAATGAGATGCGGGATAAGCATTTGAAATCTGACGATTTTTTCAACGCTGAAAATTATCCGAAGATGACGTTCAAAAGCTCCTCGTGGAAAAAAGCTGGAAAGAATGAATACATCCTTGAAGGCGATCTGACCATACGTGATGTCACCAAACGAGTGGAGTTTTCTGTGGTCTATGGTGGGACGATCAAGGATCCCTGGGGAAATACGAAGGCAGGCTTTAAAGCAACGACCGTTATCAATCGCTTCGATTACGGCCTGAAGTGGAATGCTTTGACAGAGGCGGGTGGAGCGACCGTGGGGAAAGATGTGAGCATCACGCTGAATCTCCAGTTCGGCCAGAAAAAGACATCGTAAAAAACCAGTTCACAAAACCAATTAAACTTCAATGACAATCAGAAGGAGACTAGTTATGAAGAATTCAATGATGAAGTCACTAGGACTATTCTCGTCGGTCCTTCTGGCGCTATTTCTTGTCAGCTGCTCCAGCGAAAGCCCCGACGCACAGGCAATGAAAGCCGAACGAGCCGAGATAGAAAAGAACCTCGCTACGTTCGATACACTCGATTACACTGTTTTCAGCAACCAGGAATGGACACGGTTGCACGAGAGTCACGCAAAGGACATCAAGGTCTATTGGCCGGACGGGCATATGACCGAAGGCATCGATGTCCACATTGAGGACCTCAAGGCTCTCTTTGTGTATGCACCTGACACAAGAATCAAAGAACATCCCATAAAATTTGGCTCCGGTAAGTACACTGCCGTCACGGGAGTTTTCCAAGGCACTTTTACCAAACCCATGCCCATTGGAAATGGCAAGTTCATTCAACCCACGGGCAAGGCTTTCATGATGCCGATGGCGACGATTGGTATTTGGGAAAACGGTGTCATGATTGCAGAACATCTTTTTTGGGATAACCAGACGTACGTGAAGCAAATCGGATTGGCAAAGTAACACCGATAAACGAAGGCAAAAAAGAAGAAGAAGTCCCGACCAAGGTCGTGACTTCTTGTTTTTCGACAAACCTCGAGACGCTCGACTGAGGGCAGTTCTTTGAACTAATGGAGGTTCTTGAAAAAAGCAATGTCATTCTGAGGCTTGACGTTTTTAAGTCAAGCAGAAGAATCTGAGTAATCACTCATTGCGCTTGGTTCCACGAGCTTAGTCAGATCCTACCAGCCTCACCGCACAGTAAGGCAGTCAGGCGCTGCGTTCCTTTCACCAGAAAGATGGTGGACAGTTCGGGGCTTCGCTCAGAAAGACATTCTCTTCTCCATTACTCAACCTTGCAGCACTCATCCAGCTTTTCGTACGCCGTCGGGTCGGACTTCTTGTCGTTTGCAGAGTATCCAGCCTTCGTAACTGCGTCTTCCAGTTGAGTAATCGATGCCTTGTCCGAAGCAAACTTCACGGTTGCCACTTTCTTGTCGATATCGACATCAGCTTTATGCACGCCATCGACTTTTTTGAGCGCTTTCGTAATCGCACTTGCGCAGCTGCCGCATTGAGCTGTCTCGACTTTGATCGATGTTGTCTCGAATTTGACTTGATTCTGCTCCGGAGATTTGGAACAGCCTGCAAAAACAAGGCCGCTTGTTAAGAGAACGAGGGTGAATTTCATAAGTATTCTTCCTTTCTGTTCTAAAATACGGTTGAAAAAGAATGAGGTCAAGAATGAATTCAATGTTTATGACTGCTGAACTGTGTTTTTACGTCTGACTTCTTGACCTTCTTATCCCTGCCTTCGCCGCGCTGCCAGCCTCCGTAACATTCCGGACAAACGGGTTTTCCTTTTTTGAGGTCGTCATAGCAAGGACAGCTCTGGTGGTCAAGTGCACACTGTGAGCACGGCTCCTCAATGCAACAATTGTATTTTCCCTGCCGTGTGAGTTCGCTCTTTGCCGCCTGTAACATTCTTTTTGCCGCTCGAATTCTTTCGGGGGGCGTAAGCTTGGTTTGCACTGAATCCTTTTCTTGCGGAGTACTGCGAACCAGAGCCATTCCGCACTTTGAACAACTCCCGGGTTTGTCAGATGTGACATCCGGATGCATCGGGCAAGCGTACTGCTCTTTCGTTTGTGAAGTCGCCTGTGTTTCCTGCTCGGGCGAACCTTGAGCCTGTGTAATCAAGGAAGAAGGAGATATCGGAAATGCTGCCATACAAAAAAAGAGGAAAACGAGAATGCGTCTCATCGTTAAATCCTTTCAGAAATTGTTGTGTTATGAGTGATAATGCCTGTTCAAAGTTCTAGAACCAACGGAACGCCATAACTGCAACCATTACCGTGACTAGGCCAATTGTCGCGACAATGCCGTAATCTCCCAATCTGCCCATCATGCCGTGACTCATGCTCGTTTCTGCATGATTTGTCGTTTGCAGGGTGTTGTCGATAATGACAGGTTCTTTGAGTTCAATTCCTTCCACATCAGAAATTCTCACCTGAATGCGATAACTGCCCTGTTCCAGGGGGGTGTATTTAAGATTAAAGAAGCCAGAACCGCTCATTTCCATCGTGAGCCAATGTTGCAGACCCCTCCTTCCCTCCCCTCGGAGGGGAGGTGAGGTGGGGTCTGTGAAGTCTAAGCTGTTTTTCTCGAAATGAGTTTTTTCGTGACGTTCAACCTGGAGGGAATCTCCTCCGGACTTGTGCCCGGTGTTCGCATGACCTTCATGCGACTGCGCTACTGTGTGTTCAATGAGGCATTGAACTTCTGCGGTTTCGAAAGGTTGTCCAGTCTCCGCATTGGTGAGCTCAACGGAGATCGTTGATTCCTTATTTGGTAGCAGAGGTGAAATTACGACCTTTGCACGAAGACTGCCGATTCTTGTAACGGTTTCAAAGGGTGAATGTGTTTTTGAATGTTCCGACCCACCGTCCATCATCATCATTGGCATGCAGCCGGAACTTATTGCAGCTAAGAAGACGGAAATACATGAGATTATCATTTGATTTTTCATCAGAGGATTTCCTTTTTTGCGTACGTCGCCGTGAGCCAGTTGAAGCTCCGTGCGGGATTAATCTGTTTTGTGCCTATTTGAATGATGATTATTAAGACTCCTTCATCCATCCAGCCATTTTGGACATTTCGAGCTTTCCTTTTTTCAGAGCGTATTCCTTCATGTAACTGAAAAGGATGGGGGTCACAACCAGGACGTGAATCGTGGACGTGAGGAGCCCGCCGATCATCGGAGCCGCTAGCGGTTGCATGACATCAGCGCCGACGCCCGTGCTCCACATAATGGGAATAAGCGCAATCATACTCGTTGTCACCGTCATGACCTTTGGCCGGAGACGCAACACCGACCCTTCTACCGTCGCCTCGGTAATATCCTGAAGCGTCACCGGGCCTCGTTGGCCGCGCTCATGAGCATGAAGCCGTCTGTCGAGCGCTTCGTGCAGGTACACGACCATCACTACTCCTGTCTCAACCGCCAAACCATAAAGCGCAATAAAGCCGACCCATACGGCGACGGAAAAATTATAGCCGAGGAGGAACGGAGAGCATCACAACGAATGCTTCTTTGAAGTCCTTTGTTACAAGATAAAGCATCACGAAGATGATGAGAAAAACAATGGGCATCATAATCTGCAACCGTTGTTTTGCCCTGATCTGATTTTCCCATTGACCGCTCCATTGAAGCGTGTAACCCTGGGGGAGAGCGAGTTCATTCGTCAGAACTTCCTTGGCTTCTTCAACAAAGCTGCCCATGTCCCGACCGCGCACATTAAGAAACACAATTGATCTCAGCTGTGCGTTCTCGCTGGAAATCATCGGAGGGCCGGGAACGATGTTGATCGCAGCGATTTGACTCAATGGAATGTAAGCCCTATTCGACACGCGCGAGACGCCGGTGTTTTGCTGAGTGTTGGCCACTGCGGCAAAGCGGAGGGGATTATTCATGCCGCTCGATTTGGACATTGCGCCACCCATAGACTCGGAATTCGGGCTCTGCATGGCGTTCATGACGGGTTTGGCCGATATTCCGACATTCACAGGAACGAGAAGATTGTTGATCGTTTCGAGATTGTTTCGCCATTCTCGCTCGTAACGTACGCGAATGGGAAAGCGCTGTCGTCCATCGATGATGACGCCGATATTCTCGCCGCCGATGGCCGTTTCAATGATGTCCTGGACGTCTCCGACATTGATCCCGTAGCGGGCAACGGCCTCACGGTCGATCTTGATATCCAGAAAAAGACCGCCCTGAGTTCGTTCCGCGTAGAGGTCTGCGGCGCCCGGGACTTTTCGCAGGATCTGCTCGGCCTGGATTGCGAGCTGTTCTAGCTTGTCGAGGTCTTTACCAAAGATTTTTACACCAAGGTCCGTGCGAACGCCCGTCGAAAGCATGTTGATGCGGTTGATGATCGGCTGCGTCCAGCCGTTGCGCACGCCGGGAATTTGCAGCTTGGCATCCAACTCTGCGATGATGTCGTTTTTCGTGATGCCAGGTCGCCATTGATTCTTTGGCTTTAGCAAGATAATAGATTCAATCATGCTCACAGGAGCGGGGTCGGTCGATGTTTCTGCTTTCCCCGCTTTTCCCAAAACCTGCTCAACCTCCGGAAGCGACATAATGATGGCGTCCTGAACCTGCATGATTCGATTGACCTCCGTGATTGAAGCTGAAGGCAATGTCACCGGCATGAAGAGGAGGCTTCCCTCGTCCAGCGGAGGCATAAATTCCGACCCAATCCGCATCATCATCGGCACCGTGACGAGCAATGCGATGACGTTGAGCGCGATCGTCGTCTTTCGCCACCTTAGCACCCATTGGATGACGGGTGAATACAACCGATTGAGAATTCTTGTGATGGGGTTTTCGTTTTCACTGCGGAATTTGCCCCGAGTGAGCATCGTCATAAGCATGGGGACAAGAGTGACGGCAATGATTGCTGAGCCCGCAAGGACAAAAGTCTTTGTAAATGCAAGCGGGCGGAAGAGTTTTCCTTCCTGACCCTCCAGCAGAAAAACCGGCAAAAACGAAACAACCATGATGCCGACGGAGTAGAAAATGGCCGGGCCGACCTGTTTAGCCGAAACAATCGATATTTCAATGTAGTCCTGAGTCGTCAGTGTTCCTTTTTCTTTCTGCGCTCTTGCTACGTTACGGTAAGCATTTTCAACCAGGACAATGGAGGCGTCGACAATGACGCCGATCGCAATTGCGATCCCGCCCAGGGACATAATGTTGGAGGTTATGCCGAAGACCTTCATACAGATAAAGGCAATGAGAACAGCGATGGGTATTTCGATGATTACCCGAAGAACGCTGCGGACATGAAGAAGGAACAGGAGCACAATGATGGAAACCACTATCGCTTCCTCAACGAGGGCGCTTCTCAGCGTGTTGACAGCCGCCATAATAAGACTGCTGCGGTCGTATGCGGTTTTTACGGAGACGCCTTCCGGCAATCCCGGCGAGATTTCTTCAATACGTTTCTTGACGCGCTCGATGACATCCTTCGCGTTTTCGCCATACCTCATCACGACGATACCTCCGACCGCCTGGCCCTCGCCGTTCTTTTCGATGGAACCGCGTCGAATATCGCCTCCAAGCTGCACTTTTCCGATGTTCGAAATGTATATCGGAATTCCTCCCGGGCCCGTCCCGACAACAATGTTTTCGACATCGCGCAAAGACTGGACGTATCCCTGCCCCCGGACAAAATACTCCGCATCCGATATTTCCAGAATCTTTCCGCCAACATCGTTGTTCGAGCGCATGACGGCATTTTTAATGTCGGCAAGCGTAACGCCGAAGGATTTCATCCGGTTTGGGTCAACGTCAACCTGATACTGCCTTACGTAACCGCCAACCGAAGCGACCTCAGCGACGCCCTGAACTCCTTGCAGATTGAGCTTCACATACCAGTCTTGAATCGCTCGGAGCGTCCCAAGATCGCGTTGTCCTTCGAGCGTATACCAGAAAACGTGTCCGACGCCGGTTCCATCCGGTCCGAGCTGCATTTTGGCACCGGGCGGCAACGCCGATTGAATGGTGGACAGTTTTTCAAGAACGCGGCTGCGAGCCCAATACAAATCCGTGCGCTCGTTGAAAATGATGTAGATGAACGACATGCCGAACATGGACTGAGCGCGGATCACCTGGACTTCCGGTACACCTTGCAGCGCGGTAACGAGCGGAAAGGTAATCTGGTCCTCAATAAGCTGCGGCGAGCGTCCCATCCATTCTGTGAAAACGATGACCTGGTTCTCAGACAGATCGGGGATAGCGTCCATCGGCGTCGTGCTGACCGCCCATATTCCCCAGCCGACAATGACCGCATAAAAAAGAATGACGATGAATCTGTTTCGTGCGCAATAATCGATTATTTTTTCAATCATGAAATCACCTTGATACATATTGGAACGGCAAATCGTTTTGTAGGGACGTTCAATTGAACGTCCTTACAGGTGCGATAGAAAATCATGTTACGATTTTCCCCAACCATTAATGTCTATGCTCCTTTTCCTCTTTTGGTTTTGCAGGTGCTGAGTGTCCTGCGTGAGGATCAGCGGAAGACGGTTGTTGCAACGCGCTCTCCGAATCAATCAGGAATCCTCCTGTCGTTGCAACCCTCTCACCTTCGTTCAGACCTTTCAGGATCTCGTAATGTGAATCAGAAGAAATTCCGAGGCGAATATCTCTAGGCTCGAACATATTCTGGCCAACCTCAACCCACACAACCGTTCGTTTTCCTGTCGACAACACCGCCGAAATCGGAACGGCGAGGGCTTCTCGTTTCGAAACCTCTATGCGAGCACTGACGAACATGTTTGGCTTGAGCGAGCCGTCCGGGTTGTCAAATTCCGTCCGCACACGTGCCGTACGAGTCTCGCTGTTCACAACAGGGTCCACGAATGTTACTTTGCCGTGAAAAGTCCTTCCGGGAAAGGCCTGATTGGTGATGTGCACTTCCTGTCCAACGTGAATAAAGCGAAGGTCCTTCTCGTAGACGTCCACATAAATCCACAATTTCGACAGGTCTACGACCTGGTAGAGGAGCATGCCTTCGTCTACATATTGACCTTCTTGAACTTGTTTCTGCACGATCGTCCCGCGGATGGGCGAGAGGAACGTCAGAGCGTTCTTTATGTGTTGCGAGCGTACCAATTCGGCTATTTGGGCATCCCTCATCCCAAAGTGTACACTTAGTCTTTCGCGGGAGGCAGCAAGAAGGCGTTCCTGCACCTCCTCGCTTGTGGAATTGCCGGTTTTCCGGGCATTGTCGAGAGCCGTGGCGGCAATGAGGAAGTCTTGTTGTGCCGAGATGAGGTCGGGACTATAAAGATCGAAAAGTTGCTGGCCCTGTTTCACACGTTCCCCCGTATAATCAACGTGGAGTTTTTCGATACGGCCGCGAAAACGCGCCGAAACCGAGGCTTGCAACGGCTCGGCCACGTCGATTACACCGACGGCCTCGATAGTCTTGCTCATGCTGCGTCGCATGACCTCCTCGACAGAAATATTGGCCAATACGCGTTGCGAGGGCGAAAGACTCACCGCTTGCAACGATTGCATTTCGTCTTTCTTCATTTCTGTCGCGGCGGTTTTTCTCACCAACGCCATTCCACAGACGGGACAAGCGCCCGGCTTGTCCGACACCACTGACGGGTGCATCGGGCAGGTGTAGATTTCTTTGGCGGTCTCTTTTGCAGCGGCTTTTGTCTCCTCCTGGCTTTTGGAAGAACATCCGGCAGCAAGGAAAACAGCGAGAAAAAAAAGAACGATTTTCAGCGATTTCATTTCAATTCTCCTTAGAAACTTCAGGAACAACGTCCAATGTCACAACGCCAACCTGGCGTTCGAGAGATGCGACGGCCTGCTCATAGTGCATGCGCGCCATAACAGCGTCCATTTTGAATTCCTGGTACATGCGAAATCCATCGAGTAACATAAGATACGGCGTGCGTCCAGTCTGATATTCCGTCAACGCAGAAAGCAGCGACTGGTAACTTTGAGGAATGATGGTGCGCTCAAGAGCCGTAACCTGAACCTCCAGTGATTTCACTTTCGCGTGTGCCTCTCGAATCTGTGCTTCAACCATGTTTTGACTTGCTTGATACAGAGATGAGCGCATTAACCGCTCTGCCTCGGCTTCTTCTACTCGCGATGCAGCCTTCGACAATGACCAGGGCGCGAAGGGGATCGATATGCCCGCCGAGAATGACCAGGAGCTCATCCCGCCAATGGGCATAGTGACGCGCTCGAGCGAAACTCGAAAATCGGGCAAATACTCCTGCTTTGACATGCTAAGCATAAGCTCCCCCTCAGTGACGCTGAGCGAATCGTGAACAATCATCGGTCGATGCAGTAGGGCGAAGGCGATGAGATCCTCAACGGAGTGTTGCACGGGCGCGAGCGAATCGTAAGCCAGAGCTCCAATCGGTGCGTTGTGCGGACGATTAAGGATGGCACGCATCATGCTCTCAGCGCTGATGATTTCCTGCTGAATCGAAGCTTCCTGGGTTTTGAGTTTTGCGAGCTCGATATTCGTTTTCAGGACATCCTGTTGCGAAGCTTTTCCGACGGCGTATTGCGTTTCCGCCGACCTCAGAATTTGCGAAAGAAGTCGCTGGTTCTCGCGATTGATCTCGAGGTTTGTTCTGGCTGCCCAGAGCATGGCGTATGCAGATTTGAGCCTGGAAAGAATTTCAATTTCTTTTTCCAGATGGTCGTGGTGAGCATGTTCGGCCCGAATCTCCGCAATGTTCCGACGGAGAAAAAGCTTTGTCGGAAACATGATCATCTGCATGAGCTCGAAGTTTTGATACACTGCCTGGCTGAACTGGGTCCCCGGAAATTCCATAAGCTTGTAGTTGAACTGAGGATCATCCAGGGAGCCGGCCT
>JACPSI010000153.1 GCA_016193365.1 Ignavibacteriales bacterium
GTGGCGCCGCCAATCGTCACTGAACTCGATCCCTGAATCGCGCCCAAATCCGACCCAAAGATCTGTACAGTATCGCCAACTGCAGACGAGTCCGGCACAACTGCACTGATTGAAGGCGGAGACTCAGGGGGTGGCGGAAGGTCGACTCCCTGGTCTTTACATGATGAAAAGACGCAGAGAATTGCGATGCAGGCCTGAAACGCGAGCTTCTTTTCTCTCACGATGTTATTCACTTTGAATGAGAATTACAGGAAGAAATGGAACATGAGTTGAAGTTCATCGTTGCCGATGTTTGAACCGCTCGGAAGATCTTCCAGGTTGATCTTATACAATGGTCGTATCTCCAGCCCGCTCAACGGAAAAATCTCCGCTCCCAAGGTTATTCGGCTGAAGCTGCCGTTTTGGATCTCCTTATCGGGATCATAATATTCATAGCCGAATTTTAAGTCAACGCCCGGAACCACCATATAATTCACCTCATTCCAAAGAATCGTTCCTGTGAAATCTGCTCCCGGCTGGACCTTTGTTAAGATGTCAACTTCAGTATGGAACGTTAGGGATTCAAGAATCGTCACGGAGCCAAAAGCAGCATAGTACGTGACGGTTCCGGTGGGGTCAGGGTAGTTATAGAGGGAACCGCCCAGGCTGACATTAAACTCCCGAAGTCGGAAACTTGTTTCCCCCCGCAGAGCGACTGCTTTTCGCTTCGCAGGGGTGAACCCGTTCAGGCCAGCCCCTGGTGTTCCGTTGAAAACGCCAAGCTGAAATGAGAAAAAACTCGGCGTAAAGCCAAGCTCCAGTCCCGTATCTTCAGATCGTTCTCCGAAGCGAAGGCCATTGGGATATCCTGCCGGAATCAACCCGGCATAAGGACCACCGCCAAACGGTCCCCCGCGGATGAAGGCATTATGGTCGTCGATGCGGGTACCGTAAGCGGGCATGAATTTCCCGATCTTTATGTATCCTTCATACGGCAACACTTTGGCAATGGCCATAAGCTCAAATCCCGAATACAGTCCTTTATCCAAGTACACGCGAAGCTTCTTGTTGAGTCTCAGGTCGAAATAGACGTCGCCCTGCATTTCGAAAAAGCTGCTTCCCTTTTCCCGTTGATTATAAAAAAAGAGTGTCCGGACGTCTGCTCCGACCGAGATGTTCGAGGTAAGATTCGTGGAAAACTCATCGTAGTCGGTTTGTTCTTTAAACGTCGGCATCGTAATATCGTCCCGCCCGTATGTGCTTCCAAATTCGCTGCGCATTCCCTTTCCGGTCGGGTTCACGTGGCATGACTGACATTTCGCGCCGGTCCGGCTGGCAAACTTCGGCAGGGAGAATGTGAATTGAGGAACCAGAACGACAAGGCACAACAGAGGCAGCATAGGTCGGACTTTTTTCATTCCTGTCCTTTCAAGAAATCCTGTTTGCAAAGAAAGTTTGAGAAATATAGACAATGCTCAATTGAATTTCAAGAGTAAAGCGGCTCAACTTCGCTTGATTCTTCATTGCGGGAACGCTACATTCACATCGATCTTCTCAGCTTTCTCCTCCAACTTTTTGTGAAACTGGCATCTTTCCTTACCCATCTGGAATGCAGTGTGTGCGGCGACCGCCATTCGCCTCACGAGTTGCAGACGGTGTGTCGAACCTGCGGGAAATCCCTGCTCGCGCGGTATGATCTCGACAAATGTAAAAAAGCTCTTAGGAAGGAAACCTTGAAAGGTCAAAAAAGTTCCCTCTGGAAATATTTTCCGTTGCTTCCGATTCAGAGGGAAGAGCATATCGTCACGCTTGGAGAGGAAATAACGCCTCTCATTGCTCTCGCAAGAACGGTTGAAGCGCTTCAACTGAATCAACTCTGGATGAAAGATGAAGGGCAGTTGCCGACGGGATCATTCAAAGCGCGAGGATTAGGCATGGCCATCTCGAAGGCGAAAGAACTTGCCGTGAAAGACGTTTGTATCCCCTCAGCCGGGAACGCTGCCGGGGCTTCGTCAGCATATGCGGCCCGGGCTTCCATTGGCTGTCACGTTTTTCTCCCCCAGGATACGCCGCAAATGAACATCAAAGAGTGCCGCGCGTACGGTGCAGATATCGTGCTCGTTCCGGGAAACATCAGTGACGCGGCAAGAGCAATGAACGAAAGAAAAAAAACGAATCAAGACTGGTTTGATGTTTCTACATTGAAAGAACCCTATCGCCTCGAAGGCAAAAAAACGATGGGCTATGAGCTTGCAGAACAACTTGATTGGGAGCTGCCCGATGTTATTTTTTATCCTACGGGTGGCGGGACAGGATTAATTGGGATGTGGAAAGCTTTCGACGAAATGGAAGAGCTCGGTTGGATTGGCTCGAAACGTCCGCGTATGGTTTCCGTGCAGTCCTCGGGTTGCGCGCCGGTGGTCAAGGCTTTCGAACAAAAGAAGAAAGAATCGGAGTTCTGGCAGGATGCTGCAACCATAGCATCGGGACTTCGTGTGCCCAAAGCTTTCGCGGATTATCTTATCCTGCAGGTTCTCTACGACAGCAAGGGGTGTGCAGTTGAAGTCGAAGACGCTGAAATTCTCGAGGCCGTACACGAATTGGCAAGGACGGAAGGGTTGCTGGTTTGTCCGGAGGGAGCGGCGACTTTCGTTGCACTGAGAAAACTCGCTCGATCGGGCTTTGTGCAGAAAACAGATTCTGTTGTTTTGTTCAATACAGCATCAGGAAGCAAATACGCTGACCTTCTGAATTGAAGGGGAGAATGACATTTTACCAAATCCGGAGGTAACCATGAGGTTTTTCAAATTCGCGATACCGTTTGTTTTTTTCAGCGCGGCGTTCTCGCAAAAATCATCTACAATGAACGACTGGGAATCGAAATTCAGGTCGATACCGAGTGCAGAGAAGCAACGAGAATACATGCAACGACTTTCCGCGAGGCCGCATCACCTCGGTTCTCCTTATGGAAAAGACAATGCAGAGTGGATGCTCGGTCTTTTCAAAAGTTGGGGACTGGACGCGAAGATTGAGGAGTTCGAAGTGCTTTTTCCGACTCCGAAGGAAAGGCTTGTGGAACTCCTTGAGCCAATAAGGTTCACGGCAAAACTGCGCGAACCCGCTCTCGACGTCGACCCGACGTCTGGGCAATTCGAGGAACAACTTCCCACTTACAACGCCTATTCCATCGATGGGGATGTTACGGCGCCGCTCGTGTATGTGAACTACGGCATACCGGATGATTACGAACAGCTTGAGCGCCTCGGAGTTTCTGTGAAGGGTTGCATCGTCATAGCGCGATACGGCGCTTCGTGGAGAGGCATCAAGCCGAAACTGGCGGCAGAAAAAGGAGCCGTCGGTTGCATCATATACTCTGATCCAAGAGACGACGGCTTTTATCATGGCGACGTTTTTCCTGAAGGTCCGTGGCGCCCGCGCGATGGTGTGCAGCGTGGAAGCGTGATGGACATGCCGTTGCATCCAGGCGACCCTCTGACTCCGGGAGTTGGGGCGACAGCCAAAGCGAAGAGACTCGACCTTAAAGATGTAAAAACATTGACGAAAATTCCTGTGCTTCCCATGTCGTACTCAGATGCGGAACCGCTCCTCGGCTCTCTCAGGGGTCCGGTAGGGCCGGAGAATTGGCGCGGGGCTCTTCCCTTGACGTACAAGATTGGCCCCGGGCCGGGGAAGGTTCGCTTAAAACTAAAATTCAATTGGGACGTCAAAAAGATTTATAATGTCATTGCGACTGTTCGTGGAGCGCAGTTTCCCGATGAGTGGATTATTCGCGGCAATCATCATGACGCCTGGGTCAACGGCGCTCAAGACCCGATATCAGGGATGGTTGCACAGATGGAGGAAATGCGGGGGATCGCGGAACTGTTAAAACAGGGCTGGAAGCCAAAGCGCACTCTTGTCTATTGCGCGTGGGATGCGGAGGAGCAGGGCTTGCTCGGCTCAACTGAATGGGCCGAAGCTCACGCGGACGAACTCAAACAAAAAACCGTTGTCTACATCAATTCAGATTCCAACGGCCGCGGCTTTCTGTTCGCCGCAGGCTCCCATTCGCTTGAAAAATTCATCAATGGTGTTGCGAAGGAAATTGAAGATCCGGAAAAAAAGATTTCCGTTTGGAAGCGCAGTCAGCTTTGGCGCATAGTCAACAGCCGTTCTCCGGAAGACAGGACGGAGGCTCGCACACGTCCTGACCTGCGGATTGGGGCCCTTGGCTCGGGTTCGGACTACACAGTATTTCTCGACCATCTCGGGATCGCCTCATTGAACATTGGATTCGGCGGAGAAGACGGCGGTGGAATTTATCACTCCATCTACGATGATTTTTATTGGTACACGAATTTTTCCGATACAGACTTTTCCTATGGGCGTACGTTGTCGGAGACGGCAGGCACCGCGGTCATACGATTGGCAGACGCCGATGTGCTTCCGTACGATTTCACTAATTTCGCTGAAACCGTAAGGAAATATCTCGGTGAGTTGAAAAATCTGTTGACGAATCTTCAGGATCAAATCAAGGAAAAAAATAAGCAGATCGGCGAAGGAGTGTTTACTGCGATTGCCGACCCCAAGGACCCGTATGTTCCGCCTTCGCCGGAAGAAATACCGCCGTTCGTCAATTTTGCTCCGCTGGATAACGCAGCTGAAACGCTCACACGCACAGCAGAGCGTTTCGAGAAAGCCCTGAAAGCAGGCGGCGGTAAATCGTTGTCCGAGGCAACACTCCGTTCCGTGAACCAGAGACTTATTCAAAGCGAGAGAAAACTGACGCACGAGAAAGGTTTGCCGATCCGTCCGTGGTTCAAACATTTGATTTACGCCCCCGGGTTTTACACCGGGTACGGTGTCAAGACCATTCCTGGCGTGCGGGAGGCGATTGAGCAAAAACGATGGAAAGAAGCGGAAGCAGAGATTATCCGCGTTGCGCAGGCTCTCGAAAACCAGGCGGCCCTCATCGACGCAGTGTCGAAAGAGCTTGAGAGCTCCGCAAAATAACGCTTCACTTCACCGCTTTGAGCGAAAGGAAGACGGCGAGATGAAAAAACTTCTGTTGTGTATTGCTTGCGGAACATTCGTTGCATTTTCTCAAAAGCCTCCGCAGAAGAATTCGCTGGTCGAAAAGGTTGTCAGTGAAATCTCGGCCAAGAACATCCGGGCAATCGTTGAAAAGATTGCGGCTTTCGATACACGCCACACGTTGTCCGACACATTGAGCGACACGCGCGGTATTGGTGCGGCCAGGCGATGGATTAAATCCGAATTCGAAAAGTACGCGGATATGAGTGAAGGTCGGATGCTCGTGGAGTTTTTTGAAACCATCGTCCCACCGTCGAACAGAGTTCCCTCTCCGGCAAAAATCGTGAATGTGGTCGCAACGTTGTCTCCGGAGCCGACTCACCATCCCATGCCGGATCGTGTTCTCGTGGTCAGCGGCCACTACGATTCGCGGGCGAGCAACCCCCTAGACTCCGTGAGCGCCGCGCCGGGCGCGAATGACGACGGCAGCGGTACGGCCGTTGTTCTGGAATTGGCTCGTGTCATGTCAAAATACAGGTTCGACGCGACGGTCGTTTTCATGGCTGTAGCCGGCGAAGAACAGGGGCTTCTCGGCTCTGCGGCCTGGGCGGAAATGGCAAAACAAAAGGGATGGAATGTTGAAGCTGTCTTGAACAATGATATTGTCGGGAATTCGAAAGGAGGAGATGGCACGAGGGAGAACAAATATGTTCGCGTGTTTTCGGAAGCGTTCAGCCCTCTCGATACAGGTTCAGTATTTCGTCAGCGGATTTCACTGGGCCATGAGAACGACGGAGGTTCGAGGACTCTCGCCCGGTACGTCAAGGAAACGGGCGAACTGTATCAGAAATCTTTTGGGGTTCGGATGGTTTATCGGTTGGACCGTTTCTTGCGCGGCGGCGACCATCGGCCGTTTCACGAGCGTGGCTTCCGCGCTGTCCGGTTCAGCGAGGTCAAGGAGAACTATGACCATCAACACCAGGATGTCCGGATTGAAGGCGGAAAGGAATATGGCGACCTGCCGAAGTTTATGGATTTTGAATACTGCGCAAAGGTCGCAAAAGTCAACGGTGCAGCGCTTGCAAGTCTGGCATGGGGTCCGGCGCCCCCTTCAAAAGTTGGCTTGGTGACAAGACAACTTGGCTACGAGACAACACTTTGCTGGAACAAAAACAAAGAACCCGACATTGAGGGTTACGTTGTGCGCTATAGAAAAACGAGCGATCCCACGTGGCAGTCGGCCGTTTTTACAAAGGATACAACTCTGACACTTCGAGTTTCCAAGGATGAGCATTTGTTCGGTGTGCAGGCGGTTGACATGGAAGGAAATCGCAGTTTGGTGACGCTTCCTACACCGGTTCGATAACGCGTAGGAACAAGGGATGGTCGTACTCCTGCAATTGACTTGCGTCACAGAATCTGGCGGCTTGGCCTGATAACTTGTGTATCAATCCGCAATAAAGAATTATCAACCAACCTAAGGGGGCGTTATGAACAAATCTAACCTTTTGTTGTGCTTGGTTCTCCTCGTCAGTGTGTCCTCGGCTCAGGTGACCAATGTGACAGTCAACGGTGTACAAACAGGAGCAAGCATTGTGCAAGGGAGCCTTCTGTCATGGCAGATTTCTCTCCCAGCGGGCGGCACGAGCGAGAACGTGCTCTGGGTCGATGTCAATCAGAATACTACGGTGGATGTAGGGACTGACAAGCAGTTATTTGTTTTTTCCCAGACGGATGGTTCTTACAGTTCCGATGGTCCGGGCGACAATGACGGCCTCCCGAACGGCGTGATTAATACGTCGTTTGTTGCTGGACTCGCTCCGGCGAAATGGATATTCGTCGCAAAACACAATAACGTTTCGATGGCAGCCTCATTCACCATTACTCCGATGTCTTCTCCAGCCGCGACAATCTCAGGAACGATCTCCGGCCCCGGCGGATTGAACAAGGCAAATATCCTCGTCGAAGCGGATCCGGACAACGAAGGCGGAGGAGACATGATTTTCTGGCATGCTTTAACTGACAGTTCGGGGAACTACACGATCAACATGGGAGGCAACCCATCTCAACTGAATCCATGGAGAGTTCGGATTTCAAGAGAACAGGATCTCGGCGTGTATGTTCCGACGCCTCCAGATACGGCGTTCAACGTGGCAGGCACACACACTGGCGTCAATTTTCAATTCATACAGGGAACAGTAATCTCAGGAACGGTCACAGATGGCTCTAATCCACTTGAAGGCGCTGATCCTCACACGCACGATGCTCTCAACCCGTTTCAGGGCGGAGA
This sequence comes from Ignavibacteriales bacterium, assembly GCA_016193365.1. Classification (GTDB taxonomy): domain Bacteria; phylum Bacteroidota; class Ignavibacteria; order UBA10030; family UBA10030; genus JACQPT01. The sequence continues at coordinate 7,304 of JACPSI010000153.1, forward strand.
CGGCTTCAGGGACGTGACGGATGCAGATGGAAAATATGCGTTTGTCGTGCCGCCAGGGAAATGGTTTATCCACTTTACCAAGGATCATTATTTTGACCAATGGTGGAATAACCGGAGTAATTCGGACCTCGCAGATACCATTTTCGCGTCAGCAGCTGTGGATTCTGTAAACAATGTTGATGGCACTATAGTACTTGGCGCTGCAATTCAAGGCAGAGTGACAAACTACGGCATGGGTGTGCGCGCAAATGTCCAGGTCACACGAACGGATAATCAGCAAACATATTTCAACAGCACGAGCGACAACGGTTCGTACAGTGTAACTGTCAACCCGGGTTCATATTATGTCTCATTCATGTATCAAGATCGGACGATCTATTACGATGGTTTGTCAAGCCCTCCGGGAGATGTCGTGACGGTTACGGAAACAGGGACTGCCAGCAATATCGACGCGGACTTCCATGTTGGCGCTCCTCCTCCTCCCCCGCCGCCGATGATTATCGACATTAGAGATGTCCCGAACGACCAGGGGAAAAGGGTCTTCGTCCGATGGCGTGAATTTGCGCCCAACCCAACTGACGTCGGAGACGGCCCTCCCGTTGGTGTTGAAAAATATTCGATATGGAGATGGGATGCCGGATTCTGGACATTCGCCGGAGAAGTCCCCTCAACGCATGACTCGGTTTACTCCGCCATTGCTCCGACCCTTTTTGATTCCACGATTACCCAGGGTCAGCGCTGGACGAGGTTTCGAGTAGCTTCACACTATTCGTATAACTTCTATGTGCTGAAATCTCCTGTCGACAGCGGGTACTCGATGGACAACTTGGCGCCGGGTACTCCAGGAGGTGTCGGTGGTTCTGCAAACGGCAACAATTTTGTCGTTACATGGAACCAGTCGGAAGATGAAGATTTCCGATACTTTGCGGTGTATCGCAGCACGACGAGCGACTTTGGCGTCGAGGGAATGAACCCGTACGCCATGACGACAGACCGGACCTATACCGATGCCGGCGTGATTGGGACCGGGACGACATACTACTATAAGATCACTGCATACGATTTTTCAGGGAATCAAAGCCCGGCGAGTGCGCAAATCTCAAGCGGGACGACGGGAGTGGAAGATACTTTTGGTCCGCCGCAGGAATTCAGTTTAAAGCAGAATTATCCGAATCCCTTCAACCCTTCCACAACTATTGCGTATGACCTTGCGGAGGAATCATTTGTCACTCTGAAAGTCTACAATACCCTGGGGCAGGAGGTTGCTGTGTTAGTGCAAAAGCAGCAGAATCCAGGCAGGTATGTTGTGGATTTTGACGGCAAGAACCTGCCGACAGGGCTCTACATCTATAGAATAACAGCAGGGAATCATACTGAAAACCGGAAGATGAATTTGGTGAAGTAAAATTCCGTTGCTCAATAGAAAGCCCGTTCAGATAGCTGGACGGGCTTTTTTGTTACAGAAGTTCTTCTTCTATTTGCTAGCTTTGCGGATTCTCGACTTTCTCGACAATCTCCTGATACCGCATCAATTCCTCTACCGTTTGTATTGCGTAGCGTTTCTGAAGGTACGAAAGATACTTCACAAGCACTAAGGCTGTTGCAAAAGCGTCGCCCGAGGCGCGGTGTCTTTGATGGATATTAATGTCCAGGAATCTCGCAACAGGTCCGAGAGATTTGCTGGGCAAGTAGGGAAGGATGACTCTGCTTAATTTTGCCGTGCAGAGTCTAAAATTTGAGAGAGCAAGCCCACGCTCTCTTCTCGCGGTGTGATACACAAAACTCCAGTCAAACCCGACGTTGTGTGCCACAAAAATCGCGTTTTCCAAAAACTCGGCCATGTACGGGACCACTTCCCGGGCGGTGGGAGCGTCGCGGACAATGAGATTGTCGATTCCAGTGAGTTCCGTGACATAATTCGGAATGGAGATGAGCGGGTTCACAAGTGTCGAGAATTCATCCCGCAAGACTCCTCCCTGCACCTTCATCATGGCGAGCTCGGTGATCCGGTCGTCGATGGGACTCATTCCCGTCGTTTCGACGTCGACCACTACAAAAGTGGCCTCTTGAATCAGAAGATCGTTCATCAAGAGGCGGCTACCGGTTGAAGTTGCCGTTTGCCTTGAATGAATTCTTCAACGATGCACACATCGTCGGAACTACCGATAAACAACGGGGTTTTTTGGTGAAGGGTTTTCGGAATGACGTCGAGGATTCGTTCGCTTCCGTTGCTCGCACTGCCGCCTGCCTGTTCGATAACGAATGATGTCGGGTTGGCCTCATACATAAGCCGCAGCTTGCCGTCGGGGTGTCGCGTGTCTCCGGGATACATGAAGATCCCTCCGTAGAGCAACGTCCGGTGAATGTCCGCGACCATCGATCCGATATACCTCCCCGAATATGGCCTGCCCGTCGTCTTGTCTTCTTCCTGCAAGTATTTCACATACTTTTTCACACCGTCAAACCAGTAGCGATAATTGCCTTCGTTGACGCTGTAGATTTTTCCGCGCTTTGGGATTCGGATGTTTTCGTGAGAAAGCAAAAACTCTCCGATTCCCGGGTCCAGCGTGAATCCGTGCACACCTTCTCCCGTGGTATAGACGAGCATGGTGGACGATCCGTAAACGACATAGCCTGCGGCAATCTGTTTGTAGCCGGGCTGCAAACAATCCTGCATGGTGCCTTTGCCGGATGGGCTTTGACGCCGATAGATGGAGAAAATCGTGCCTATGTTCACGTTTGCGTCTATGTTGGAAGAGCCGTCGAGGGGGTCGTAGAGAAGAACGTATTTGCCCGTGGGATACTTGTCGGGGATGTGGAGAACGTCTTCATTTTCCTCAGACGCCATGACGCAAAGGTGGCCGCCGGGGTCCATCGCTTTGTAAATGGTTTCGTCGGCAAAGACATCGAGTTTTTTGACCTGGTCGCCGTGGATATTCTCTCTTCCCGCCGACCCGAGAATATCAACGAGTCCAGCTTTGCTGACTTCACGCCAGATAATCTTGCATGCAAGCATAAAGTCGCGGAGGAGGCCGGAAAAATCACCGGTAGCGCCGGGATGCGCGCGTTCGCCCTCGATGATGTGGCGTTCTATGGTGATGACTTTTTTCTGAAAACTCATGAGAATGCCAATGTTCTGACAGAGGAAGGTAAAAAAAGATTTAGTTCGTTACAAGCGGACATTACGTCGCGGATTGCGCTTTCACTTCCTGGTCTTTGTACTGGAGTTCGTAGAGACGACGGTAGATACCGTTGCGGCTCAACAGTTCCTGGTGATTTCCCATTTCTCTGACTTCACCCTTATGCAGGACGATGATCTTGTCAGAGTTTTGGATGGTGGAAAGCCGGTGCGCGATGACAATCGCGGTGCGGCCCTGCAGAAGTTTTTTGATGGCCGCCTGTATCAGGAGCTCGCTCTCCGTATCGACACTTGACGTTGCTTCATCGAGGACGAGGATTTTCGGATGGAAGGCAAGAGCTCTGGCAAACGACAACAATTGTTTCTGTCCCACGGACAGAGTCGCCCCGCGCTCTTTAACCTCGGCATCGTATTCTCCGGGGAGTTGCTCAATGAACCGGTGCGCGCCAACGACCCGCGCCGCCGCCTTGACGCGATCCAAAGGAATGAGAAAATCGCCGAGGTTGATATTTCCTTTAATATCGCCGGAGAACAAGAACACATCCTGAAGAACAACGCCTATGTGTCTTCTGAGGTCCTGGGGTTTGATGTGCTGGATATTCACACCGTCCACAAGGATTTCGCCTTTTTGAATATCATAGAATCGACTCAAGAGGCTGATGATCGAGGTCTTTCCGGCGCCGGTGTGCCCGACAATGGCGACGGTTTCACCGGGTTTGATTGAGAAGGAAATGTCTTTGAGAACCCATTCAGGCGACTGCGCACCGTCCGAGGGGATGTTATACGCAAACCAGACGTTACGGAATTCGATTTCGCCTTTTGAGTGCTCCAACGCTGCGGGATGCTGGGGAGACGGAAGAACCGACGTGTCATCCAGCAACTGGAACACGCGTTCAGACGACGCCATTGCTGTTTGCAGAATGTTGTATTTTTCTGAAAGGTCTCTGATGGGTCGCCAGAACATCTCGTTGAATTGCACAAACGCCATGATGGTGCCGATGGTGACCGTTCCTTCCAGGGCATTCGCTCCGGCATACCAGATAATCAGGCCAATGGAAAGCGCGCCGATAAGGTCGATGCCCGGATAAAACACGGCATAGTAAAAAATGGATTTGATGTTTGCGTCGCGGTGTGCGCCGTTGATGGCTGAGAACTTGTCGAACGATTTTTTTTCCCTGTTGAAAATTTGATCCACCAGCATGCCTGTGATGTGTTCCTGCATGAACGAGTTAATGCGTGCGATCTGAAGACGCACCTCGCGATACGCCTCGCGGGCTTTTTTCCGGAACAAAAACGTGCCGTAAAAGAGCAGAGGCAGGACACTCAAGGATACAAGAGCAAGCCCGAGATTCATGGTAAACATGAAATACAGTATAGCGGCGATCGTAAACACATCGCTGAAAACCATGACAATCCCTGACGAGAACATTTCATTCAGCACCTCAACATCGTTCGTTACACGCGTGATGAGTCTGCCGATGGGGTTCTTGTCGTAAAACTTGAGGGAGAGATTCTGAAGGTGCTGGAATATTTCCATCCGCAGGTCAAAGATCGTTCTCTGTCCAATCCATTGGGTAAGATAAGCGTTGGCATACTGGACCAACCCGCGGACAACGAGCACAACAAAGAACAACAGGGCAGTCATAAGCAGTCCGTGCTTGTCGCCGCTGGCGATGTCCTGGTCGACCGCAATCTTTGTGAAGTATGGCCGCAATGCTTCCATGCCGCTGATGACGATGCTCATCGCAATGCCGACGGCAACGTGCCCGCGATACGGCCGCAAATACTTGAGCAGCCGCCGCATTAAGCGGGCGTCATACGCTTTTCCCAGGACTTCTTCTTCGTGCATAAGGTTTGTGAAAAAGGTTAATTGGTGAGGAATGTTTGGTTAATTGTGGAATTCCCAAGTAACCACTCACCAATTAACCTCCTTTTTCTCTCACATTGATTCCAATTCTTTTTCCAACAGTTGCTTTTGATGCAGGTCGGCATAGATTCCGCCTTGAGCGACCAGTTCTTCATGCGAGCCGCGTTCGACAATCTGGCCCTTGTCAAGAACGACGATGAGGTCTGCATCCTTGACGGTCGAAATACGATGGCTGATGATAATGCTCGTGCGGCCTTCCATAAAGGACTTCAGGCGTCTCAGAATTTCTTCCTCGGTGTAGGTGTCCACAGACGAGAGGGCATCGTCAAGAATTAGAATCTTCGGTTCACGCATGATGGCCCGGGCAATGCTCGTCCGTTGTTTCTGTCCTCCTGACAAGGTAATGCCGCGTTCACCGATCATCGTGTCGTATTGTTTGGGGAAGTCGTTCACGTCTTTATGTATTTGCGAAATCTCCGAGGCTTGCTGGATGCTCGAATCGCCGTTGTCGAGTCCGTACCGGATGTTGTCGGCGATTGTGTCTGAAAACAGGAAAGTCTCCTGGGGGACATAGCCGATATTTGACCGCAACACAGTGAGAGGGATGGAGCGGACGTCGTTGCCGTCGATCAGGAGTTGTCCCTCGGTGACATCGTAAAGGCGTGGAAGAAGGTTCACCATTGTCGTTTTTCCTGAGCCTGTATAACCGACAATGGCAAGTGTCGTCCCTTTTTCAATTTTCAAATCGATGTCCTGTAACGCGGGTTGATTGGCATTCTTATGCGTAAAGGAAACGCTGCGAAATTCGATTCTCCCTTCAATTTCCGTCAGGGAGTGGTTGGTTTGCACGGTGTCTCTGATTTCGGGAATGGAGTCAAGAATTGCTCCAAGCCTACCCATGGAGGCAGCGCCTTGCTGCAAAAGGTTCAGCACCCATCCAAAAGCAATCATCGGCCAGATGAGCATGAGGAGGTACGACATGAAAGCGCTCAGCGTACCAATCGTCATTCTCCCGTCGATAACTCTGAGACCGCCAAAATACATCGTCAGAACAATGGAGCATCCGACGAGCAGGAACATCAAGGGCCACAACAAGGACTGTGCTTTGGCAAGCACGAGGTTCTTTTTCAGGTAATCCCAGCTGAGCTTTCTGAATTCGTCGATTTCAAACGCTTCCCGGACGTACGATTTAATCACACGAATTCCGGAGAGATTTTCCTGTGCTCTTGTCGTGAGCCTGGAGAAAAGTTCCTGCCGTTCAGTAAAACGGTCATGGATAACCTTGCTCACCCGGTAAACAACGATTGACACCAAAGGCATGGGAATGAGTGCAAGGAGAGTCAGTTGCCAGTCTCTCGTCAACATCATGGTCAGAACAAGGACAAACGTGAGGATTGTATCTGATGGATACATGATGCCGGGGCCAAGCACGTTGCGCACCGAGCTGATGTCGTTCGTGGCGTGAGCCATCAAATCGCCCGTCGGTTTGTTCTGAAAATACGAATACGAGAGTTTCTGCAAATGGGAAAGGAAGTCATTTCGCAAATCGAACTCTGTATGGCGCGAGACAACGATGATTGTTTGCCTTGTCAGAAACGTAAAGAAACCGGCTATGACCGAGAAGCCGACAATCAACCCCGCCCACAGTAGCAAGTCGGATGTAATGTAGGTTTTTGATTCCATACCGGCCTTGAGCTCATCGATCGCGTATCCGAGGAACAGCGGTTGCACAATCGAAAACAGGTTGCTGCCGACGACGGTCAGAATGCCGACGATCAGCGTTTTCTTGTAACGGGCAAGATAGGGAAGGAGACGAAGAAGCGGTTTCATCCTATGACTTCAAACTTCGTGTACTGGTGCAGCGCTTTCGGCACGATGACCTTGCCTTCGGGCGTCTGGTAATTTTCGATCAAAGCCGCAAGAACTCTCGGCAAGGCAAGCGCGGAGCCGTTCAGAGTATGAACGAACTCCGGTTTTCCGCCGTTCCCTGGACGAAATCGTACATTCATTCGCCGAGCCTGGAAGGCTTCAAAATTGCTGCATGAAGAAACTTCGAGCCATTTCTGTTGTCCAGCGGCCCAGGCCTCAAGGTCGTATTTTTTTGATTGTGTAAATCCCATGTCGCCCGTGCACATTAAGAGTGTTCGATAGGGCAGGTTCAAAAGTTGCAGCAAATGTTCGGCATCCTGGCGAAGGGATTCCAGCTCGTCGTATGATGCAGAAGGGTGGACGAATTTCACAAGCTCTACCTTGTCGAACTGGTGCACACGGTTCAGCCCCCGGACGTCTTTGCCGTAAGACCCCGCCTCTCTCCGAAAACATGGCGTGTTAGCGGAGTATTTTAAAGGCAGATTCTTTTCATCGAGAACTTCGTCGCGGTGGAAATTCGAGACAGGGACTTCGGCGGTCGGGATCATGTACAATCCGTCGCGCTCAACGACGTACATCAAGTCTTCCTTGTCGGGAATTTGTCCCGTCCCCCGCGCGCTATCTTCATTAACAACAATTGGTGGCGCCAATTCTTTGTATCCTCGCTGTGCGGCCTGGTCAAGGAAAAAATTGATAAGAGCTCTTTCGAGGGTAGCTCCTTTGCCTACGAGAAACGGAAATCCGGCTCCGCTCACCTTGCCCCCGCGTTGAAAATCGATAATGCCGAGTTTTTCAGCCAGTTCCCAATGAGGTTTGAGCGGGAAATCGACTTTCGGCATTTCCCCCCATTTGAAAACTTCCTTGTTGTCGGCCGGCGTTTTTCCAGGCGGCACTGAAGGGTGAGCAATGTTCGGAACACCGAGGAGCGCAGTGTTGAGTTTTTCCTCGACTGCGCGCAAGTCCGTGTCAATCACCTGGATACGGTCTTTTACGGTTTCCATCTCAGCAATTGCGCGTGATGCATCGCCGCCCTCTTTCTTTACTTTACCGATCTGCCCCGAAACCTGATTCCGCCGGGCCTTCAGCGATTCGCCCTCCTGGATCAAAGCTCTGCGGCTCTCGTCGAGGGAAATGATTTCGCCAAGGTTTACGGTCAGGCCCTTCGACTCCGCACTTTTCCGGACAGCGTCGTGATTCTCTCTGATGAACTTGATGTCGAGCATACTGTTAGTTTTCCTGTCTGAGTTCAAATTCTACGAGCAACGGAAGGTGGTCTGACGCATCGGTGGACACAACGCGGGCCGAAACTGGTTTCCATATGAAAGACGAAGAGAGGCTCTGTTTATTCTTCTTCAGAAACACGAAATCGATCCGCTTGACGGAATTCGATGCAGGATACGTAAAGCCATCGCCCCTTCCTGCTGTTTCCCAGCAGTCAATGAACTCTGTTTTCATGGAGTCAATCGTCCTGCTGCCGGGAGCGTCGTTAAAATCTCCGCAGACAACCACGGGACGATCGCCGTATGATTCCGATTCTCCGATGATCTCGGCGACATTCATGATTCGTTCAGCGTCGTCGGCTCTCGGGTCAAGATGAGTATTCATAAAGACAATCTCGTGCCCCTTTGTCTCAACGACGAGTTGCAGCAACCCGCGCTGCTCTCCTTCGCGAATCATTTCATAGTGCAGGTTTTTTTCCGCGAGGATGGGAAAGTGGGTCAGCGCTCCGTTACCATACTGCCCGCCCTCGTAGTCGATATTCCTGCCGAAGGCGTATGTCATTCCTGTTTTGTCCGAAAGAATTGTCATGATATCGATTTTCCCGGACCGTTCAACGCCCCGGTCCACTTCCTGTAAAGCGACGAGGTCGGCTTTCGAGTCAAGAATGACTTTCGCAATCCGGTCGATGTCAATCTGTCCGTCGGTTCCTTCACCGTGATGAATATTATACGTCAGGACTCGGAGAAGAAGCGGGGGAGGCGCAGTGTGTTTGCTTGAAGCACAACCGGAAAGTAAACCGAAAACAACGAGAACGCTGCACCAAACAACATTTCGCCGGACGCGGCTCTTGTGAGCCATCAGAGTTTCATTATCCTTTGGCCAATCCAGAACAACCCGGCACAAATACTGACCAAGCCTGCAAGCCCCTGGAAAACGCTCAGAGCATTTCCGGAGCGGAGTTTGTGTACAGCAGTACCGATGAAATACGCTATCGCCGTCATGGCGACAATCGTTCCTGTGCAAAAGAGCAGAAGATACAGCCCGGCGGTCACGAAACTTTGCGTAAGCGCAATAGGAATGACGACCATAATAGATGCTGTCCCGGCGAATCCGTGAGTTACTCCAATAATAAACATGGAATGACGATGCTTGTGGCCGTTGGAGAGCGCATGCGAGTGGAGATGGATGTGTTCATGCCCGTCGTGTTCGTGTTTGTGAATATGAATGTTCCTCCGACGAAAAAATCCGGCGATTGCCCAAACGCCAATTAAGATCAAGAGAATTCCAACGGCAATTTCCGCAATGGATTCGACGATGGGCGAGACCACGAAACGAAACGCAAGAGAAAAGAGCCCTAACACAAATACCGTCGCCGTGTGGCCAACTCCCCAGCTCAGACCGAGTGTGGCCGCCTTCCGAGGCTCTGGATTTCCGGCGGCAAATGTCGAGACGGCGAGAACATGGTCGGCATCAAAGGCGTGAATGCAGCCGAGAGCAAGACCGGTCATGAGAGCGAGAAACAGTTCCATTCAGTTCTTTCGTGCTGTTTGCAATTCTTCTTTGAGGAGTGTGAGCCCTCGAGTCGCATCCATGGGCTTCCAGCCAAGCTCTTCCTCAGCTTTTGTTGTTGAGAATCCCGTGACGGGAGGCCGGGGAGCAGGCTGGTTGAGTTCGGACGTCTTGACCTGTTGGATGAGCGAACTATCGAGGTTGAAGATTCCTGCGATTCTCACCGCAAATTCGTATCTGCTTAATTGTTCAGCTCCACAAATATGGTACATTCCTGTGCGCTCGAGTTCGAAAATACGGATCATTGCGCATGCAAGGTCGCCGACGTATGTCGGGCTGCTGATTTGGTCTTCAGCGCAGCGGATAGCCTGACCGGAACGGAGCTTATTGATGACCCAAAGCGCAAAATTTTCGCGCTTACCGATGATGTTCCCATAAACGACGATTGTTCGCACGATGGCATACGGAATCCCCGAAATACGGATGGCATTCTCGCCGGCGAGTTTCGTTTTGCCGTAGTAACTTATGGGGTTTGGCGGGTCGTCCTCCTTGTAGGGGCCATGCTTCCCGTCAAACACGTAGTCGGTGGACACGTGAATGAGTCTTGCCCCGACCTTCCGCGCAGCCTCGATGAGATTCTCCACGCCGACGACATTGACTTTCCATGCTTCATCGCGGTGAGATTCGCACCAATCCACATTCGTCGCCGCAGCGGCATTGAAAATAACATCCGGCTGAAAACTGGAAATCAGACTTTTCGCATCGCTCTTTCTCGTAATGTCCAGCTGCGTGTAATCAAACAGCTGGGAATCGAAGACAAATGAACGATGGTGAGAAGTATTCAACACCTCGAACTTTGTTTCCCTGCTCAAAAGTAGCGCAAGTCTTTGTCCCAGGAGCCCGTTGCTTCCGCAGATGAGGATCCGTTTCATCGCAGCGACTCTTCGAGGGCCGTTGCCGCGTCGGTAGATTCATCGCGGTATTTGATAATGACCGGAGTATAGAGTGCGATGTGGTGAGTTTTAGCAAATGTATTATCGATGTGGCGGCTTCCCTGCACCACCACTGCGCCTTCCGGGATGACGAGGGGAGCTTCAGAAGTTCGTCGATGGATGTTCTGTTGTACCAAATCATACACGGGAGTTGATCCTGTGAGCACGACCCCGGCACCGAGGACAGATCTTCGCTTTACGACCGTTCCTTCATA
>JACPSI010000165.1 GCA_016193365.1 Ignavibacteriales bacterium
CGGATGTTTGCCGAAAATTCCTTTTGGTCGATATTCGCAAAAACATACCGGACGCCATTTGTCTGGACTGTCAGCGGGTCGGCTCTCTGCGTTCCCCACTGGGCAGATGTGATGTTGTGGTCATACCCTGGCGAAAGACTCACCTTCACTTCCGGACGAGGTTTCCATTCAACACCCGCACCAACGATAAAGCGTTCTCTGCCAATTTTGCTTACTCCGAAAAGATTCACATTAAAGACAAAATCTTGCCTCGAATCGGTGTAGACTTCGAAGCCTCCGTTATAACCCTCATAAGGAGAAGCCATGAGCGGCCCGCCGCGTGTCACTGTGTTATCCAGCTGCGAAGGCTGGTACGACCCGTTCGCATAGATACTCCAATAGTTCATGAATTGTGCATCACCAAAGAAGAAATAACCGTCCCCAATCTTGTTCCCGCTGAAATCGTAACTCCGAAAAACTGCAACGTTGAAACCCTTCCGCCTGAACGTCCCGTCGGGGTCGTACCATTGATAACCTGTGACAACATGGCCGTTGATAACATTTGTTTGGAACAAAAAGCCGAGGTCGTTCGAGTTAAAACCGGGCGAAATGACACCTATCGCAGAGTTGAACTTCCAGTTTCCTTTTTGCTTGTTCAGAGCAACCCGGCTCGCTGTTCCCGTCAAAGATGTAACTGAGCTGTCGATCTGCCGATAACTGTCGGGCTGCTGGAAGTAGTGAAGTGATGACCGTTGTATCGCAAGCATCCTCGCCGCCGAACCCTCGATGCGCGTCGTGGCGCCCCAGCCGGAGACAACCCACATCCGGTCGGAATCGAGGTTGGTCCATCCGTCGGCTCCCAGCGCAAACGAATTTCGATTGAACTGACCGGCAAGATAAGGCTGGCTCAGGTCACGCACAACGGCCGTGCCAAGGACTCCGACTCCCTGAGCGCCGTCGTTGAATTCCCGCAGACTTCTGATGACGTTGTGTGAGGCGAAAGGCTCGACCTCGTCCTCATTCCTTGTTCCCGCTCCATCATCCACGACTGCTTTCTCGCTCGCTGTAACCGCATGCAGACTTCCGAGAGACCACCCCTGTGAAATTTTGCCGGTCAACTTTGCGGCCGCAAGTATTGCTGTTCGGTCGGGGAAATCTGAAAAACCGGAATGTTGAAGAGAACCCTGCGGCGGCCTGCCGATCCTGCGGCTGTAGAAGAAATCCGGGTCTCCCCAGTTGAACCCCCAGTTGCTGTTCACTCCTCCGCGGCCGAACCTGAAGAAACTCGACCCCTCGATGAAAAATGGCCTCTTCTCATCGAAGAACGTTTCGTACTGTGTGAGGTTTACAACTGCCGGGTCAACCTCCACCTGACCGAAATCAGGGTTGAATGTCGCGTTCAGTGTCAGGTTGCTGCCGAGGCCGACTTTGACGTCCGCACCAATGTTCCCGCTGAACTTTTTCCCATCGTTAAAGGGGTCGCCCGGTTTAAAGTTATCCGTGAAGAGATTGCTTGACACCGCATACGGCAAGATCTCCAGCCGCGCCGGAGGATGAATGTCACGAATACCAATCAGGTCAGCCCAATGCGATACATCGCCACTCTCTTTTTTGGGGACCATGACGAAGTAGTCTTCCTCATTCCTCCTGTTGATAATGCGCAGGAAATTTATTCCCCAGATGTACTCTGACTGATCGGGGAAGCGCAATTGTGAAAATGGAATGCGCATTTCCGCAGTCCAGCCTTGACTGTCCATCGAAGTTGCCGCCTCCCATACACCATCCCACGAATTGTCGTTCTGCTGGTCGTTATAGAACGTCCCGTCCTGGATTGAACCGCCAGGGTTCACACCGAAGTAGAACGCGTTTCGCCGGTCGTGGTAGGAATCCACACCCACAAAGAAAAAGTCTGAGTTCAGGTCGGCGTCGCGCCTCCCCAAACGCGTGACGATGGAATCCGGCGCGGTATCGTGCAGACGCGCAGCAACGTACAACGCAGCGTCATCGTAGGCAACCCACACTTCCGTTTTTTGCGTCGCGGGCCTTCCTTCCTCCGGATCCCTCTGCGTGAAATCACTTATACCGGGAGCTTGCCATTCTTCTTCCGTGAGCAAACCGTCGACTGAAATTGGATTCGACACCCGAAGGGCGCGAAGAGTGGGACGGCTTTTCGAGGTATCTGGAACGAAAAACAAAGCAGAGTGAAGCAACGAAGGAAGAATGGAAAGGGTGACAACAACTTTTTTGAGCCGGCTTTTGGGCAAAAAGAGCCTCCCTGAGAGTCGAAATTACCGCATTCGATCTCGTTTACGACGATAATGAAGTGTTGGTTTCAGGCAAGGGATTTGACGCCGGCGCAAAGGCTTCGGGGCTCATGGACACGAGTAATTTCCTTAGTCCACTCTTGCGCCATGTTTTATAAATGTCCCGTTCCGGAGCTCGTCGTACGCCTTCTGAAGTTCTTGTTTCGTATTCATGACAATAGGACCGTACCAGGCAACTGGCTCCTCCAAAGGATGTCCGGAAACGAGAAGAAATCGTATTCCTCCGTCCCCTGCATTGACAGTCACTTCGTCGCCGTTGTCGAACAACACTAGAGAGCGGTTGCCGACATTATTCAATACTTCACCGGCTGACGTGCCGACCATGTCTGTTTTCACCGGCAGCGGCTGCGACGCATCCCGAAATGAACCCGAACCGTCAAAAACGTAAGCAAAAGCGTGCCGGTTGGTTTCAACCTTGAGGGACTTGCGCTTGCCGGGCGGAACCCACACATCGAGATAGCGAGGCTCTGCGGCAATCCCGTCAACCGGTCCTCTCTTTCCACCAAATTCACCGCAGACCACCCGAACAATTGTGCCGTCGTCTTCCTGGACGTCAGGAATTTCTTTTGAAGGAACATCCTGGTACCGGGGGTCGGTCATCTTCTTGGAGGACGGGAGATTTGCCCATAACTGGAACCCGTGCATCTTGCCGTCTCCGTCCCCTTTCGGCATTTCCTGGTGAAGAATTCCGCTACCCGCCGTCATCCATTGCACATCGCCCGAGGCCAGAGTTCCTTTGTTGCCAAGACTGTCCCCATGGTCAACCGTTCCCTTCAGAACATACGTTATAGTCTCAATCCCCCGATGCGGATGCCATGGAAATCCAGCAAGATAATCTTCGGGGTTCTCGTTCCGGAAATCATCCAGCAATAGGAATGGGTCGAAGTCCTCAGTGTTGCCAAAACCAAATGCCCTACGGAGTTTCACACCCGCTCCCTCAAGTGTTGGCTGTGATTGAATGATTCGTTTAACAGGCCGGATAGACATCAGCACTCCTCTTCTCTTTTATGAGCTTCACATGAGAACGTCAGAACTCAAATTAGGGTTTCCCTGCCGCAAATTCAAGGTAGATGGGAAAAGGTGTGATGGCTCTCTCAAACCGAGCCATTACGGAAAGAGAAGTTCTAGGACGGCTTTAAAGCTTGGACTTCACAAGGAAAATACTATTTTCCAACCAACTCGACTTCTTGAGGTACGGGCTCTTTCGGTGCGTGGCCGTTCCGTTTGCGCCTGAATTGGCGCTCCATTTCGGTGTCAACCACTTTCTCCTCTTCAACGTCCGGGTAGGTATAAATGTCGTATTTGAAATTCCGTAAGATGATGTCGTTGCCGTTCCTTCCCAGAACATACTGAGGAAGCAGCGGAATCTTTCCTCCGCCACCCGGCGCATCTATCACGTAATACGGCACCGCAAGCCCCGACGTGTGGCCCCGCAGCTTGTCCATGATCTCCAATCCAACCCGAACAGGTGTTCGGAAATGATTTGTTCCTTTGGTCAAGTCAGCCTGGTAAATATAGTATGGGCGGACACGCATTTTAAGAAGTTTACGGTGAAGCTCAAGCATCACGTCCGGGTCGTCGTTCACCCCTTTCATTAACACCGCCTGGTTTCCTATCGGGCACCCTGCATCTGCCAACATCGAACAGGCTTTGTCCGCTTCGGGCGTACACTCCCACGGATGGTTAAAGTGCGTGTTGACATAGACGGGATGAAATTTCCTGATGATCCGGCAAAGTTTTGTAGTGATTCTTTGCGGCAAGACGCACGGCATTTTTGTCCCGAGCCGTATGATCTCCACATGGGGAATCTCACGAAGGCCCGCGAGGATTTTCTCCAGCATGAAATCGGTGAGCATAAGCGGGTCGCCGCCCGAGAGCACGACATCACGGACTTCCGGATGAGCCGCGATATAATCAAGGCCGTCCTGAATGTAGCGCGTATTGATTTTCGAGGGGTCGCTCACTTTTCTCTTGCGGGTGCAGAAGCGGCAGTACATCGAACATTGGCTTGTGACGAGAAAAAGCACGCGATCCGGGTAACGATGAGTAATGCTCTGTACCGGGCTGTCTGCTTCCTCGTTGAGAGGGTCCTCGGACGCATCCTTGTCTTCAAGTTCTTTTGCGTCGGGGATGCATTGAAGCCAGATCGGGTCTCCCGGATAACGAATCAGGCTGAGATAGTAGGGATTAATCCGCGTATGAAAAAACTTGTTAAGTTTTTCAGCCTGTTCCTTGTCGAAGCCAAACCGCTGCACCAGATCTTTTGCGCTGTCAACACTGTGTCGGAGCATTTCTTGCCAAAGTTCCATGGTGCGATCTTATCTCCTGTGTGTGAAGAGTTCGTGTATGTGAGTTACGGACGGGTCGTGCACAAATTCTTTTTCCATTTCGTCGAGATCCCGGACCATTCCATCGCCGAAATAGTACAGAATCTCATCCCGTATGCCGCGATATAACGTCGGTCCATGCCCAAGACAGATCAATTGTTCGGCTTCTACCTCATCAGCTGGATGAAGCAATCCGTTATCAAACGTGATCGGAAAGAGACAGCTGACCATCGGTTTCAGCTCGTGATAATCCATGCCATGTTTCAGGCAGAACGAATGCAGCATGCATCCTTTAGCTTGGGGATTATGAAAAACGCAGGCTCCATCGACGATTTGTGTCCGGGCGTACCTCAAACCCGGAAACTCTTCATCGACAGTGTAGTCATTCGTAAACCACCGTGCACGTTCAACGCCGGTATAGATCTCGAGCTCCCGAGCGTGCGCCTTAATCCGATTGACATTCGTGACATCGACATCGACGCCGTGCGCGCAACATTCATCGTGACAAAAACTGCAGTCTTTGCAAAATGTGTAGTACGTCCACACAAAAATATTCGAATCGACGGAATGGATGACGGGCACGCCGTACCGGCTCGCGTAGGATGTCTGAAGTTTGTTGATCACGAGGAAAGCTTCATGGCCTTCGTTCAAGGGCATACTCGACGATCTTTGTGATCGTGTCTTCAAACGATAGCCCGTATGCTCTTGCCGACCTCGCGAACCCTGCATCGTCGGAAATATCGGGATTGGGATTCACCTCGAGGATAAAAGGAGAATTGTTTTTCGTCAGCCTTATGTCAATACGGCCGTAGTCACGCAGGCCCATGAGTTTGTAAGCCTTGAGGGCGAGTTCTTTGACTTTTTTCTCCACGTCGGACGCCAAATCCGCCGGACAAACGCCAACGGTGCCCGCATACTCTTCCGTCCCCTTCATCCACTTTGCGTTGTAGGTAACGATTTTGGCATGATTCGCCGGCATCTTTGAAAAGTCGATCTCGGAAACCGGCAAAACAATGGGACGACGGTTTCCCAGGATACCGACGTTGAGTTCTCTGCCTTCAATGAATTCCTCAACCAGAGCAGGCTGGTCGAAATTCTGAAAAATGTAGCGAACGCGCTTCTTCAGCGCTGATTCATTGTCGACTACCGATGCATGTTCAATCCCCACACTCGCATCTTCGCGTGAGGGCTTCACAATGACAGGAAACTCCAGCCGCATGTCTTCCAACGCGACATCGTTTGCATTTCTAAAGACGGCAAACTTCGGCGTCGGGAGTTTGTGGTGACTCAGTATCTCTTTCGTGCGAACCTTGTTCAGACACGTCCCGAGCGAAAATGCCGGCGCGCCGGTGTACGGCACTTCAAGGAGTTCAAAAATTCCTGCAACGTGCATTTCATGAGCAGCATCGTTCCCGACGGATTCGCAAACGTTAAACACCAAATCCGGATCCTTGTCTTCGATGAAATGAATCAGCCGTTTAATATCGCCGTTGACGTTGAACATGGATGTCCGAAATCCGGCCTTTTTCAGCGCTTCTTCAACATGAGCACGCTCTTCAAGAACGCCAACTTCGGACATGTCGACCGCACTCGACGGCAGCGACGACAACACCTCCGCCTGCGTTGCCCCCGCCTCTAGCCTCCCGCTTTCGGAAATGTATTTCCGGCCCTGTTCTGTTTCTACGGTCGGCTCGTTAAAAACAACAGCAACGTGGATTTTTTTCCTCATGCGTTGTTTCTCTTATAAGATGGCGACATGTATCTCGGCTTCATTGTCTTTCGACTCATCATAAACTTCAAGGTCTACAGTATACGCTCTCTTGAACTGCGACCCGTTCGAAAAGTATTTCCAAATCTGAGCCCATGCGGTCACGACAGCCTGAGGCATCGGCCCTTTTGCTGCAAAGACCAGATACTTCCCCGCGGGGACAATTTTTGCCGCCATACCATCCGGAACGCTGTCCAGGGCGTTCACTTCTGCCGCGGCAAGAAGTGAATACTCGCCGTTGTGATCCGTTTGATAACTCGTGTAGACACCAAAGTAGCTTTTTTCACTTTTTCGTCCTGGGATCCTGTTCTTTTTTTCATGAAATCTCTTCCAGGCAAGCGGGATTCTTGCCGACGATTCCTGTTTCTCAAATTCATTCGATGTTCGAACTTCGACACCTATTATTTTCGACTCATTTCTATGCGTGATCCTGGGAACCATTATTATGTTTTCTCGTTGATGTGACTTGACTATCGTGACTTCATGGATTATTGGAGTCCGTTTCTCATGATCGCGGATTCGAGAACGGCATTGATCATGCCGTTATAATCGAAGCCCGCTGCCCGCGCAGCACACGGAAAACTTGAATGTTCTTTCGGGTTGGGAATGATGCCGGGGAGAGGGTTGACTTCAAGCACATACGGCTTGTTCTGTTCGTCAAGCCGGACATCGATCCTGCACCAGTCATAGCACCGCAGCACCTTGAAAGCTCTTGTACAAATGTCTTTGATTTCACCTTCAAGCCTGGCATCGATTCGTGCGGGACATTGCAGTACGTCAATGGGATGGTCGGTTTGATCCCAAATCCACTTTGCCTCGTATGAATAGACAGGATTGACACCTTTGGGCAGCGAATCAAAACGGATTTCTACGACAGGAAGAACGCGAAGGTGTTTGCCGTTACCGATCAGCGCAACGGTGAATTCCCGCCCTTCAAGAAACCTCTCGACGAGTACAGGCTCTTCATATTCGGTCAGAGTCTGCAGGATCCGCTGACGCAGACTTTCGTTGGTGCGAACGACAGACGCGTTGAAAATTCCTTTGCTTGACCCCTCATGCAGAGGTTTTACGATTGCGGGGAGCGGGAACTCGTCCGCGGTAAAATCGCCCATGTTGCCAACGACAGCAAATTCGGGCGTGGGAATCCGGTGATAGGAAAGAATTTCCTTTGTATGTGCCTTATCAAGACATATGCCAAGAGTGACAGGATCCGAGCCTGTGTACGGAATGCCGAGGAGGTCAAGAATTGCGGGGATTTGAGCTTCGCGTGAGGGGCTGTGAAATCCTTCGGCGATATTAAAGACTATATCTGGCTGGACCGCGAGGAGTTTGTCGTAAGCCTCCTCGTTGGCTTCGATGAGAGTGACGTTGTGATGTGCTCTGAGTGCCGATTCAACGGCCAGAATGGTTTCTTCAGCGTCCCATTCTGCGTATGTATCGCTCTTCGTCTTCAGAGGTTGTATCCGCGATGTGGTGATGATACCGGCATCGCTTCCGCCTCCTGAAAGTCTTCCGCTCTCCAACTTCTCTTCAACCACTCTGGTGTCGGCCGGCAAATTCTCCGGCCTCACGTTATAGACGAGAGCAACGTGCAGTTGCTTTTGCAAGCAGCTCGTTCAACCTTTCAGATTGTGAAAGATGTCGACCGCCTTCTCAATGAACAAGAAACTACTACAAATATAAACTTTTGACGTTCGATGTCAAGTTTTTTTGCCGTTTTGGGCGCGAAAATTTCATTTCTTACTTGACAATGTCCTCGCGAGTAGTTCGGAAAAACTTTTTTCGAAACATGCGTCGGTACGAACGGGCACGCGAGAGGCTCTTATCCGACTTTTCCCAAATCAAAAATCTCTTTGTAGTGCGTCTCGAAATGTTTTCGGATGGATGCATGGGAGGGAGAACGAAGCTGCGGGTCTTTCTCAACAAGAGCGAACGCATCTTTGCGCGCGAGTTGAAGAAGCTCGACGTCGTCCACGAGGCTTGCGATCCGAAACCCGGGAAGTCCGCTTTGCCGCGTGCCGAAAAACTCCCCCGGCCCCCTGAGTTTGAGGTCCACCTCAGCAATCTTGAACCCGTCCGACGTTTCGGCCATCGTCTCCAGTCGCACGCGAGCAGTTTCTTTTTCTTCCTGGAGGGCAAAAAGATCTCTCCCCTTCGTGCGCGCATCGAACCAGCCGTAATCTGCAATCAAAACACAGTACGATTGGTCTGCGCCGCGTCCGACACGTCCCCTGAGCTGATGCAGCTGTGACAAACCGAACCTCTCGGCATTCTCGACAATCAGAATTGTGGCGTTTGCCACGTCAATGCCCACTTCTATCACCGTGGTTGCAACAAGAACCTGAATCGCGCCCGACTTGAATTTCAGCATGACGTCGTCCTTTTCCTCGGTTTTCAAGCGGCCATGGATCAACCCAAGTGTCAGTTCGGGAAAAATCGACTTCTGCAGATGCTCGAATTCTTTTGTCGCCGCCTTGAGGTCGAGTTTTTCCGATTCTTCAATTAAAGGGAAAACAATATACGCTTGCCGGCCGCGCTTCACCTCTTCTTTGACGAAGTCGTAGACCTTTTGCTTTTGATGCTCCATCCGCACTGCAGTTTTGATGGGTTTTCGATTTGCCGGCATTTCGTCGATAACGGAAACGTCGAGATCTCCATACACCGTCATGGCCAGTGTCCGCGGTATGGGCGTGGCAGTCATGACGAGAATATCAGGATTAACTCCTTTTTCCCGCAACGCCGCCCGCTGAACAACGCCAAACCTGTGCTGTTCATCGATCACAGCAAGGCCGAGCTTTGCAAACACGACCTTCTCTTCGATCAGCGCATGAGTGCCAACGACGATATTTGCGCTTCCACGACGAATATCCTCCAGCACGTCCTCCCGAAGCTTTTTCTTTTGTCCCCCAATGAGTAACCTGACGTTGACGGGCAGAACTTTCAGAAAACTGGCAATTGTCCGAAAATGCTGGTCGGCAAGGATTTCGGTCGGAGCCATGAAAGCCACCTGATAGCCATTATCGATGGCTACCATCATCGTCAACAACGAAACGACGGTCTTCCCGCTCCCGACGTCGCCCTGCAGCAGCCGGTTCATGGGTTTTGCGGATTTCATGTCATCTGCAATCTCGTTCAACACTCGCCGCTGCGCTTTCGTCAACTCGAAAGGCAGGGATGAAACCAGCTTTCTGGCCAAAGGACTCTCAACAACGTAGGAGATTCCTTTTTCCTCGTGTTTGTAATGATGCCGTCTGAGAGCAAGCAAAAGTTGCAAAAAAAACAGCTCGTCGAACTTCAGCCTGCGGGAAGCAAGATTGAGGCTGTTGCGGTCTGCTGGAAAATGAATATTCTGGAGCGCAAAATGAAGGCCCGGAACTTCTGCGCGTTTTCGGGTTTCTTCCTGAAGGCTTTCCTCGATGAAATCGAGATTCAGCCTTGTTGCGTTTCGAATGATGCGTCTAAATCCACGGCTATCAAGGCCGACTCTCTCGAGGTCCGAGCTGGAGCGGTATTTGGGTATGATTGCCCCGGTGTTGAAAAGTTTGCTCCAGTCCGGTTCATCTTCTTCTACGGCCCCCCTGAGACGGTCAAATTGTGGATGGATGAATTGCACACGGCCAAGCCTGTCCCACGTGGGGACAGCAGAGACCGCCAGCACTTCTCCGATTTCAAAGGCCTCTTTGTACCATTGAATACCCTCGAACCAGACACACTGGACATATCCTGTCTCGTCTTTGACCGTGAGAAAAAACATGAGGCGGCTGGATTTTTTTGCCTTTTTCGTCTCTTGCCGGAACACTTCGCCGATAACGGTGATTGCCTTTCCCCTGTTGACATATTTGCGCAATTCAGCGATCGGAATGATTGTGCTGCGGTCCAGATAATCGCGCGGGAAGTAATAGAGGAGGTCAACCAGCGAATTGATGCCGATTGCTCGAAGTGCGGCCGTTCTTTTTGGGCCGATTCCTCTGACAGAAAGGAGCGAGGGTGAAGTTATTCCGGAAGAGGCAGGCGATGGGGAAATTGAGATGGGCTTCACATTGGACGCAACAAGTTGCGAAATTTCCCTTGCACTTTCAAGCAATTCACTGAGGACGCTCGGAAATCCAGTTACCTTTTTTGTCGATCGCACGCCACCGGTTGCCCAGCATGACGCTCGCACGCCCTGAAGAAAATTTTTGAAACCCATCGAACCTCGGGAGAATGACAATTTTGCCGGAGTGGTCGATAAACGCCCATTTGTCGTTTATTCTCACAGCGGCCAGCCCGTCCGAAAAATCATCTGCCATTTGCCACTGCGGCTTGATGACCATTCTCCCGGCCGAGTCGATGTAGCCGTCCTTTCCGTCGATCCTGACACGGGCTCGCCCATCGGAGAATGGATGCGCCATGTCGTAGAGAAACGCGATCGCTTCTTTTCCCGTCTTGTCAATGTAACCGGCTTTCCACTGCAACCCGACAGCTGCCTTGCCTTCGGAGAACCTTGTCGCGTGTTGGTAAATACACTCAATAACGCGGTTTCCCGTAAGGTCGATGAATCCGAATTTGCTCTCTATTCGGACAACTGCGAGGCCTTCTGAAAAATCATCCGCCCAATCGAATTGCGGCTCGATGATCATCTTGTCCGCACGGTTGACGTATCCCATTTTCCCCCCGCGGCTTATTGGCCGGAGAGTTGACTCGAGGACTTCCAGCGTCGCGTTGTCAGGGTTGACGGGTATTCTGAATTCCTTAAGAAGATTCCCTCTGAAATAATCGGGCCCGGACCTGAGCGTGAATATCACTTCGCGTTCCGAATTCAGACTCGTCGTGCGAAGGCGTGACCATCGGAGCCGTATCTGATGCGATGTATTCTTTTGAAACCTCACCGGATCCTTTGTCCATCCCAGGCCGCCAAACGTCGCCCCCCCAAGTTGAAATGAGTCAACAGGCTCTCCCCTCCCAGTCTCTCCCGAACGATCGCGATAAAACGCGTGGACGACCGCCGACTTTTCGTCGTGGACCTGCAAAGTCCCTTCGACAACGAGACCAGGGTCCTGCCATTGAACAGAGCGGAGGTCGAATGTGAATGCCCCGCGGCTTTTCCAGTGAGAAGATGTGAACGTGAACCAAAGAAAAACACACACAATGAAAAAAACTCCCGCAAGAGGCGGGCCGGTTATTACAAATAGCACTTGTCTTAACGGCCTTTCGCGAAGGAAAAAACCAACGAACATACCAACCACATAAAGGAAGAAAAAAAGCGGACCGCCGAAAGCAGAAAACATCATAACATCATCTCCGCCCTGGACTGCGAGAGGCTGAGAGGAAACAAAGAGATTAAAGACCAGCGTGCTGACAACCACGGGCATCGAATATACTCCGACCGCCCATGCAAGAGTTTTGAACGTTGTTTTATGACTGAACAAACGAAATGCTCCATAACCGATCATGAGCAATGCGCCGGGGATAAACCCAACAATCCAGGCATAGAACGGAGCGGCCACGCCTGCCAGACCGGGGTCGCTGACTGTGGCAAAAAACCAAACGATGGAGGCAACCGCCGAAAACCCCCAACCGAGTACGCCCACTGCCAACAGATGAAAAAGGGGCTTACCAGATTCTTGCGGTCTATCGAAGTTCTGGGTCGAATTCATGATTTAATATCGTCGCCATGAATATAACAGCTGGAGAGCTCTGAAAAAAGGACGGAACAAACAGCTTTGGGAATGAGGGAAAACGCTTAGTTGTGGTGAACTTTGCTCAACGCTTTGTATCTCCGCAATTTGCCTTTCATAATGGCGACAAGAGTATCAAGGTCAAATGGTTTTGTGACGTAATCGTCGGCTCCGAGTTCTTTGCCGGCACAAATAATTGCTTCGTCGGTGAGCCCGCTTAAGAAAAGAAACGGAATCCTGTTCAAATGGCCGAGCTCCCGTAGTTTCTGATAAAAGGCAAAGCCTCCCATCGTAGAGGTCTCGAGGTTAATATCGGAGAGAATCAAATCAACGCTATGATCGCGAAGGTATTCATATGCCCCGTCAGATGTATCGAACGCATGAACTTCAAAGCCTTCCTCTTCAAGAGTCATCCTGAGAGATTCCAGCAGCTTTCGGTCATCGTCGATGATTGCGAGCCTGGCAAGAGAGGACTGAGGAGCGCGTAATTCCTGGAGAAGCTCGGATTCGATAATCTCGTACTCTTCAGCGGAAATATTGAACTTCCTCCGAAGTTCTGCCAACGTTGACGCGCTTTCCGGCGTCAGCGACCCGGAAGACCATAGTTTTCGGAAAGCGTTCTTGTAACATTCTCTTCGTACACCCGCCTGTAACGTAAAATGTTCTTCTTGCGAGATGTTCCACGAGGTGCGACGCGCGAGAAGAATTCTTTCTTCCTCCGGTGTCACGGCTCCGTCTTCCCACGCTTCAAGTAACTCTTTGTTATAGTCCTGGAGCGCCGGAACGTGCTCGCGAGATTTCGTCGACTCTTCCTTTCTCGCTTCCATCTCCAGACGACGGTCGTGATCCTCCTTCAACCTCTTGCGCGCATCTTCCGCCTGCCTTGCAAGCTCGATTTTTCTCTTCTGTTCTGCCACTTCTTCTGATATTCTCCGAGCTTCTTCCTGCAACCGGTTGCGCTCTGCGTCATGCTGGAGTAGCTTAATGCGGTCTTCGTACGCTGAGACGTACATGTTCCACGGGTCAAGAGTCTTGGCCCGTTCGATTTCCAGTAGAGCCTGCTCCAATTCTCCGCTTTTCACGAGCTTGTCGACTCGCTTGAGTGTCTCTGCGACCGTTGCTTTTGTTTCGATGTGTGAATGCTTTTCAGCCATATGTGCCCCCAGGCAGGTTCCCGAGAAAGAGCAACAAGAATGCCAGGAAGTGACAGGCGTCAAAAGCGAGAGAGGAGCGTCTTGGATAAGGCTGGGAGGAAGGCGTTTTGTAGAAATTTCAGGGAAATGCGTGTGCTATTGGAGTGAATATTGATCCACTCTTCGATTCGCGATCAAGTCGTTCTGAGAGTTGATTTTCTTATTCTTGGCAGCCTCCAGGTCAATTTCAAGAACTGCGATTTCTTCCTTATCTGTGCCGAGCCGCCTCAAGATCTCTCCTCGAGGAGACACGATTTCGCTCATTCCTTTGTAAGAAAGGTCAAAACCACCACGATTCTCACGGCCTACACGGTCTGTCGTCGCCGCGAAAACACGATTCTCTAGGCATCGCGTCACCATCGCATCCGGACAATACGGCATAACGAGGTTTGACGGATGGGCAATGAGCTGCGCACCATTGAGCGCGAGTGAGCGCGCGCTCTCAGGAAACATCCAATCGAAGCATATCATGATTCCGATTTTTCCGATGGGTAAATCGAAAACCGGAAAACCGCGATCTCCCGGAGTAAAGAAAAGATTCTCTCTATCAAACAGGTGAACCTTTCGATAAACACCGACAACTCCCTCCGGACCGACAAGCGCGGCGGAATTAAAAATGCCTTCTGATTTTTCCGCGAATCCGTAGACCACAAAGCAGTTTCTTTCTTTTGCAAAAGCCGCCATTGACTGACTCGTCATGCCGGGGACTGGTTCCGAGAGCTTTTGTACTTCGTTCCTGTCGATAAAGTTATATCCAGTATTAAAAAGCTCGGGCAGGACGTAGAGATCGGCGCGCTCTCTTTCCATCATCGCGAGAGCAGCGGCCAGGTTATTCCTGACTTCTCCGAAAACGGGGTTTGTTTGAACGACAGCAAGGCGCATGAGAATCATTCAAAAACACAGTCTTGGAGACAATTGAAGAAAAAATCTTTCGCACCAAATGGACCCCACCTCACCTCCCCTCCGAGGGGAGGAAGGGTGGGGTCTGAATCACAAAAACTTGTTAAGGGCAAATTCTCAGTCTGCATTAGTCTAACTTCAGCTTCTTCAATTTCGGCTTGATAATAAACGCGCAATAGGGAGCGTTGGGATTGTTTTTGAAATAGTCCTGATGATAGTTCTCAGCCTCGAAAAATTCCATGAGTGGCTGAATCTCCGTCACAATCTTGTCGGTAAAGTCCTTTTGTGCCTCTGACCTCGATTTTTCTGCTTTTTCCTTTTGCTTTTCGTCATGATAAAAGATGGCCGACCTGTATTGCGTGCCGACATCACTCCCCTGCCGATTCAACGTGGTAGGGTCGTGCGCGTGCCAGAACCACTCAAGAAGTTTCTCATACGTGATCTTTGAGGGGTCGAACGTTATCTGAGCCACTTCGGCATGGCCTGTTTCACCCGAGCACACTTCTTCATATGTCGGTTTCGCTTTCGTCCCGCCTGCGTATCCCGCAACAACAGATTGAACTCCGGGCAGGCGTTCAAACACGGCTTCTACACACCAGAAACAACCCGCACCAAATATGGCTTTCTCTAACTCAGGCATTTTGTTTCCTTTCTGTGTTAACGAAAAACTTATTATGGGCAACAACCATAAAACAGACGAGAAAGCACCAATTTTCAGATTCCATTTATCCATCAATCCAACAATCTATTAATCCTGGTGTGGTTTCCCCGTTACTCTTTCCACGTTTTCCGAATCGGATGCGCCTCAGTCGTGAACACAACGCCCTCAAAAGGCAGAGTTTCTTCCGGGGAAAAGAGCACGTACAGATACTTCAATGTCTCTGCAAAAAAGAAGCTCTCCATGCCGTCCGCTTTTTCTTTCGTGACGACATTCTTTAGATATGCATAACCTGCATCGGTCTTGCAATACTTCTTGATGCTTCGAAAAAAGGATTCGCCCATGTTCAGATACTTTTCGTCGCGCGTATAGTGACGAAGATAATACGCCGATTCAATAATCTCCGGCCTCAGGTAATATTCCGCCGATCTGACTTTCATGGAATCATAGTCGATACTTTCAGGCTCGATGCCGTGGAGATTCCACATTCTGTAACCGGATTCCTGCAGTCGTTGTGCCCTTTCCATGTCTCCCGCAAGACTTAAAACAGATGGGAAAAAAGTATCAAGGGAACCGTAGGTTGTGGCGAGTCGCTTTCCTGTGTGCATATCCACAACACCATACCATAATTCTCCGCGTTTTTCATCGGCGAGATAAGTATTGATTGCTTTCATGCTCTCGTCGAACATTTTTTTGCAGTCCTGGTCCCCAAAAAGCAACCAGGCTTTGAGAAGATATTCATAGTACGAATCGATCGCCCCGCTGATGTGGCTTCGCGTGTTCACCCATTCCCCCGTGTCGACGTTGATCCACGTTCCGACAAGTCCAATTTCTGAGCGTCTTTTGTAGAGCTCCACCAGAGCCTTTTTCGCCTTTTCATAGTACACCGGTTTTCCCGTAAGCTTGCTGAGCGTTCCGAACTCAAGCAGCGCTGTTCCAATTTCTGCGGGATTATTCCGCGCATCGCGAATCTTGCCGGTTTGAAAGTGCACATATCGATAGGGCATACCTGTCGGAGTGTTGTAGATTGGCAGAAGCCTTTTCCCGAGGTCGTCAGCGAGTTTCAAAAACCGTTCATCGCCGTCCATCTGATATGCCGAAAGGAGGCCGCCCAAAAGGCGAATGGTGATCTCAAACGCCTGCACCTCAATGTTTTTGTCGAACGAAAGGCTGTCAAAGATAAGTGTTTTGGCTTCCGATGCTTCCTTTGAGAGGCCCATCAGGAGCATTGTGTCGAATGCATCGACTGGGGTCATACAAAGCGAAACATCGTACCAGTCGTGAGGCTGTTTGCTCAGCGGCTTGAGTGCATCGTGCCCCCATGCGAATCGCTTGTAGCCGTTCCATGCGTGTAAGAACTCAGCTTTGACCGAATCAGCGAGGTCGGATCGGTGTGTGAGGCTTTGTTGAGAGTGCGACGATAGAACAAGAAAAAGGATAAGGCATACAGGTGAGCGTGCACGTTTCATCGTTGAATTTTTCTTATTGAAAGAAGGCCGGATGCTGCGGGCTATTCGGGTGCGACGAATCGTTGAAAGAATCCTGCGTATAAGGATTTTACAAGAGAACGAGCGCTATCTCCCCTCGAGAAGGAAGTGTGAGAGAAACCGGATACCGTTCACCGTCTCGAAGAGCCATACTTCAGCCCATTTCAAGGGATTCCAAAAGTGGAGATACCACCGCTTCCAGATGCGCTGAAAGTGGGCTCTTGTATGGACACCTGCGAAAGGGTTCTGCTTCCTAAACCAGAGGCCGACTGCTGATGGGATTTTGACCTCCGGCATTTCGTCGTGAAGCCTGCGGTAAAGAGCAACGAGTTCCTTCACCTTGAGGTCACGCCAGTCGATGATGTCCTGTTTTGTCTTAGAAATCTGTTCCAGGAGAGCTTCTTCGACTTTTGTTTTCGGCCGGCTCCGGAGCCAAACTTCCTCGAGCTGGAAAAAGAGTCTTGCGATTCCTCGCGCACGTTTAAGAGCAAATCTCAGGCGTCCCCACCAGAAAGGGACAAATGCTTCGCGGGGAAAGCCAGGTCGCCGGTCATCCCGATGACGAACCGTCCAAAAGCCGCAGTTCATCGGGTGCAAACGTTCGATCGTTGAGGCGGAGAGATACCAGGAAAAAAACGACATCCGGTCCCAGTAGTGCCACCAATTGTGCCGCCAGACTTTTAACACATTGACCATATGTTCCGTGGAGTAGAACTTATCCCAGGCGTTGTACCAAGCCTCCATCAACTCCTCTTTGGTCATGCGTTCCGGGGCAACGGCAACATGCGCCGAATCATACGTATTGAAATCCTCGTGCATCCACCGGCCCTCATGCCACCACTTCTGATGGTCTTTGGAGCCTGGCAATGGAGACAGAATGTAAAACGAGGCCGAATCAAACCCCATCCTCTGCAGCTCGGCGATATCCTGTTTGATGCTGTCCGGAGTGTCAAACGGAAGTCCGAGAATGTATCCGGCGTGACAGACGATGCCGAGCGAATGGCAATGATCAACGAGGCTCTTATATTCTTTGACCTGATTTTGGAATTTTTCTTGAGAGCGCAGGTTGTCACGATTGACGCTTTCAACGCCGAAAAACACCTGATTGCAACCTGCCCGTGAAGCCTGCACAAAGTAATCTCCGCCGGGAAGCTTGCGCGCAGCGAGGTCGCTTTGCATCATAAACGTAAACGGGATTTTCTCTTCTTCTCGCATGCGGATAAGTTGTGTAAAGAGGTCACGCCACCGCGGGTTTCGTGCGATATTGTCATCCGTAAAGAAGCAATGGGTCACTCCGGCCTCGTGATAACTTTGCCTGACAAAATCGACCACCTGCTTTGGGTCGCGGCAACGCATCGTCTTGCCCTGCACGTTGATGATGGTGCAGAAGTCGCACGTGAAAACACAGCCCCGTCCCGTGTCGATTGTACTGAACCGCGACGCAGACCTCTTGAAATCATCCCTCGTGAGCCGCGGAATGGGAAGGTTCGTCAGGTCGGGAGTTGGTGTCAGGAAATTGTAAAGCGGTTTTGCATTTCCCCGCACAACATCTTCCAGGACGGCGGGGAGTCTCCCGCCTTCAACTTCGCCCGCGACAAGGACAATGCCTTTTGAAGAAGCAGCTTTGAGGTCATCCGTTTCACCAATCATGGCAAGCATGCCGCTCACGTGGAACCCGCCGATCAAAACGCTAATGCCGTGAGGAAGGAACCACGATGCGATATCCTGTGCGCGAGGGAATTGATTCGACTGGACGCCAACCATCATCACGATAGATTTCACGCCGGGGAGTTTGGAGCGCCGCAGAATTTCTTTGACAGGCACCCGCTCGTACGCCTCATCGATCATTCGAACGTTGAGCGAAACACCCTTGAAGTAATCGTGGTTGACGACATCGCGCGTGAGGGTGGCCATCTGAGTGAGCGTGTTGCTGCGAATGACGCAAATCCGCGTTTGGATGGGATAGCCGTCGTCCGTGTAATTCGTCGCACGGATGAGCGTGACATCAAGTTCTTTGATGCCAAGGGCAGCGGCCGTGTCAAAATCAGTTGACGTTGTCGTTAACGACAGTTCGTTTACCGCTGTTTGGAGTTCCATCGTTCCTCCTCGTGGAATCTTGAAAAAGGCATGAAAAACTGACTTTCAAGATACAAGATTGCCCATTTGAAATCAAATACTGAAGCTTGAGATCGCGATCACATTTTTAGATTAGGAATTGACGGACAGAATGTGTATCTTGATAATGTCAATTAACAGTACACCGGCTATTCTCTTTCGGGAGAGCTTGTTCCGCACTCGTTGTGCAGGACGAGCAGGTCTTCAAAATCCCGCTGCTGAACCGCACGAACACCTTCCAAGGTCCAAACGCCGATCAGTCAGTCAAAAAACCAGGAGATGTTTTCCCTGGCAAAAGTGGTTTTCCAGGTCCAAATGTTCGGCGTACACCTTGCCTGACGGTTGAGTCGGGTAGATCAAATCAAGAAAGGACATGTTCCATGGAAAAAGGAACTGTCAAATGGTTCAACGGAGCCAAAGGTTACGGCTTCATTTCACGCAACGGTGGCGAAGATGTGTTCGTCCATTACAAAGCCATTTCGGGCGGGGGCTTCAAATCCCTGAACGAAGGCGATAAAGTGGAATTCGAAGTTGAACAGGGTCCGAAAGGACTCCAGGCGACAAACGTCTCCGTCGTCTAAAACGAGAATTCATCTCGTAATACGAAACCCTGCCCACAAGGCAGGGTTTTTTGTTTTTAAGACGATCTATCGTTGCGTTGGGATTTGAATCAAATCCCAACGGACAACTGAACTTCTACCACCTTCTGCCGCCCCCGCCTCCGCCAAACCGTTTGCCCCCTCCGCGATTTCCCCCGCCGCCAAATCCGCCTCGAGGACGGTCAGTCTTGGGACGCGCCTCGTTCACATCCATCGAACGTCCTTTGAATTCTTTCCGATGGAGCGCTGCAATGGCCGCTTCAGCCTCGGCCTTGTTCGGCATTTCGACGAACCCAAACCCCTTGGAAACATTGTTGTAGCGGTCCTTTATAATAGTCAGTGATTCAATTTCGCCGAAAGGCTGGAATGCGTCCCGCAAATCCTGCTCGGTGACGTCCCGGGAAAGGTTGCCGACGTAAAGCTTCATTGTTGACCTCGCAATCTGGTGAGTGGGAATGTGGTCTATGCCAGCCCTGGCGGAGAGCCTGCGCCTTCCTGGGTCAGAGTGGGTAAAGCGGTGCTTGAATCAAAGTAACACAAATAACGTTGGCTTGCAAATCAGCTTTTTAAGATGCACCGAGAGATTGGAGAAACTCGAGAACCGGCAGCGCTTCATCTCCGCCTTTCCGGGCGTGATGAAGGAAGACGTCCGGCGGTTGTGTGAATGTCTTGAAGTCAGCAAAGCTGTTGTTCGTGTTGGTTTTATTAATCGCTAATTCCTATAAATCGACTCGTTTCTTCCCCGCGTCAACCTCTTTGATGAATTTGATCAATCCAGACATGTATGCCTGCTGGTCGTCCCACATTGCCATATGACTTCCCTCGGAGCAATAGAGATAACTGCCGTTTTGAAACTGTGTGGACATCCACTTCATGTGTTCCGGGTCCATTGTGTCGTGCTTTGCACCGATGGTCAGAGTAGGAACAGAAATCTGCGGCAAGTCTTTTTTCCTGTCCCATTTTTCAAGCCTTCCGGAGATGCCGAACTCGCTGGGGCCTTGCATAATCACGTAGACTTTCTGGTTTAGCTTGTTAAACGCGCGCATGACTGGATCAGGCCAATCGGGAAGCCGCAAAATGTGCTTAGCGTAAAAATTCGGCATCAAAAGCTCCATGTATCTCGGGTTGGCAAAATCTTTCTTCGCTTCTATTTTGCGGACTTCAGCCAGAACAGCCGGGTCCATTTGTTTTGCCAGCACATCGTCCGCATACTTGCCATAATCCGGGCAGCTCGCCATCATGTCCGAAATAATCAGACCTTTGAGGTTCTGCTGGTACTTCAGTGCGTATTCTGTGGCAAGAATTCCACCCCAGGAATGACCCAGAAGATAGAAATTCTCCTTCGTGAGGTTCAACGCCTGTCGCACTTGTTCTACTTCCTCGACAAACCGATCAAGAGCCCACAGGTCTTTCTCTTTCGGCTGGTCGGAATAGGCGGAGCCGAGCTGGTCGTAATAGATGAATTCGATCCCTGCAGCGGGAAGGAAATTTTCAAAGCACTCAAAGTACTCATGAGTTGCCCCCGGGCCTCCGTGAAGAAGAAGTAAACGGATTCTCGGGTTGTTGCCAAATTGCTTCGTCCAGACTTTGAATGTGCCTTTTGGCGTGGCGACAGGAATCAACCTCACGCCGCCGGTTTGGACACTATCTGATGTTTTTCGAAAATATTCGTCGACCGGCCTCCTTGTTTCAACACATGACAGCAAGAGCGACGCCGTTGCGATAAGTAGCATGAATTTTTTCATAAGTTCTCCTCTGTATGAGCTGGGTTGAACGGTCTGTTCGCGTGAGAATCGCATTCAAGAACATGTTTAATTCGTTAGGGACACGGTGGCCGAGTCCCTACAATTACGATTCGCCCGTCTTGATTGCTCACATTGTTGCGTCAATCCTATTGACGAACTTGGCATTACGTCTCCATAAAGATTGCGACAATCCTACTACGTTTGGACTGCGTCAATCTTTATTGAAGCATACGGCCTCGTGTCGCAATAAAGATTGCGACAATCCAATCAAGTTCGGGCCGCGTCAATCTTTATTGACGCACTTGGCTTACGTCGTGATAAAGATTGCGACATTCCAGCTCATCAGCGCGACTTTTGGCCCCCGTCTCTTTCTTTGAGAGGAACTACGCCCGCAAGATCCCCGATCACATTGATCAACTCGGAATTTCCTGAAATAACGACCTTCGAGTTTTTCTCCAGCGAGTTTTCCACCGTTTCGAGCCTTTTCAAAATCTGCGCATTGCCGACAAAATACTTGTTTGCCGCCTCGTTCACTAATCGAATCGCCTCAGCTTCTCCTTCTGCCTGGAGAATCTTTGCCTGCTTGATACCCTCCGCCTGTTTGATTGAAGCGCGTTTTTCTCCGTCGGCAGTTGTCTCTGCGGCGGTCGCATAATCGACGGCCGCGAGTTTTTCGTTTTCCGCTTTCACGATCTTGTTCATCGTGTCCTGGACATCCTTCGGCGGGTCTATCTGTTTTAACTCTGCGCGGACAATGTCGATTCCCCACGAAGCCGTCTCCTTGATCAGCACTTTATGGAGCTCGTCGTTGATTTTTCCCCGCTCGCTGTTGGCAGATTTCAATGTCAGCGTCCCGATGATATTTCTCAACGTCGTTCGCGCCAGACTCACGATCTGCATATTCACGTTGTTGACGTTGTATTGTGAGCTCTTGACGCTTTCTTCATCCGGTTTCACCCGGTAATAAATCTGCGCGTCCACCATAGCGTTCAGGTTGTCATTGGTGATGATTTCCTGAGGTTCCGCATCAATCATCTGTTCTGTCGTGTTCACTTGGTACATGTGGTCGATCACCGGTATGATCCAGTGAAATCCGGGATTCGCAAAGTTTCTGTATTTTCCGAGCCGTTCGACAAGGCCTCTTCGTGTCGGCCTGACAATGCGAATGCCAAAAATAAAGATGACAAGAACGATACTGCCGAGAAGTGTCCACATGCCTACGTTTGATTCTTCCATGGCTGCCTCCTTTGATTGAACGTTTATGTCGCGATCAGAGAATTGGCAATTCTTTGGGCGAATCGCACCTGCAGGGACACGGCATGCCGTGTCCCTACAGATTAAACATGCTCATGTTGCGATTCGCCCTCTCCTAATGACGGCACATCGAGATTCCCCCGCTATTGCAAATCAACCCGCCGTTTCAGTCTTTTTGAACCTTTATTCCACCATGCCGCGACGAGAGCTTTCCGCACATCACTCTTCTTCGCCAGCCGGAGATATACTTTCGTGGCTCCTTGAATCCCCCACTTTCCTGTTACGGGAATAAATACATCCGGGTCAGATTCAACAAAGTCCTTTTGCAGCTTTGGCGTGAGCATGACAACGCCCCAGCCTTTGCGTGGATATACCAGCGTTGCAAAAATCTTCCCGCTCAGACGAAAATCCGGGTGTGCGAAATGGGATTTCTCCGACACTTCGGGAAAACTGAGAGCCGTTTTACGAAATTCTCTCGTCGTCATCGTGCTTTGGTTTCCGACCGTGTATAGATACTTTCCTGCCCGGATGTCGACAGGACGAGCGTATCAGTTGTGAGTTTGACAACAATTGATCTTAAAACGCCGTCGTCGTGATACACCAGCAAGCTATCGCTTTTCAACTCACACTTGTACTCCGCGAAGACATCCGGATAATATATTATCGAATCCTTGATTTCAAAGGCGGCGCTTTGGGGCATTTCAGGCGACCACCAGATTCCGCGGATGTCTC
Organism: Ignavibacteriales bacterium; assembly: GCA_016193365.1. Lineage (GTDB taxonomy): Bacteria > Bacteroidota > Ignavibacteria > UBA10030 > UBA10030 > JACQPT01. Next base: position 22,739 of record JACPSI010000165.1, read on the forward strand.
TGCGGTCGAAGGTCGTAGCGGCCTTTTCCTGCAAGGGTTGAAGAAACAACTGTATAAAAATGATAATTGTGGCGCTCATTCAATCTGTTGCTTACCAACCCGACCGGCATTGAGTAACCGGAGTTAGAACATTCATGATGGCGGAAAAGGCGGTGCCCAACCCATGAAACCGGCAAGCATGCGAACGACAAACGATACAGTAAAAGCCCAAAGAATGTGCCGCTGAAGACGATGGAGTGTCGGATTGGGTTTAGGCATTGCACTTTCTGATGAGGCTTCCTTCCCGGAGAATTTTTGAAAGACCATGATGACCAGGATGACTGCCCAAATCAAAACCCATATTCCCGCTACAGCGAATAGCATCGTGTCGATCATAAGGTTTTCCAAGCCTCAATTAGTACTGCAATAAGAAAGCGCGGCAATATTTCATTCCGACCAGGCAAACAGATACCCGAATCCAAAACCAGGAATAATCTTGCCATCATCAAGGGCCGCGGCGATAGTGATTTTAAAAACATTTTGTGCGTCCGAAGGAACAAAAAACGTTAGTTCTCCCGAAACCAATGGCGTAGATTTCTCTTCTTCATTATCCAAAGAGTTGACAAAAACGAGAACAAGAGTTGGAAGAGCCGCAAACCTGGGTTCCACAGGTGGCAAGGCTCCAAGAGCAATCGCAATAGAATAGCCGTTTGCACTCACTAACTTGTCTCCTGGGGAGCTGGGCAAAAACAACGATTCAGTCACATAAGCGGCCCCAAGTGCGGCGTAGAGACGTGCTCGTTCGGCACTGAACGGATAGAAAATCACAGAAGGTGAAAATGCGCGGCCCTTGTGTTGATTTCCGTATGTCAGGTATCCATAAGTGAGCCCGAGGTCAACCATTCCGTTATAGGTACCGATTATCGAGCCAGTGACCGTCGTCAAAACGTTGTTCCAAGACGTTGCTGCATCCAGGGTCACAGCGTGCGTTCTCTTGCTCAGCATAGATCCTTGAGCATTTATGTTCGCCCAAATAGTAAAACAGAAAATGAACAGAATAAGAATTCTTGACATTTTCGTCACCGCCTAGCCTTCGGGTTAGTCTGTACGAGTTACTAGCTTGTTACTTTTGAAGCTCAACGATGCAATCACAATTCTCAGCTTGAGCGACTGGTTAGGTGGCACAGCTACCAGCCGTTTGTGTCAAATGATTTTAACACTTCTACGTTTGCAGCTTTAAGGAATGCTTTGGAGAGATGTGTTTGTGGTGCGCGAAACTCAAATGAAAGAACCCCGCGCACTTTAAGTTTCATGCCAACTTTTTTGTTCAAACCAAATGGGTTTGCTGGTGCATCGTTGTCTGGCCAACCAATGTCAACCATGATTATGTCGCCCGATTCCTCTGGGAGCCTCTCTATAATGGAAGGCGGCATCTGTTGTGCTTTCAACTGTGTTGCCAATGGTGTTGGCAACTGTAAGTAATAAACTTTCGATATGCTAGCTGGATATTCAGGTAAACCGTTTTCTGCGGGAATTGCCGGTATGAAGAGTTCTCCAACATTGAGGACACCTTGGACAACCACCATTTGGTTTGCAGACGAATCTTGTTGAGCGTAAGCATCGATAACAACCGTTGCAATAAGTAGAGTGCAGATTTTTGATATCATGTTACTTCGTCTGTGCCACCTAACCTCGTGTTAGGCTGCGCGTTTCATTTGTTTTTTGCCGTCGTGGTGAGAGAACATAAAAATCGCCGATTCTTTGCTTTCATTAATCCCGTTATTTGTATCATCGCTTGCTAAATGGAGTCTCTGTCAGGTTGATCCTCTTTTTGAGCCACTCTCCTAATATGTTCGGACCAGGCAAAGAGAAGAAGAACAACTAATGAAAAAACTGCCCAATCCAGAATGCCAATGTATACGATACTAATTTCGAACGCGGTTCCCAAACTAGTCACAATTGCAGCTGCCAAAAGTCCCTGCGTGAGATACATGAATTGCGCCAAGGTGCCCTTGACTTTATTCGTTATCCCAGATTGTGTTTTGGCCTTTCCACGGAACAACTCCAAGTATAACTCCGTGTCTAGATTCCGAATTGAACAAGTTACGCTTGAGATTATTGAGTCGAATCTGTCGGTTGTTCTTCGGGACCAAATAATACGTGCGAAGGTGAGAAGCCCATAACCAAAGAGAATTAATAAGGCAAAGGCCGATGCCGTTGCTGCAACAAAAGAATCACTCTTAGAAATTCCTTCCTTCAGCAGGAATCCCATGCCTCCAAGAATTGCGGTTAACAGCGTTAGAAAGTATCTGATGCGTTGTTCTGAATGTCGTTCCTCGCTTTCCTTTGCACGCTCCAGTAGTTCACGCAGACGAAGGCGAGTCTCAACCGCTTCGTGGATTGAAGCATTGTTAGAGGTACGCTTTCGCCTATTCACGTTGGAGCTCGTCTCGGGCATCTTTACGTCTTCTCTGCTTTAACTAGTTTGTTTTCGTTGAGCTCTTTTCGTACACCAACGCCCCACCCACCACCGTCATCTCAACTTGTACATTCTCGATCTTTACAGGATCTATTTTCAAGATATCGTCAGAAAGCACAACCAAATCAGCCAGCTTACCCGGAGAAATCGAACCTTTTTCTTTTTCCTCGAACGCGGCGTACGCGTTGTTAATCGTGTAACACTCAATCGCCTGCTCAACCGAAATCTTTTGCTCCGGGAACCAGCCGTTCGGGTTTGCTCCGTCCGTCGTGCGGCGGGTGACAGCGGCGTAGATGCCGAGTAACGGACTCAACGGCGCAACCGTCCAGTCACTGCCAAAACACATCTTCACATTGTTATCCAAAAACGATTTGAACGCATACGCTGTCTTGCAGCGCTCATGTCCAATGCGTTTCTCCGCCCACCGCCCGTCGTCAATGGCGTGATACGGCTGGACTGAAGCGATCACTCCAAGCTCTACGAACCTCTTGAAATCCTTTGGATGGATGTGCTGAGCATGCTCGATGCGAAATCTGCGATCCCACGCACGGTTCATCTTGACGATTTTTTCAAAAAGGTCCAATATCAAACTATTCGCGCTGTCGCCGATGGCATGAATCGATAACTGGAGACCGGCCTTGTCTGCACCGAGAGCCCATTTTTCCAAACTCCCGTCGATCACAATGTCGCTCGGCAATCCTTTCGTGCTTGGGTCTGAGGTGAACGGCTCAAAAAATAAAGCCGTCGAGGAACCCAGCGAACCATCGACAAATGCTTTGAGTGACCCGAGTCGAATCCATTCGTCTCCAAACGGAACCGAGATGCCGGATTTCGCAAGGTGTTCCCACTGCGAGATCGGCATCCTGCTGTAGAACCGCGCCGTCAGCTCACCGCTCGCTTCCAACTTCTGATACACCTTCACGTCCGCCGCGTATGACATGTCCTGTATACTCGTGAGTCCGAGTTTTCTCGCTTCAGCCAGCGCAAGCCGCGCTGCATCCACGCGTTCTTCTTCACTTGAGGGAGGCATGTGTCGGTACACGTATCCCATCGCTTCATCTTTGAGAACACCTGTGGGCTCGCCGGTTTTCGGGTCCTTCACCACTGTCCCGCCGGGCGGGTCCCTTGTGTCTTTTGTGATGCCGGCGAGTTTAAGGACGTAACTGTTGGCGAGCGCCATGTGTCCGTCGTAGCGATTCACAAAAACGGGCGTGTTCGGCGTGTACTGGTCGATCACGTCTTTTGTCGGAAGGTTTCCCCCTGGCCAATTATCGTGGTCCCAGTCTCCGCCCGTGATCCACCTCGTCGGATATTTTTCCGCCCGTTCTTTGATCCTGCGCGCAAATTCCGCTTCGTTCTTCGCGTCTTTCAAATTCACACTCTGCAGCTGAAATCCGCCGCTCATGAAATGCGTGTGGTTGTCAATGAATCCGGGCAGCATCCGCTTACCCTTCACATCGATGACTTTCGTGGACTTGCCGGTGAATTTTTTGATTTCATCGTTCGATCCCACGGCGAGAATCCTGCCGCCCAAAACAGCTACCGCCTCTGCGGTCGGCTTCGATTTGTCGACTGTCCAGACTTTTGCATTCGTGAAAACAACGTCGGCAACCTGGTTCTGAGAAAGTGAGAATGAAATCATGGTCATTGAAAAAACGAGGGCTCTATACAATGGAGATCCTTGTGCGAGAGAGTTGGCGAGAAAGAACCGCGGAAAAGATAGGCATTGAGACATTGAAATTCAGCTTTGGCAAGCTCGTTTGTAGAAATTACAAAATTTACACTGAATTGCATTCTCATGCTTCAAAGAAGCTGTGCCTGTAACCAAATGTATTTCAACGGATTACGGAAGAAGGTCCGAAACTACGTGAGAATGTTTCTCGTGGTATGCCGTGTGAACCTCATATGGCATGACAACATTGGGGGCATCAAAAGTGAAAAGAGCAGTTTACAAAAGGACATTGAACGTTGTTGCTTTCTTTATGATAGCGATCTCTACCGCATTTGGAGAAAATACGCTTTCCGTAGCACGGACGAGTCTCAATACAATTGAAATTAATTTCGACAATAGCGACGACGTCGCCGGTTTGCAGTTTTCCATCCGCAGCTCAAGCAACGTAACACTATCGAGTTTTGAGAGATCTGAGAGGAACGCAAATTCAGAATGGATTGTGGCTTCCTATCAGCCGAACGATTCCACGATTAATGTCGTCATTCTTGGCTCATCCAGGCTGTATTTTTCTCAGGGGCAGGGCTCTATCGCACGCATTTCTTACCGTGTCGACAAAAGTGAATCGAACGTGAACAATCGTGTTTATCTGGCAAACGTTGTCATTGCAGACCCGAAAGCAAAGAGCCTGGCCGTTGAAGTTCAGAACGCAGAATGGACGTCTGCTCCTCAATTCGCAATTACGACATCGAACCCGAACGTAAAACTGGGCCAGAATTTTCCCAATCCGTTCAACCCAAGTACACGGGTTGCATATTCGTTGCAGAAAGCCGGCCAAATCCGTCTGAGTGTGTATGACATTACAGGCCGTGAAGTTGCAAGATTGGTTGACGGGTATCAGTTTGTCGGGGATTACAGTGTTACGTGGAATAGCAAGGATGCGATTGGCGGGGTGCTTCCTTCGGGCGTGTATTTCGCACGCATTCAGGTGGAAAATGAAGTTGCGACGATGAAAATGATTCTGGCAAAATAGATTGGCAAGGACCTTGTCAAGGTTGCGTTGTGTTATCGAGACCTTGAAAAGGTTTCCTGAGCAAATGTATTGAGGTAACTAGTTAACCTTGGCAAGGTCAAGATGTAGCTGCGATAACCTTGACAAGGTCGTTACAGCGCTCTTGGGAAGAACGCCCCCTCTTTCTGAGAGCGTTTTTTATTTCAATGGACTTCAGAAGTTTAAATCGAATTCAACAGGAACTTCGGAAGTCTAACACAGCGTCCAATCACCAACTTGTAGACTTTCGAAGTCTAAGTGGAAATTCTTGGTAGACTTCTGAAGTCCAAAAAAATCACGGCCGAACCTTTGCCTCTCCTCTTTGAGAGGGCAGGTGAGGTCAGTTTTAAACTTGCTCGGTTTTGCTAAGTGAACCTTCGAAGGTCCTAATAAAACAAGGGAACCTTCGAAAGATCCTTAGTCTGCGAATTCCTTCGCTGCTTTTACAAAATCGCGGAACAACGGGTGCGGGTCGATTGCGCGGGATTTTAACTCGGGATGGAACTGGCCTGCCACAAACCAGGGATGGTTCTGCAGCTCAATGATCTCCACCAGCGTGTTGTCGGGAGAAACGCCGCTGAACACCATTCCCCCTTCACTGAGTTTCTTGCGGAATTTGTTGTTCACCTCGTACCGGTGACGGTGCCGCTCGTTAATCAATTCTTTCTTATACGCTTTGTGTGCTTTCGAGCCTTTGGTCAGAATACATGGGTAGGCTCCAAGCCTCATCGTCCCGCCCATGTTCTTCACGCCCTTTTGGTCGACCATGATGTCGATAACGTTGTATTTCGTTTTCTTGAACTCCGTGCTGTTTGCCCCCTTCAGGCCGCTTACGTTCCTGGCAAACTCGATGACGGCACATTGCAGGCCAAGGCAAATCCCGAAAAACGGAATTTTTTTCTCACGCACATATTGAATCGCCCTGATTTTTCCCTCAACGCCGCGCTCGCCAAATCCGCCGGGAACAAGCAATCCTGTGACGTCGCGCAGATACGCCTCGGCTCCGTGATGCTCCACGTCTTCAGCCTTTATCCATTTTAGCTCTACGGCAACATCATTCTCAGCTCCCGCGTGGACAAAGGATTCACTGATGCTCTTGTAAGCATCCTGTAAATCCGTATACTTACCGCACACAGCTATGCGCGCGTGGCCTCTCGGTTTTTTCACGCGGTTGACCAGCCGCGACCAGCTTCGCAAATCAGACTTGCCGCATTTGAGGTTGAGTTTCTCGATGACAATTTGCGGAAGGTGTTCATTCTCGAAAACGAGCGGCACTTCGTAAATCGAGCTGACATCTCTGCCTTCAACGACGGAATCAGTTTCCACGTTGCAAAACAATGCAATCTTTGCCCGCAATTCCCTGGAAAGCGGCTTCTCTGAACGGCAGATCAACACATCCGGCTGAAGCCCGATTTCAAGCAACGTCTTCACGCTATGCTGCGTTGGCTTTGTTTTGAGCTCACCCGCCGAGCGGATATACGGGACGAGCGTGACATGAATGTTGACCGCATTCCTCCGCCCCACTTCCAGCATGAATTGCCTGATGGCTTCCAAAAAAGGCAGGCTCTCGATATCGCCAACCGTGCCGCCGACCTCAGTTATGACGACATCGTATTTCCCGGATTTCGAAACATTCCAGATGCGCCGTTTGATTTCGTCTGTTATATGAGGCACAACTTGAACCGTTGCTCCCAGATAGTCTCCCCTCCGTTCTTTAGAGATCACTTCGTAATAAATCTGGCCCGTCGTTGCGTTATTCTGGCGCGTCATGCTTTCGTTGAGGAAGCGCTCGTAATGTCCGAGGTCAAGGTCCGTCTCCGCTCCGTCATCGGTTACATAGACTTCACCGTGTTGAAACGGGTTCATCGTGCCGGGGTCAACGTTGATGTACGGGTCGAACTTCTGTATCGTCACACGCAATCCGCGCGATTTCAGAAGCATTCCCAGCGATGCGGCAGCGATTCCCTTACCCAGTGACGAAACCACGCCTCCCGTTATAAAAATATGCTTCACATGATTAGCCATGTTGATCTCCGCTGGTGCGATTTCAGATAAATCGTTTGGAAAAACAAACGCTCACAGTTTCCCTCCCTTATAAGTTAACCGCAAAGTTTGCAAAGAAGTCGCAAAGGGCTCAGAGAAAAAAATGTTTTGGATTAATGGAAACAAGCACTAGCCTTTGCGATCTTTGCGCCTCCTCTGCCTGCCCGCCAAATATGCACTATAGGGCAGGCGGGCGTGTTTTGCGGTTAGAAACGCAAGATAATTCCTCAGAATCGCCACTCTAGGTGTTTTTCTGCAATTGCAACAGCCGAACCACGCGCCCGGCATCTTCCTTCGTGTCGACAGGAATACTGTCATACTCCGTGATGCCGACATTAATCTCGTAGCCGTTCTCGAGAACCCTGAGCTGCTCGAGTTTTTCCGATTGTTCAAGCGCTGTGGGCTTCATCTTCGCGAACTTCAAAAGAAAATTTCTCCGAAAAACATAGATGCCGATGTGCTTGAAAAACGTGTGATGATTGAGCCACTTCGACGCGTCGGCTTCGTCGCGGACATGGGGAATTGTCGACCGCGAGAAATACAGGCCTTTTCCTTCCTTGCTCACGACAACCTTGACAACACTCGGGTTCGACAACTCTGCCTCCGATGAAATCCTTTTCGCCAGCGTTCCTACAACCGCTTGTTTGTCTTTTAGAACCACTCTCACAGCCTCGTCAATCATGCGCGGCTCAATGAGCGGTTCGTCTCCCTGTATATTAACGAAAATATCGCCCTTAACCTTTTTCGCCACGGCTGCTACACGGTCGCTCCAGCTCGTAATGTCAGGCGAGGTCATCACGACTTCTCCGCCAAAGCCCTTGACAACATCTTCGATCCGTTTATCATCTGTCGCTACGATGACTCGATTCAGCAACCTTGCTCTTCTTGCCTGTTCGTACACACGTTGAACCATGGGTTTGCCGAGCAAGTCGAGAAGCGGCTTTGCTGGCAGACGCTGCGAAGCGTAACGTGCCGGAATGACTGCGACGACGTGTGTCTTCTTCACCATCCCACATCTTGCGCGTTGATCTTAGTTCTGTTGAGGCGTCTCGCCTTATTTTCAGACCCCACCTTCCCTTCCCTCAGAGGGGTGGTGAGGTGGGGTCGGGAAAAAGAGTGATTCAACATTTTCTTGTGATCAAATTCTAAGAATCTCATAACAAATTGTTCTACGCATTCTTGCCGATGACCTCTGGGACTTTTCGTTAAGCTCTGTTTGAGGTGTCTCGACTTGTGTTCAGACCCCTCCTTCGAGGTTTC
>JACPSI010000042.1 GCA_016193365.1 Ignavibacteriales bacterium
ACAACAGTCCTTAGTTTTGGGTTCGCAATGCGCGCCTGGATGACGAGGTTCCCAAGTTGTTGTTTATCGACTTCAACTCCCGCCCGGTATTTGTTTTGTTCACCAAATAACCTCGCCCGCAAAATTTGAGAATCGACTCCCATGAAAATCCTTCCATCTTTTGCCACCGTGATCATTAAGATGTCGGATTCAGGTAGTTTGAATTCTGAGTGCGAAGAAGGCAGGTCGATTTGCACCTCTTCAGCAGGTTTGAACGTGGTCGTCAGCATGAAAAAAGTCAGCAACAGAAATGCGACATCCACCATAGGCGTCATGTCCATCTTTATGCCGACACGTCCCTTTTTGTGTTTTGCCATGGCCAGGCCTCGTCAGGGATTACTTTTTGCCGCTTTTGCGCGACACAAGTGATTGCACAATCGAATAGCTCGCTTCGTCAATCATGTACGTGAAGTTATCCACTTTTGTTACGAAGAAATTGTACGCGACGATGCCACCGATCCCTCCTGCGATGCCGCCCGCTGTGTTGATCAACGCCTCAGAGATACCAATGGACAATTGAATCGCATCGGGAGCTCCGGAGCGCGCCAGCGCCGTAAATGCCCGAATCATACCAATCGTGGTTCCCAGCAATCCAACCATGGTGGAGATGGAAGCAATCGTCGAGAGCACTACAAGATTTTTTTCCAGAAGCGGAACCTCAAGCATCGTGGCTTCCTCGATGGCGTGGTTCACCTCTTCCATAACGACTTTCCCGCCTCTTGTATCTCCCTCGTCCACCAGAGTTTTGTACCGTTCCAGGCCGGTCCTGATGATGTTGGCACATGAACCGCGTTGTTTGTCGCACGTAGCGATCGCACCGTCGATGTCTCCGGTATTGATGGCCGTCTGAATATTTTTCAAAAAGGTGGTAATTGAGCCGCGGCCCTGGGCTTTGCGCAGTGAAAACACGCGTTCAAAGATAAACGTGGTGAGCATCAGAATCAGCGCAATCAACGCGACAACCAGCGGCCCTCCCTTCTGAATGAATTCCGGAAGCATGAATTCAAAAATGATCCACCCGATAACAAAGGTGGAGATCAAAACCACCGTCGTAAAAACGGATTGCTTCATAACAAATTCTCCTCAGAATGAATTAATGATGGATTACTTCTTAAAACCCTTGATCGCCGCATCGCGCACTTCCTCAACATCGAAGACGCTCGTGAGCTTTGTGATAACAAAAACGTTTTGAACTCCTTTGGCGATATTGCAAAGTTTGATGTGCCCGCTTGCCTTCTTGTACATGGAATGAATCCCGACGAGTGCCCCAATACCCGAGCTGTTGATGTAGGTAACTCCGCCAAGGTCGAGTACGAGTTTTCTGTTGCCCTGCTCAATGAGATCTTTTGCTTTTGTCTTCAGCTCGTCAGTCTCATCTCCGCCTATCAGCGACCCGCGAGGTTCCAGGATCGCGATTTCAAGGTTGTTGAGCGTCGAAAGTTTCGTTGCCATGAATTCCTCTCTGATTTTTGTGCCCGAAAAAAATCTACAATTTTAGGGAATTTTGCAAGGGCAAATCACTTTCGTGCAAATGGAGTGCCACACATTTGAGGAAAAAAATTCTGTTTTCTTCAACGAAAGAGGTGAGTCGGGCGTTGTAGGAAATTCCGTGGGTTGCGAAAAGCAACGTCCTGCCAGGTCGTGTGACTCTTCGCCAGCTAATCGAGGTGGAAGGAACAGGTTACAGCGTGTTGCGAAATGCAACGGCGGAGCGTACTTACAGATTGTATTTTTTTCTCTTTTTCCACAATGTTGCCCGGTCAATCCCAAGGATCCTCGCAGCCTCCTCGTAATCCTTGGCTCTCTGCAAAATTCTCTTGATATGCAGCTTTTCGACCTCCTCGATCGACTGCGCATACATCGAGGACTCGGCCGCCTGTCTCAATTCCTCCGGAAGATGACTCAGCTCGATTTTACCGTTCGCCGCAAGCAACATCGCGCGCTCAAGCACGTTTTCCAGCTCGCGGATGTTGCCGCTCCATCTGTACGACCTGAGAGCTTTCATGGCTTCGTCGGAGATTTCGGGGAGATTTCCGCTCGACAACCGTTTTAATTGATGTTGAAGGAGCAAAGGAATGTCGTCCGGTCGTTCACGCAATGGGAGGAGCTTTATACGGACCGCATTAAGCCTGTAGAAAAGGTCTTCGCGAAAGACACCTTCTTTCAGTGCTTCGTCGAGGTTCTTGTTCGTGGCCGCGATAACGCGCACGTCGACTTTGTGAGTAACACTTTCTCCCACTCTCTCAAACTCTTTGCTCTGCAGCACGCGAAGAAGCTTTGCCTGAATAGCCGGCGACAATTCCGCAACCTCGTCGAGAAATACCGTCCCTCCGTCGGCCAGCTCAAATCTTCCCTCGCGGTCTTTGGAAGCCCCCGTAAACGCACCTTTCACATGGCCGAACAACTCGCTCTCCAACAATTGTTCCGGAATTGCTGCACAATTGATCTTCACAAACGGCTTGTCGCTCCGCAAACTTTTCTCGTGAATAAACTGGGCCAACAATTCTTTCCCTGTCCCGCTCTCTCCTTCAATGAGGACGCTGATATTGCTTTCCGCTATCCGTGCGGCAAGGTCGATTTGCTTCAACATTTCCCTGTTGCGCGTCACAATCGACACACCGCTCCCGGACATTGGAAGCTGACGACGCAGCTCATGTACCTCCCTCGACAGCTCGTGGTGTTCCCACACTTTCTGTGTGAACAACTCGAGTTCCTTCAAGTCGAAGGGTTTGACGAGGTAATGGTACGCCCCCTTTTTTATCGCCTCCACCGCCGTGTCAATCGACGCGTGCGCAGTGATCATCACGACCGTCGTTCCCGGAGACTGCTGCTTGATTTCACTGAGTACCTCCAGGCCGTTCATCGGCGTCATCATGAGGTCGACAAAAGCCAGGTCGATCCTTTTGTTGCGAATGACTTGCAGGACATCCTGAGGCTTGGAACATACGTGCGTCTCATAGCCCTGCGTTTCAAAGAAAATCCCCATCGTTTTGAGGATGTTTTTTTCATCGTCAACAACAAGGACGCTGCGGGTCGCATTCATGACGCTGGCACGGATTTCGGAAGTGTGAAGAAAAATGTGCTTCCTTTGCCGAGCTTGCTTTCGACCCCTATTTGGCCGCCATGCGCTTCGACAACTTCACGCGCGATGGCCAACCCAAGCCCAACGCTCCCCGGTGTGGTTTCCGTGGGCTGCTTGATCTGGACAAACTTTTCAAATATCGTCCGCCGGGCTTCTTCCGGTATCCCTTTGCCCGTATCGGTCACTGAGACTTTGATGGCGTCTCCTTCTTCGACTGCCTTCACATTGACTTTCCCTCCGGACATCGAGTATCGCAATGCATTGTCAACGAGATTCCTGACTACCCATGAAAGCTGCTGATTGTCTCCATTCACCGGCGAAAGATCCGGGGGGATATTCACTTCAAGGCCGATGCCTTGCTCTTGAAACGGCAATTCCAAAGGCTTGACTGCTTCCTCAACGAGGTCACGAAGTCTCAACGGGATCTTCCGGGTCTCAAATTTACCCGATTCGAGCCTTGACAGGTCGAGTAATTCCTTCACGAGTTTCCTCAGCCGCTCGCAGTCAGCTTTTGCGGCGGCTAACAATTCCCGTTGTCGTTCGCTGATGGGGCCTGCCGTACCTTGAGTCAGGATATCAATTCCCATGCTAATGGACGTCAGCGGCGTCCGAAATTCATGCGATACGGTCGCAATGAACTCCGACTTCATGCGGTCCAGATTCTTAAACCTTGTCACATCCTGCAGCAAGGTAATCGTGCCTTCGACGTTTCCCTGCTCATCCGTGATGATTGTCTGTCGAGGACGAAAGTAGAGGGTATCGCCGTTTTTTTTGAATGACAAAAGATGATCTCTTCGCTGCCCCGATAACCTGTCATCGGGCGTGGGTGTTAATCCGTCAATCCACCGCTCATCCCTGACGACGGATGCCAACGGTTCGCCCATCCATCGCCGGTCCTTTAAATCCAACACGAGTGCGGCGGCTTCGTTCATGAGGATGATGCAGTTTTTCTCATCGGTAACGATCAAGGGGTCAGCAATGCTTTCCACGATTGTTTCGGATTTCTTTTTCTCAGAAATGATTTGATGGATGTTCATTTCCTCATAGCCATGCAGTCGTTCGGTCATTTTATTGAATTCACGACTGAGTTCTCCGATCTCGTCATCGGTCGTGACATCTATTTTCTGACTGAGGTGTCCCTGACTTATTTTCCGTACTGACTCCGTAAGCCTCAACGCTGGCCCCAGGATTGTTTTCGAAAACCGCCAGCTTGCCAGGAGACTCAGGGCAACAGCCAGGACAGCCGCGACAATGAACGTCACTGTCACTTGAGTTGTTCTCAGTTTGATCCGTTCCTGCGCTTGCATCATCGCTTCCTGGTTAGCGGCAAGAAGTTCAAAACACTGGTCCTTCAACCTGACGGCAATCGGCCGCAGGACAAATTTCTGATAATTTCTTGCAATACCTGCCTTTTGCTGACTCAACAAGAGGAAGAGTGAGTCGGAAGCCTGAAGGTATGAGCGGTAGGTCAGGATAATTCTATCAATGAGCTCGGCCTGCCGCGGAAGGACCGACGTTCCTTTTGCTCTTTCGTACGCCACCAAGAACTTATCCCTGCCTTCGTCAAAATACAGGCGGTAAAGTTCAGGGTCGTCGATGAGCGCCATGAGCAGGGCGTCATCCTGGTCGCCCAGTGTTTCAACCAGATTCTCTGCGTTGACGGCAACCTGGTAGGTTTCCTGGAGAATCGGTTCAATGGAATTCCGGAGCTCTGTAAAATTATAGATGGCAAAAATGCTCGTCGTAAGGCCGATGCTCATCAACACAAAATAGCCCACACCGATTTTGTATGCCAAGCTTCTCATGCCATTGAAAAGTTATCTCATTTTCGAGGTAAAGGCAATAGAACAGGGTATCGGCTCGGGATGGATTTATGGATTTTTGCCCGTCCGACCGAACTTATTTCTTTTTCGATCGTTCGGACGGGGATTGTTGGATAACAAGGGAATCTTAAACGAATCTCTCAGAACCGTAAAAAAATCTTACACCACGATGCACATGCATCGGTTCACACTCATCCATCCAATCCATTTATCCATGAATCCAACATCCGACTCACATTGTGCGTTTGTCTTTCCCTTCAAAAATCTTTATCTTGAGAAGAATTCTTTATTTCCCGTCTTGACTTCTCCAGGTCAAGATTTTTTTTCTACAGTCCGAAACTCTTAGGATTACAAAGGGAGACTCGACCTTGCCGATGAGGCCGCTCAAAACACGATTTGAAGCCTATCTTCGAAGGAATAACCTCGTTCGCCGGGGCGACACCGTCTTGTTGGCCGTAAGCGGAGGTATGGACTCTATGGCGATGCTCCGGCTCTTTACTGAGCTGCGCGAATCCTGGGAGCTCAAACTCGGCATCATCCACGTCAACCACCTCCTGCGCGGAAGCGAATCCGATGAAGATGAATTGTTCGTTGAACGGGAGGCCCACCGGCTCTCTCTTCCTTTGCATTCCCTTCGACGCGACACGGCAGCCTATTGCAAGGAACGTCATCTTACAAAACAGGAAGGGGCAAGGAAACTGCGATACGAGTTTTTCACTGAAATTCGAAAAAAGACGAACGCAAACTATGTTGCAACGGCACACAATGCCAACGACAATGCTGAAACCGTCCTCTTGAATATCATTCGAGGGACCGGTGTCAGAGGCCTCGCAGGGATCCCTGTCAGGCGTGAGCATATCATTCGACCTTTGCTGTTCGTCTCCCGGCGTGAAATTGAACAATTCGCAGAAAAACACTCCATCGCCTTTCGCAATGATTCATCCAATAATTCACTTAAATACCAGAGAAACATCCTCAGACATAAAATCATCCCCCGCCTGCAGTCGAACAGTGGTGGAGATATTGTTCAATCGCTCAACGAAGTTTCCACCTTCATGCGACAAGTGGATACGATGCTGCAAAAACGGATGGAGAAACATTTCCACCGCTTTAAGGCGCGAGCAGGCGTGGTAGAGCTTGATACGGCCTCGCTCTTGCGCGAGCCCGATTTTGTGCAGGAGCAAGTCATCCTTCAGGTTCAGAGAAATCTGAGTATCGAACCAACCAGGGAAAAAACAAATTCCATCCTGAGGCTTCTTCATCAGCCAACGGGAACACGTTTAGACCTTGGAAAGCAGTTTACAATTTTCCGGGATCGGCAACGTCTCGTAGTAAGGGAGGCGCATGGAAACTCGTTCAATGATCAGCCCGTTGTTGTTGGTAAAGGCTATTCGTTCCCGGCTTTCCAGTTCTCTTCAAGCGCGCCGGAGGCTATGCCGTCGTCGCTGAAGAATCGGCAGAGGTTTGAATTTGTCGATGCTGAGAAACTCGGCAAAAACCTGATCCTGAGGTCATGGCGAAGGGGCGATTGGTTCATCCCGCTCGGCCTTGGACACAAGAAAAAGCTCAGCGATTTTCTCGTCGACGAAAAAGTGCCGTTGTTTGAGAAATCACAGATTCCTGTGCTGGAATCTCATGGCAGAATTGTCTGGGTCTGCGGCAAACGACTGGACGACCGGTTTAAAGTGACCCCGTCGACACGATCAGTCGTTCGACTTTCATACCGCGCGCATGCCCATGGGTGACGGGACGATTATCGTCAACGGCGACAGGTTTGCTCCATTCATCACTGAGGGGCAAATTCAGAAACGGGTCAAGGAGCTTGCGACCGATATTAATCGGGATTACAGCGGCAAAGTGCCCATCTTCATTGGAATCCTCAACGGGTCGTTCATCTTCTTCTCCGACCTGATTCGGGAGATTTCCGTGGATTGCGAGGTCGACTTTTTCAAGCTCTCGAGCTATGGTGATGCAAAAATTTCATCAGGCCAGGTCAGGCTCCTGAAAGACCTCAACTGTCAGGTGAGTGACAGGGACATTGTCGTCGTTGAAGATATCATTGACTCGGGATTGTCCATTGCGTTTATCAAGAAGCTCATCAAGAAGGAGAATCCGAGCTCGCTCCGCTTTGTGACTTTGTTGTTGAAGAAAGGCGTTGCCAAACTGGATTTCCCGATTGATTACGTCGGGTTTGAGATTCCTCCCGATTTTGTCATCGGCTACGGCTTGGACTACGCACAAAAAGTTCGTAACTTACGGTCGATCTACAAGCTTGTCGCAAACGGAAACAATTGAAGCGGCAAGAGCGTATGTTTCTTACATGGAGCGGTTTATGTATCAGCAGTGGTTGAATGAAAACACACCGGATGACAAGAAGAACGGCGGACCGAAGAAGCGGATGACTCCCCTGCGTTCGCAGAAGAAGCTTCCCAAACAGTTTCGCGATGACGACCCTGCGTGGATGAAGCTCGGCCGCGTTGCCCTCAGCTGGGTCGGCATTGTGCTTGCGGTTTTGCTCATTATGTATGCCTTCCGCAGCACCGATGAGACTGAATACGAAGTCAGTTTTACGACATTCCAGCAGCTGATGAACGAGAGCAAAATCAATGAAGCGACAATCAAGAAATCCGGCCTGACCGATTTCGACTTCCATGGCCGGCTGACGCAGCCGACGGACATCCAGACAGCCAGCGGCAAAACCGCCCGCAACGCCGTTCGGATCGCTTTGACGCTCCCCTACACCAACATCGACGACAAGCTCATCGCCGACTGGACGTCAAAAGGTTTGAAATTGAAGATCGAAAAAGAAGACAGCCTTTGGATGAATGCGCTTGTGAACATTTTCCCGTGGCTGCTCCTCATCGGCGTGTGGCTGATCATTTTCCGTCGCATGCAGGCAGGCGGAGGCGGGACAAAAGGATTGTTTTCGTTTGGCAAGAGCCGCGCAAAATTGCTGACGGAAGGAATGACGCAGGTGACGTTTCAGGATGTGGCAGGAGCGGACGAAGCAAAAGTGGAACTGCAGGAAGTTATCGAGTTCCTGAAAGAGCCCGCAAAATTTCAACGGCTTGGCGGAAAAATCCCGAAGGGTGTTTTACTCCTGGGTCCGCCGGGTACCGGGAAAACGCTTCTTGCGCGCGCAGTTGCGGGAGAAGCGGGCGTTCCGTTTTTCTCCATCAGCGGAGCGGATTTTGTTGAAATGTTCGTCGGCGTCGGAGCCAGCCGCGTTCGGGACCTGTTCGAGCAGGGAAAGAAGAACGCTCCGTGCATTATTTTCATCGACGAAATCGACGCCGTCGGCCGACATCGCGGAGCGGGGCTGGGCGGTGGACATGATGAGCGTGAACAAACGTTGAATCAGCTCTTGGTGGAAATGGACGGCTTTGAGCAAAACACGGGCGTGATTATCATTGCAGCAACCAACAGGCCGGACGTCCTTGACCCCGCGTTGCTCAGGCCAGGGCGATTTGACCGGCAGGTTGTGGTCGACCGACCGGACGTCAAAGGCCGGGAGGGAATTTTCCGCGTGCACACAAAGAACATCCCTCTCGCGGAAGATGTGAAACTTGAAGTGCTGGCAAAAGGAAGCCCCGGGCTTGCCGGCGCAGATATTGCCAACCTGGTGAACGAAGCTGCGCTTCTCGCCGCCCGTCCAAACAGCAAAGTTGTTATGATGCGGCATTTTGAAGAAGCGAAGGACAAGGTCATGATGGGCATGGAGCGCAAGTCGATGATCATTTCCGACCGCGAGAAGAAAATCACCGCCTATCATGAATCCGGACATGTGCTCGTGGCAAAGTTCCTTCCAGAAGCCGACCCCGTACACAAAGTAACGATCATTCCCCGCGGGAGGGCACTCGGTGTGACCACGTATATTCCGATCGACGAAAAGCACACATACTCTAAAGAGTACCTTGATGCGATGATTACGTATGCCCTCGGTGGCCGGGCCGCAGAAAAAATCATTTTCAATCAATTCACCACGGGCGCGGGGAATGACATTGAACGCGCGACGGAAATCGCGAGAAAAATGGTGTGCGAATGGGGCATGAGCGAAAAACTGGGGCCGCTTGCCTACGGAGCCAAAGAGGAGGAGCTCTTCCTCGGCAGGGAAATCACCCGGACGCGTAATTTCAGCGAACAAACGGCCATCTCCATTGACGCGGAAGTGAAGAGAATTGTCACATCGGCGATGAAGCGCTCAGAAAAGATTCTCAAACAAAACATGGCCAAACTTCACCGATTGGCGAACGCATTGCTGGAGAGAGAGATTCTCGATTCCGAAGAAATCGACAAAGTCCTTCGGGGACAAGAGCTGCCCCCTGTCGATAGACGGACCAACGGGGAAGACCAGCAAAACGAAGCGGCAAAGAACCCCGCCGAGCAAGCAGCAAAGGCAAAACCCGAGCCCGCGAACACGCCCGGTAATTCCGGCCCCAAATTAAGAAAGGCGCCATGAACTTCTCTTCCGCCGGGTCATCCTCCTCTGGCTCACCCGATGGAAGTCAACCAACGAGCGGTCATCAGTCGGCGGCGATTGATTACCGATATGAGCTCGTCCGCAAATCCATCCATCTAACCTCGCTTTCGATTCCTGTCATTTATTTTTTTATCACCAGGGAACAGGCGCTTTGGATCCTTGGACCGATGACGGCCGCGTTTCTTGCCACAGACATTGCGCGACACTACATCCCTCCCGTTGCTCGCTGGTTCTATCAAACATTTGGCTGGCTTCTAAGGCGACACGAGCAGGAGGGAAACAAAAAAAGACTCAACGGGGCAACCTACGTCCTGATCTCCGCATGTCTTTGCGTCTTGATTTTCCCCAAGATCATCACTGTCACCGCTTTTGCCATTCTGATAATATCCGACTCTACCTCCGCTCTTATCGGAAGAAAATACGGCAAGAAACGTTTCTTTGGAAAGAGCCGCGAGGGAAGCATCGCTTTCCTGGTTTCCGCGGTTCTCGTTGTTCTCATCTCTCCAAAAATCCAGGGGCATCCTCTCGAATTCTTCATCGGCTTTGTCGGGGCAGCAATAGGAACAGTCGTAGAATCTCTTTCTGTAAGAATCGACGACAACCTGACAATCCCCATTAGCATCAGCGCCGTCATGTGGGGATTGTACGCACTTGTCCTGCCGTCCATGGATGTATTTCGGCTGGGTTGACGTGGAGGTCGGGCGGGAAGCTGGTATTCCTTGTTGGGTTCGAACTGGAGTTTAACGATTTATTGCCATTCTTCCGGGCGTCTTAAGACATGACCACCAGAGGAAACAACTTCCTGTGGAAAGAGGCTCTTTGCAATGTTATTCCGTCCTATGATGAAACTTCCGTGCGCCTGCTCCTGGAGTCTGTAGGACTTGCGTTGAGGAGGAAAAGCAATAATAATTCGCTTTGATGGAAAGAGATTCTTTACTGCGGCGACCGGAGCGGTAAGGTCACCGTCCCCTGAAATGAGTAAGGCCGTATCAAAAGAATTCTGGAATGCATCTTTCATCATTTCCACAGCGATATTCACATCGGTCATTTTCTCCTGTGAGACATTTTCGTTGTGCCCGCATTTGCGACACCGACGCGGATTCGCTTGGAATTGCCCAAAGAATATTTCAAAGTTATCAAGGGTTCGAAGGGCATCAATGGCCGTGAAATATTTTGTCAATATCAGTTCTTGATTGGGTTTAAGGAGATTCCTGACAAGCACCTGCAAATTCAACCAAAGATACTTTCTCCATCCGGCCGCTCTCAGCCCGAAATAGAGGTTGTATCCGTCGATGTAAGCGATTACCCTTTCGGGCTCCATATTTGGTTTCACGCGTTGAGTTTATCCTTGACTTTTACACGGTCAGCGTGCATATTGTGTATGCACTAAGCAGCGCCAGGGTTAGTAACCCTGGTTTGACGGCCTCGGGAGCAATCTAGGGGCCGTTTCTGTTTTTGGGGGCTACGATTTCGCCACCACGGGCAAATTGGTCCACCATCTTGTTGACGTCAACAAAGTGGCCATCCACCGTCGAAGTTCCAGGCTAAAAATTCACATTCGATTATCTAATGAGATCTGATTTTAATTGTTTTTGAATTGTAGTTGCGACTGAACTTCGATTGGAACCTCCTGCGCTTGTGCATTCTCGTTCAGTCGATTAAAAACTGTCTTGATTTCTATTGGTATCGTATTAACATTTTTTTTATTTCGGCCAGAAGCAAGTTGCCTAGTTCAGTCCCTTTTTGTGGGAACTTTTCAATAATGATCTCTTAAGAGCTTCTTGTCCCTCAGCTTTTGCAAGTAACAATGCTTTCAAACGCGGGTGAAGTTTATTCGAACTTTGAATAGCCTGATTATCGGGAATTTTACTTTTGATGTCATCAATTTCTTTTTCTGTAGCAACAATTTGAGGTATTCTCTTTTTCACAATAGATTGCCAGATCGCAGACGGAATAGCATCTTCCAAGTCCTGTTTGCCGACATAAAAGACGTTGTAGCCATTAATCCGATCAGCTGCAACCACGAGAGACGCATGAAACGCGGATTCTTTTCACAACATCACGGACACGATTGGACCGGCTTTCATGGGATTTCAGCTCTTGGTGCTGTCGACGTACTTCTCGTTCAATGGTTGCGCACGAAAGCCTTCATACAAACACACTGTTTTTCTTTGATTACCGAAATCTAGCAACACCCGTACGCAGGCGGAGAGAAATTGCTTTCGGTTGCAGCAACGGCCTGTCCAGCAACAGAGTATTGCTTCCGAACAAGAACCTTGTGCCACCTTCTGAACGCTTCTATGATGATGATAATGGCGCACACCATCATTATAGCCGTCAGAATGGAGTTGACATATCCCTGTGCGGCAGTTTCGGGGTCTGCGGTGAGGGGCCAGAAGTTGTCGGCAATGTTGATCCACCCGGCGGTGAGAGTCGTGGTTGAAACAAAGAGCATTGGGATAAGCGTCACCCAAACGTAGCGGACTTTTCCAGAGTTGATAATGGCTGTCGTGGCAACTGCAAGCGCAACGCCGGCGAGGAGCTGGTTAGCCGTCCCAAACATCGGCCAGATGGTGCTGATGCTTCCATTCCAGATGAAATATGCCCATGCGAACACCACAAGAAGGGTCGAAATCAATGTCCCGGGAATCCAGTCCGTTTTCTCGAAAGGCTTCCAGACTCTTCCGCCAAATTCCTGCACCAGGAACCTCGCAACCCTCGTCCCAGTGTCGATGGTCGTCAGAATGAACAGCGCTTCAAACATGATTGCAAAGTGATACCAGTACGACATCAGCCCTTTCATTCCCGGTATGCCTGCAAAGATCTGCGCAAAACCTACAGCCAGGGAAACGGCACCTCCCGGCCGGGCCGCAATCGTCTCGCCGACTTCCCGTGAAAGTTCTTCAAGGTTGACCGGCGAAAGTCCCATCTGCGCGAATTTTTCAGCCGAAAGATTGATGGCAAAATAATCTGAAGGGAACAATGAGCTTGCTGCAATGAGTGAAATGATACCAACGACCCCCTCCATTAACATCGCTCCATAGCCGATCATCCGTGCGTCAGATTCTTTGTTGATCATTTTTGGCGTCGTACCGGAAGACACGAGTGCATGGAATCCCGAGATCGCGCCACATGCTATCGTAATAAACACAAACGGAAAAATCTTCCCCGGGATAATCGGCCCGCCGCCATGAATGAACTCCGTGATAGCCGGCATTTTGATCTCCGGCGCGACAATCACAACACCGAGAATGAGTGCAGCGATGGTTCCAATTTTCATGTACGAACTAAGATAGTCGCGCGGGCAGAGAAGGAGCCACACGGGGAGGACAGATGCTATGAATCCGTAGGCGGCAATCGAAATGATGATGCCTTCACGAGAAAGAGTGAAATACTCTGCCAACGCAGAGGTCGGGATGTAACTTCCGACAACCACCGAGGCAAAAACACCCACAACGCCTATCAGGCTTGCCTCGCCTATTCTCCCGGGTCGAATCTTGTACATCCACAGCCCGACAAAGAGTGCGATGGGAATGGTCATGGCAATCGTGAACGTCCCCCAAGAACTTTCACGCAACGCATTCACGACCGCGAGGCCCAACCCAGCAAGAGCAATGATGACGATGATGAGGATTGCCACGGAGCCGATGATGCTCGCCAGCGGGCTTATTTCGTTTCTCGCAATCTCGGCCAAAGATTTTCCCTTTCTGCGGATGGACGCGGAGAGAATCATGAAATCATGAACGGCACCGCCAAGACACACGCCGATCAGCAACCAAAAGAAGCCGGGCAAGAAGCCGAATTGCGCCGCGAGAACAGGGCCAATCAACGGTCCGGCGCCTGAAATGGCCGCAAAGTGATGGCCAAAAAGCACCCATTTGCTCGTCGGATAATAATTCTGGCCGTCGTTCATACTATGCGCGGGCGTCTGGCGCGAATCGTCAAGAGCAACGACCTTCGCCGCCAGGAACGCGCTGTAATAGCGGTAGGCAATTGCCATTACTAACAAAGCACCAAGAATGAAAGGCAAGGCATTCATAGAATGAGATGAAAAATGGTCAAAGAGTGACGTTACGAATGATAAACAAAAAAGAAAAACTACTTCGCGCTGATGTCCTTGGACGTTACGAGTTTCACTCCAGCCCCTCGCATGTCATCCAACGATTTTTCGTCGTCCCCAGGTTTTACATTGACGGCCGCTATTGCGTCCGTGACCACATGTGTTGTGAGTCCTTGTTTGACCGCGTCGATAGCGGAAGCCCGAACGCAGTAGTCCGTCGCCAGCCCGACGACAAACAATTCGTCCACGCCTTTTTCTTTAAGATAGCGGGCAAGGTCCAGATTCGTTGCTTCGAAAGCCGAATATCCGTCATCTTTGTTTCCCGTTCCTTTGAGAAAGACTTGTTCGATCTTTGTGCTGACGATCCCCGGGTGGAAATCTGCGCCTTTGGTGTTGTGAACGCAATGCACAGGCCATTTCTCGAAGTGGACCGTTTGTTTCGGATGCCAGTCTTTGGACGCAACGACAACCGGAAATTTCTCCATGAGCTTGTTGATCACAGGCACCACCTTGTCTCCCTCGGGTACCGCCAACGCCCCTCCGGGACAAAAATCATTCTGAACGTCGACAACGAGGAGTCCTTTCATCCTCTCTTCCCTCCTTTACCTTTTATGATTTCGTTTAAAGTCTTCCATGAGGCGTGACCGAAGATTCATAAGGTCCGCACTGATCCCTACTTTGTACGTATGCGGAAATTCAAAACGTTTGTGTTCCGGCGCAAGTCTGGCGAGCCGCTCTTTAGCGTACCTGGCGCTGTTATCGGGTGAAAACCCGTCTGTCATCCGGCGGCCGTCCTTCATCACAACGCTCAACAACTCTTCAGAGGCGAAATCCTTCACACTACTTCGCTGCCCGGAGAGAAATGGATGGACAATGGAGTCAACGGAGGTTTCATTCTCCAGCGCGACGCCGTCAGCATAGAACATCCCGTCCTGATTGACATAGCGAAGTGTTTTTTTTATTCCGGGCAGAGTCGTTTTTTCGTAATTCTCGGAGAACTTCAGCCTGGGCTTGCTGTCGTACATGCTGAGTTTGTAAACACCGTCAAGAGCGGGTGAATCGTGGCCTGTGACGAGCCTCGTCCCGACGCCAAAAATATCAATCGGTGCGCCCTGCTGCAAGAGGCTCCTGATGATGTATTCATCAAGCTGGTTGGAAACTGCAATCTTCACATACTTCAATCCGGCCTTGTCCAGCATTTCGCGCGAGTGCTTGCTCAGGTACGCAAGGTCTCCGCTATCCAGCCTCACACCGAGCAACCGATGACCCTTTGCCTCAAGCTCTCTTGCAACAAGGATGGCGTTCGGGAGGCCGCTGCGCAACGTGTTGTATGTATCGACCAGCAGAACGCATTTATCTGGATAGAACTCTGCAAACTTGCGAAATGCATCGAGCTCATCGTCGAAGCTCTGAATCCACGAGTGTCCCTGCGTGCCTGTGGCCTGGAGCCCGAACTGAAACGCGCTGTACACATTCGACGTTGCATCAAGCCCGCCGATGATGGCTGCTTTGCTTGCATGAATCCCCCCAAAACCCTGAGCACGTCGAAGGCCAAAATCGACGAGGCGTTTGTCCGGGGCAACCATCCGCAACCGTGCCGCTTTTGTGGCTATCAAAGACTCAAAATTGAGGATGTTCAACAGAATCGTCTCGATAACCTGGACTTCCGTTATGTTGCCCTCAGCACGGACAAGGGGTTCCAGAGGGAACACGACTTCACCCTCTCGTACGGAACTCAACGTTCCGCGAAATCGAAATGTGGAAAGATAATCCAGGTACTTTTTTTCAAAACCTGTTTTCCGCAAGTATTCAATATCATCTTCCTCAAATGCATAGTTTTCCAGCAGTTCGAGGAGGTCCGCCAAGCCGGCGAAGACGACAAACCCGCCTTTAAACGGATTCTCACGAAAGAAGTAATCAAATGTGGCTTTCGTCTGTTCTCGGCCGGAGAGGAAAAACCCCTGCGCCATAGCGAGCTGGTAATAATCGGTATAGAGCCCAGTGTGTTTGCCGAGCAGAGTCATTCAGAACGCATCCTGCGTGTGGCGTATGTTTGCAACGTCGTCGTGAAACTCAACTGCAACAACATCGAACCGACACACCCGGTTTTCAATGTTCTTCTCGTAGAGGTATCCTTCTGCCGCCTCACGGATGTGCTCTTCTTTCTTGTCGGTCATTCCGTCCTCGGGCGTGCCAAACAGCTTCGACCTTCGTGATTTCACTTCCACAAAGACAAGCTCATCCCCGTCTTGGGCAATGAGGTCGATTTCACCGTGTTCGTAGCGATAATTTCGTTCGAGAATCTTGTATCCTTTGTTCATGAGATACTCCGCGGCGAATTCTTCACCGAGATTGCCGCGTTGCCGGTTGGTGAGTGACATGGCGAAGCGAAAGTACCAAAACAAGCAGGCAAAATCAATGTAAGCGGTACATCAGACTGTTCGAAACGGCTAGACACCGTCAAAGAGTTGGAGCTGACGGCGAAAGCTTTTCCGATGGATTTCACACAACCCATGTTCTCGAATTGCGGCAAGGTGCTGCTTGGTTGCATACCCCTTATGCTGGTCAAATCCGTAGAGAGGAAAACGTTCATGATACTCCAGCATCAGGCGGTCACGAGTCACTTTCGCGAGAATCGAAGCGGCGGCTATGGTGAAACACTTTGCGTCACCGTCGATGATCGTTCGGTAACGAATCGTCTCATGAGTAAACGCCCGGCCATCGGCAATAATAAATTCCGGCGTCACACTCAGGTTCGATAAAGCTTTCCTCATTGCCACGATAGATGCCTGAAGCACATTGATTCGGTCGATTTCGTTATGTTCGACCACGCCAACGCCATAGCACAGAGCCTCAGTTTTTATGGACTCGCTCAGCTCTTCCCTTTTTGCCTCTGAGAGTTTCTTCGAATCATCGACTCCCTCGATCTGCACGTGCTTTGGAAAAACGACGGCGGCAGCGACCACCGGCCCTGCCAGCGGCCCCACCCCAACTTCGTCGACTCCGGCAACAAACTCAACACCCTGCTGCCACAATTTCCGTTCAATGCGTAGTAAGGGCATGAGTTTTTACGAACCTGCAAATATTGCCGCGAGTCCAATCGCCATGTTCAGTTTAAGGAGGTTGCTCATTCTCCTCAAGTTAATCGGAGATCGATTGTTCCACATCGAAACAATGATGTATGCCAGAATCACATCGACGACGAGGACTGCGTACAGATAGAGAATATTGTAGATTCCAAGGACATAGGCCGCAATCGTCGTGCCCACGAGGAGGATGAGTATTACGCTTGCAACAATAATTCCTGATCGGGCGCCGTATTTAACGGCAAACGTCATCGCATTCTTGCTCGCATCTCCTTCCATGTCCTCAACATCTTTGACGATTTCTCGTGCAAGGTTGATGAGAAAAGCGAAGACCGCCGGCACGAGAGAACGCTCCGGCTTTCCCACGACGACGGCTCCGTACACAAACGCCATTCCTGTCATCAAAGCCACAACGAAGTTCCCGACAAGGACCGTCTTCTTGAGTACCAAGCTGTAAAGATACAAAGAGATGACGGCGAAGAACGCGATGGCAAGCGCTCCTCTATTGAGAAAAACGTTGAGCCCCAGTCCGAAAAATGAGAGAATAAACCACAGGAATCGAGCATCTTCTCTGGCGACTGCATTCCGCGGGATTGGCCTCTCCGGCCGGTTGATGCGGTCTATTTCAACGTCAAAATAGTCGTTAATGGCATTGGCCCCAGCCGCGACAAAAGCTCCGACGAGTCCGGCAATGAGTATCGGGAGCCAAGATGCATCACGTCCGCCCGCCAGCACAGAGGCTGCAACGATGGAAAGAAATGCAATCACGCAATTCAGGGGACGCGTAAGCTCGAAGAGCGCCTTCAGTTTCTCAGAATTCATTCACCAATCGAACATGAAGTTTTGCAGTGCTGAACGTGTCCCCTTCGCCGAAACCCAGATTCACGCCAATGAGGCCGAGTCCCGAATCCAACCTCACGCCAGCACCATAACCGATTTTCGTTTGTTCCAACCCTGAAATACCCGCGGCAGAGTTTTCTGGAATGACAATGTAACCAGCGTCGGCAAAACCGTAGAAGAATGAACGACGATCTATCAAAAACCTGTATTCTAGGTTCATCCATGTAAGCGTGGACCCCAGGAATTGCCCCTCTTTATATCCGCGCAGGCTCGTTGCTCCGCCTAATCTGAATAAATCGCCGACTTCCACACGAGCGGTTCGAAAATCCCGCATATGAAATTCTGAGGCGAGAACCTGGCGACTGATAACCTCGACATAGTGAGACAAATCCATGGTGATCCGTCGCGTCGACCCTCTGGTGGTCTGTGCGTTTGTCGGATTGCTCAACAGGTTCTTTATTCCGGAGAGGTATTCTGTCCGGTAAAGAATGCCGTTGGTCGGCGTCACCGGATCGTTTCTCGAATCGTAGCGGACATATCCCCCGGCAGAAAACTGTTCGCTTTCAGCGAGAACGGACCTCGCGTATCCTTCTGAAGGTATCACATGCGCCTGACTGTAGGACAGCCCAAACGTGAGCACATCGCCCAGCATCAATTCGAGACTTATGCCGTAATTCCGCCGGACGTACATCGAATCCTGTTTGCGTTGGAAAAAATCACCGAAGCCGTTGAGTGGATACGAACCGATCCAGGGCTCGAAATAACGAATCTCAATTTCCTGTGTAAATTGGTTTTCCCTGTACCATCGGGTGGAAAGTTTGCGGCCCGTCCCCAGGAGATTTCGAAATTGCACATCAATGAGCCCCGTGAGGAATCCGTTTTCCTGGGGCCGTTGTGGGGGAACATATCCGACGATCCCGTCGAACGAATTCGGGTTTCCTTCCGTCACGCGCACCATAAGCCCGCCACACCCATCTTCTCTCAAATACAGTTCGGGAAGTGAAACGGACGAAAAGACGTTCAGTTTTTCCAGCCGCCGCTTGATTTTTTCAGATAAACGGCCGTCAAAGAGCTCATCGGGCTGGAGTCGCGCTTCTCTGACAACAACGTATTCCTTCGTCGATTTATTACCCTCGACACGTAGCTCCGAAATCGTGACTCTCTTGCCTTCATCCACAGAAAGGTCTACAGAAGTCAATAAGCCATCGTCAGATTCTTCGAATGAAATTTCTCCCACTTCGATCTTCGCGAAAGGATACCCGGATTGTTCATAGAAGATAAGGACTCGATGAATGTCTGATTCCAGTTCGTGTTGGATGAAGCGCTTTCCCTCTGCAAGACTGAAATGTTCTTTCAACATGCTTTCATTCATTGCCTCCGTACCTTCAATCTTTAGGGATTTTAGAAGGGCTTGCTTTCCTTCCTGAATCCTAATGAGAATATCCACGCCGGATGCTGTAAGCGAAGGCGCAATAGCGACTGATTCTATTCGGGCTTGGATGAAACCGTCAGCAGCGAAATGTTGAATGAGACGTGCGAGGTCCTCCTGGAAATCTCGTTGACGGAAAACGGTGTTTGGCCTGGTTTGGAGGTTCTCGGGGATTTCAGCAAAAGAGGAATTCCGCCCGGTCACCACGGTTAGAGACGCCACTCTTACGGTATCCTGAGCCGACATGCCCGGAGTTTGCAGCAAGGACAGACAAAAAAAGCCAGCGGAAAGAGATTTCACGCTGGCTTCCATAAACCGCGGGAGCAACAAATTTAGCGTATCCTTCCCCAGAGGTCTGTTGTGGGGTACTTAAGCCGGTAATCGCCGAATCCGGTTTCGTCGATAAAGACAAACTCCCGTTGCAGCTGGTAGTAATACCAGACTTCGTACGGCTTGGTGTTGATATCGAAAGGGTGGCGTTCGATGTTTTCGGGCGGGCCGAGGCGTATGTAGACCATCCCGCGATCCGACCTCCAACCTTCTAGATAATGCGTGTAATTCTTGTTTGTGAACTCCACGCGACGATAGTATTCCTCCATCAGTTCGTTATTCGGCGTCGTAGGGTCGGGATCGCGTTTCGCCCAAAAATCCAGAAAACGCTTCCGCTTTTCTTCCGCGTCACTTACAGAGCGAATGAATTCCAGGTCGGAATCCCGCGCAATGTAGCGCATTTGGTCTATGGCTTTGTCAAGGTCCACAATAGACACCGGCATGTCGGACCATCGGACTGTGAACGTTCGGGAAGTCGTCGCCTGGACGGACGGCGAAGCAGTTTTGCCACCAAGCGATATATCCATCGTTACCAGGTATGTTCCCACCGGCAGTTTAAGGTTCTCAACTTTTAAAAACGATTGAGTCTTGGCGCCAAGAGCGGCGTGCCGTTCCTGCCTTTCGTAAACTTGTTCCTTCTTCGAGTTGTACACGCGGCACGTCAGTTCAAGGGAGTCTTCGGTCCCGGCATTATACACCTCGAAGAAAAGGAAGAATCCTTCGGAGAGATGGCCGACGTCACCCGAAATGTTGGGCACGATCTTTTTCTTTTCGCCTTCCGTGGTCAGCCGGTTCACAAGCATAATGTCGCTCACGCTCATCGAGTCTCTTTCGTAATTCGAAATAAGCATCGCCCGTCCGATTTGCGCGCTCCTGCGCGAGTCCTGGTCCTCCATCTTGACTACAAACTCATAGTTGCCGGGTTCGAGCTCCATGCCGCGCTGGGTGAGGCTAGATTGACGCTTCGAAGTCGTTTGTGCAAAATCCTGCTCGCGCACCTCCACCGTCCACAACCGATCCTGCACGAGTTTCTTGTCGTGCGTATACACGCTGACGTTCACTTCGTAGCGGGCAACGTAGAGGTCACCCTCTTTGACAAAACGAAGCTCTTCGTGGGGCACCTGCAGGTAAATGTCGACGTGTGATTTGTTGAGTTGTTCCGAAGAAAAACTGATGGCCTCGAAGAAAAACGTAGGAGTGGCGGCAGCGTTGAGACTTCGGGGAACCGACTGTGCAAAAATAGGTGCGGTTGAAAATACGAGAAGCACCGCTCTCAACATCGGCACCAAAGGAAAAACCAATCGCGTCATCATAGAAGTCCTCCGCTCAATCGGATCCTGTTAATGCTCTGCATAGAGATCGTACTCGACCGCATCAACAACTTTTACATTAAAAAAGTTACCAACCGCCAACCCTGGGGCGTCTTTCACAAAAACCTCCTGGTCAATCTCGGGCGCGTCCCACTCACTCCTTCCGACGGCAAAGCCCCCTTCTTTTCGGTCGATAAGGACCTTCACCGTGAAGCCCATAAGCGAAACGTTGCGTTTTTCCGATATCTCTTTTTGAAGTTCCATGAGCACACCTTTTCGCTCTTCCTTTACCTCCGCAGGGATTGGGTCGCCAAGTTCATATGCAAACGTCCCTTCCTCCTGAGAATAGGTAAACACGCCGAGACGATGAAACTCTGTTTCCTTGACGAAATCATAGAGAACTTTGAAATCGTCTTCTGTCTCGTTGGGGTAACCGACGATAAGCGTAGTTCTTAACGCGATACCAGGGACTTTCGTTTTGACTGTGTCAAGAAGCTGCCGGGTGGCGCGGTTTGTGATACCGCGTCTCATCGACTTCAAGACTGCATCTGAGGCATGCTGGATTGGTATATCGAGATACCGACAGATTTTTCTGTTTTCGGACATCGAGTCAAGAAGTTCAAGCGGGAATTTCGAAGGGTAGGCGTACATGATGCGAATCCATTCGATGCCTCTCATATCGCTCAATCTTTGTAGTAACTGCGGCAATCGCCTCTCGCCGGAAAGGTCTAAGCCATAGTACGTTGCGTCCTGTGCAATGACGATGAGTTCTTTGACTCCCTGTGTCGCAACGTATTCAGCCTCGTGTACTATCTCCTCCTCAGGTTTCGACCGATGCAGTCCCCGCATCAGGGGGATCGCGCAAAATGAGCACGGATGGTCACATCCTTCCGAGATTTTAAGGTAAGCAAAGTGAGACGGTGTGGAAAGTGAACGCTCTCCTAAAAGTTCTCTCTTATAATCAACACCTACTTCGTTCAAAACTTCAGAGAGTTGATTTGACCCGTAAAACGCGTCCACTTCAGGCACTTCTTCGGCAAGTTCTTTCGAATAGCGTTCTGACAAACATCCCATCACGACCACTTTCTTCAATTTTCCCCGGTTTTTCCTTTCCGCGGCTTCCACAATCGCATCGATGGATTCTTGTTTCGCAGCGTCGATAAAACCGCAGGTATTGATAACGGCGATATCTGCATCATGAATATCGGCGACAACCTCGGCCTGGCCGGCTTTCAATTGTCCGAGGAGAACCTCGCTGTCCACAAGATTCTTCGCGCATCCGAGCGTGATCACATTGATTTTTTGTGTCTTCTTTTCCATTCTTTCGCTATGACAAAACAACAAAATCTATGTAAAGATACACAATAGGCGATAGAAATACCAGGCTGTCGAATCTGTCATACATTCCTCCATGGCCTGGGATGATCGAAGATGAATCCTTGACATCAGCGTCACGCTTGAAACGCGATTCCACAAGGTCGCCGAGCTGTCCAAAGACTCCCACAAAAACACCGACGACAACGGCGTGATGAAGCGGCAGGTACTCAAGGACGGTTTTTTGCGCGAGCACCATCGTCAGGATTGCAAACACAAAACCAAACACAGCTCCCTCCCACGTTTTTCCGGGGCTCACCCGCTCCATCAGTTTGTGCCGGCCCAACGAAACCCCTCCGAAATAGGCAGCCGTATCACATATCCAGATGCTTGCAAAAAGCGAGACAACGGTATATCCTCCCCACCGATTAATCTGTTCGAGCTGGATCGTGTCTGCCACGGCGACAGAAAAGAACTTGTACACCGGGAAGCCGTAAGGGAAGACCTCACGAAGTCCAATGAGCGTTCCAAAAAATACGGAAATCCCGAGAACGCCGAAGACCGTCAGGGCGATGTTGAGAGTCGACGACTCTTTGTTCCTGAAAAGTTCAGTTAATAATACGGCGAGAATGAATAACAAGAGCACAACAAGAAGGAACTGGAGTTGAGAAAACATGGAGAGTCGAATTCCCATGTCGGCAAAAAACTTGTAGAGGTCGAGCTGAAGCCGTTCATAGATGAACGCAAGATTTACCAGGAGGCCAAAAAAAACTCCGAGTTTTATCAGCGGGAGCGCCCCCTTTCGTTCCGACAACTTGTAAAATTCAATCAGAGAAACTGAAGAAATCAATGCCACAAGCCCAAAAAACCAGTACCCGCCTTGAAGCGTGAGAAGTATGATAGCCGGTATGGCGAGAGCGGCGACGGCTACACGAGTTGGCAGGGAAGAAAACCTGGATTTTTCCAAGCTACGAATTCCTCTTGTTAAACACTTGCAGGACCGTCGATGAGTTGGAGTTCACTGAGAACAGCCAACGCCCTTTCCATGTCCTTCTGTTGGACAAAGACGCGAACAATCGCGAATTCATCAAACCAGAAAGTTACAACATGGTCTCGCATCGAAAAAACTTTCGTTTCGATTTCCGAGTGTGCAAGGTTCAGGCAAACGGCATCGGCTTCAAATTCGGAGTGTGATGTTGCGATCAGGATCCATTCCTTTTGCATCGCAGCATGATCCGGCTTGTCGCAAAACATGCTTTTCTCAGCGCTGATGGCACAGTCCCCACACACGGGCTTCCCGCAGACAACACAAACTGCCACTGCATGTTCCTCGGGATGATTTTCGCACTCCATCCGGCTTATAGCAATCGTCATTCCGCAGAATGAACAGAGGACGTGCGTTTCAGCGACCGGTCGGCCGCAGTTTTCACAAAGGCGCGATGTCATGCCGGAAGTTGCAGTGGTTGAGTTATTCGGAGATAGGCGCGAAGCGAAAAGAACAAGAGGGATCCAAAACCAACGAGTTGAGTGAACACGGCAACGGTTTCCGAAAAGCCGAATTCCGTTGTGCTCAACTTTGTTTCAAACCCCATGCCGAGGTAAATCGCCACCACGGCGGCCATGTTGTTGAGAAAATGTGCGGAAACAGGCAGGATAACGCTCTGCGACCTGTGCCGTAAGACCCCGAGGAAACAGCCGATCACGATCAGCGGAATTGCGTTGAACGGATCGAGGTGGAACACGCCGAAAACAACGCCTGTCAGAAGCGCGGCAAGCAACGGTTGAAACATTCGTTCCATAGCCTTTTGGACGACGCCCCGGAACAACAATTCTTCAACAACGGAAGGAACCACCGCCGCGATGACAATAACAAAAAATAGCTCAGGAATACTCTCCGCTTTGACGACAACTTTCATCATGTTCCTGAACATCTCGCGAGCGGGTTCCAAAACTTTGCTCAGGAATTCCGGGAGCGGGATAAGATCCTGCACAAACATGTAGACTTCAAGAAGTTGTTGAAGTGAAACGAGAGCCACAAACACAAAAACAAATTCCTTCACCGAGGGAAGCCGAAGGGGGAATACCTGGCCGAGACGTGCGCTCAGAAGTCTTGCAAACACAAGTGTCGGAAGAAGCATGAATGCAATTTGTCCACTGGTTGTCATGAGCCGCATCGCGGGCGCGTTTTCCCTCGTGATCTTGGCGCCCACAACGATAAACGCAATCGCACTGCCGACGATATGATACAGGAAAAAAATCGCTCCCAGGCAAACGGCGACAAACAAAAGTGGATGCACGTCGAAACGGTCGACAAAGGACGCCGGCCTTGCGGGTGGTGCAGGAGGAGAGACTGCTTCGGAATAACTCATCGACGCTCAGGTAAGCTTCAACTTGATCATTGCAGCAAGGAGCGGCACCATAATTTCATGGTGGCCGGTAAAATTGTACCCTCGTCCATGCTTTTGCGTGGGGCGTTCCACGACGTTGACCTGAGGCCTGTAGTGACGGATCATATCGAAATTCGCAGTCGCAAAACCTCTGGCTTTGTGTCCCAGATTGCGCGCGACCGTAAGGGCTTTGAGAAACACCTCCGGCAGGATGACTGCAGACCCTATGTTCAGAACAACTCCGCCCCCCCTCAGGTCCTTCACGCTATTCGCCAGAATTTTGAAATCGCGGAAACTCATTTCCCCCGTCGCCGCTCCGTCCATCGTCGGCTGTTGGTGAACAATGTCCGTGCCGATGGCAGCATGAACCGTGACCGGCACGTTGTTGTGAAAACAGGAAACAAGAATGCTGACGTCGCGGTTTTTTGCCCTGAGGGCAATGAGTTTTTTTGCGAGCGCCTCACCGTATCCGTCAGAGGATTCCAGGGAGCCTTTGACGAGCGCTTTGTTGATAAAATCTCCGGTTTCCTTGGACATGCCAAATTTGCCGTCAACGATGTTCACGGCTACGTCTTCCGACGTCTTGCCCCACATTGCGGTTTCGACGTCATGGATCG
Source organism: Ignavibacteriales bacterium (assembly GCA_016193365.1). Taxonomy (GTDB): domain Bacteria; phylum Bacteroidota; class Ignavibacteria; order UBA10030; family UBA10030; genus JACQPT01. The sequence continues at coordinate 24,798 of JACPSI010000042.1, forward strand.
CGGCGGCGCTGTTCATGGCGACATGTGTGGCAATGCGCCGCTCCACGAGGTCGACAATGATGGATGACAGGCCGACTTTGATGACGTGGGCGCCAAGCATGAGAATCACAGGTTTTTTCTTGCTCCGAGCCCGTGCGATGTCGCTGGCAAGGTCGCGTAGTTCGTCCGCGGCCAGAATACGCGGCAATGAATCAACAAAATCCTTCAGCTTTGCTGTCCTGGCATTCACCACGTGGGCAAATGCCCCGCGTCTAACCTTGCTTTTTCTGGATGTAATGGAGATCGTGCGGATGCGGGTGAGTTCGAGCTGCCTGAATCTGGACATTATTTCACTTTTGCTCTGAGAGGCCCGGCCAGACCATAGTATTCCCGAAGCTCGGCGTCGATCGACCCTACCACAACTTTGGTACTCACCTTCACGGGGATCTTTCGCTCATCGTTCGTCATCCAAATCAGTATCCGGCCCTCGCTTTTGAACAAGCCGCCTTCTTTGATCAAGGGCTCTACAATGATGCAGTCAAAAGTTCCGGCACCGACTTCTATCTGTTGATGACCGAGGAATTTGATCGCCAGTTGGTAGGTGGAATCTTTGTAGAAGTTTTGCAAATAGACTTTATGGCCGGGGCGCGCTTCGGAAAAGTCGAGAGCCCTCGCATAGTAAAAGGCCGAAACGACATCATGGACATACTGCGGGATGGGATGCTCACCCTCGGAAGTTTTCGCGACGAGCCTGATGTGGTCGAACTCCGCGCTGAAATCCCTGCTGTATTTTCCTTCGCGAATCCGCTGAGTAAACCTCCACGGAAAAATCCCCTTCGTGTCCAGCATCGTCTCGTAACGGTCCTCGACCTTGTAAATCCATGAAAACGAGGGCGTTGAATTCACTGTGAAGAGAACCTGATAGCATTCACGGCCATTGAGGGTGTCGAGCTTTGGTATGGCGAACACAGCCTCCCCCGCTGTAATAAAACTGTATCCCACGTCGAACACAAGCCTCTCGCCAACCGCAAAGGCTGATTGCGGCATGACGCGGAGCGTGTCCAGAGATGACGGTTCATTTGCAATAGTTGATTTCATCCCGCGGACCCCGGCCGAATCCTGGGCTTTCACACTACTGCTCCACATGAAAGCTATGACAAGATATGGGATGTATCCGCTCAAGTTTCAATACTCACTGATTTCGGGGTACTGATAAGTTCGCGCACAGCCTCTACCACATTGTCCACCGCAATTTGTTCCATGCAGATGTTCGAGCGACAATCGCCCCCCTGACACAACGGACACTTTGACCTGTCCGGAACAAAGATTTTCTTTTGCTCGGAAAGCGGACCCCAGCGTTTTACGCTGCATGCCGGAATATCAGGATAAAAACCGATAACAGGAGTTCCGACTGCTGCCGCAATGTGGAGCGGGCCTGTGGAATTAGCCACGAAAAGCCCCGCAAAGCTGATAAATGCCGCAAGTTCTCTAAGTTGAAAACGGCCTACAACAGGAACGCCCTTACCTTCTGAATGGTTTACTACCTGCTGAACGATCTCATTTTCGCCCGGCCCGCCAGTAATGACAACTTTGTATCCGTCATCGTGTAAAGCTTTTGCCAGCCGTCCAAAGTTTTCCGGGCTCCAATCTCTTGCAGATCCGCCGCTTCCGGGATGGAGTATAACCCACGGCTCACCGCGCTGGATGCCACTCTCATGCATCACTGTCAAAGCGGCGAGCCGATCCTCCTCCAAAACCTTGAGGCGAGGATTGGCAGACCGTCCGTTTTCAAGCCCAAGACCACGGAGGAGTCCTACGTTGTATTCGCTCTCGTGGCGTTCACCGGTTTTACGATGTTCAAAGACTTTTCGGTTGAAAAGAAAAGAGTACCAACGGTAGCCCGTACCCACGCGGACCGGGATTCCGGCAATTAAGAGCAACAACGCAATCCGAAATCTTGGAAATGCCACGATGGCGAGGTCGTAGCGGCCGCGTTTCAATTCATGCAACATTTCGAGAAACGATTTCGGCTTTCCCGCATGGTCGTACGTAAGGACTTCCGAGAGACCTTCGTACCCTGACGCGATATCCTTCGTGTAATTCCGTAGAAGCATGGAGACGCTCGCCCGGGGAAACGCTGATCGTAAAAGAGGAACCATCGGCAGGGAGAAAAGGACGTCACCGATGCGGTCGGTGCGGACGATAAGGATATTCTGAAATTGTTCCGTTCTTGCACCCTTAAGAAGACCAATTCGGGGAGAAATATAGTTGAAGATGGATTGACTTGCAAGGAAAGGAAAAAAGTGGCGAATTGTCTAGGAGACAAAAACTTTTGCCACATCCAGCAGCATGGAGGGACGATTCCAGAGAGCCGCGCGAAAAATACCGCCGAGCGTTTGTTTATCCTCAGGAAGTTTTCGCGCGCTCTCAGCAATGCTGTTGTACGTCTCGTCGGAAAAACTGGTGATTGCATCCCTGATTTTGTAGAACACCTCATGCCTCCATCCAAGACGTTTGTGCCACCGCTTCTCGTATTCCGGGAGATACGAAAGGTCGTTCATCCTCACAGCCTCCGCCGCCACCTGGCCCGCGATCATTCCTCCAATCATCCCGCTGATGATGCCGGCCCCGGAGGTCGGGTTGACCTGGCGTGCAGCATCGCCCACAAGCATCACATTGTTTTTGACAACCGTGTCGGTCGTCTTTGCGCACGGTACGCCGCCGGCGATGCGAGTGAGTACGGCCGCATCTGGAAATTTTTCCTGGATGAATTCTTCAAGATACCTGAGGGCGGATTTCTTTTTTGCGTCTTCGGCACAAATGCCAATGCCCACATTCGCAGTGTCCTTGCCCTTGGGAAACACCCACAAATAACCTCCCGGCGCCACATCGCCGCCGAAATAGAAATCGAGTGTATCGTCTTCGACCTCAATGCCGGAAAGCGTCATCTGCGCGCAGCTTTCCATATCCTTGATATGGCAGGTGGTGTCCATCCCGGCCCATTTTCCCACGCGGCTCTCCACACCATCGGCGGCAATAACGACTTTCGACCGTATCTCCGTCTCCCGGTCTTTCAGAAGGGCTTTCACGCCCACCGCTTCGCCTTTTTCGTTCTTGAGAATGTCGTACACATAGGCTTTTGTGACAACTTCCGCGCCTTCCTTTGCCGCGACTTTTGCAAGCTCGTAGTCAAAAATCCTTCGTTCAAGCACGTATCCTTTGCCGTCAAGCTGTGGAATGACGGATTTCCCATTCGGAGGCACAAGACGAAATCTCGTGATCGTAGAACCGATGAATTTTGAATCGGGCTCAATAAACTGGACGAGACCTTCGTGACTGACGGCTTCGCCGCACCGCACGGGATAACCGACATCACGATCCTTTTCGAGCATCAGGACGGATGCCCCCCCGGAGGAGGCATACCTTGCGGCCGTCGACCCAGCGGGCCCGGCGCCAACAATAATAATATCGTAAGATTCTTTCACGGGCGGCGCTCGGTCTGGGGAGATGTTGCGCGGTTCACTTATGACAGGGTTTTATTCTGACCCGTTATTCAGGTATAACGGTTGCTCTTTGGGCAGTTCTGCCACACCCTCCCGATGGAATTCAATGACCTCCCAGGGGCACGCCCAGACGCATTTTTTGCAGTTTGTGCACCGTTCGTCGATGATGGCGATTCTTGATTCCATCAGTTCGATGGCATCTTCGGGACATACGCCAACGCAACAGCCGCAGAAGTCGCACTTCCCGGGAACGATGTGAATCATCAATGGAGTGCTGCGAGGCATGGTATGAAAATAAGGTAGAGAGAGAAGGGAAGAAAAGCAATCTCGTCGCAGCAGACCTTCCGAAGGAATTCAGGTGAATTCGTGTCCTTCGGAAGGTTAACATTGCCAAAACTTCGAGTTGACGAGAGAACCTTCCGAGGGTCCTCTCATGGCGTTGAAACCTTCGGAAGGTCTTTAGACCTTTTCCGTCTCTTTCATGAGTTTCATCAACTCCTGATGCCGGACGACGAACGGCATTTTGTCCGAGCCGCGTTGGGTCGCCTCTTTCAACATGCGCTGGTTTTCCTCAATTTGTTTTTGAATTGCACGCTTTTTTAGCAACGCAAGGGCATCCCTCGCGATCTGTTTGGGATCCGGTTCGTCGATTTCCTTGTTCACCCATCCTTTGCTCAACTCATACTTGCTCAATGATATGTCCGTAATGATTGCCTTTAATTCCTGATCGTCCATTTCATTCAAAAGAGAAACTGCATTGATTTCACCCAATTCACGCCAGTGGGAAAACAAATACTCCGTCAGCTTTCGAGCCCGTTCATCCGCAAACTGTTCGATCGTAACATTTTTCGAAATGAAATCGATTATTTCGCTTTGGCCCTCGAGCAACAGTTTCACGAGGTCACGTTCGGCTGAAGGCATATCGGATGTTTTGGGGACTGTGATGTCGGACAAGGTGACATCATAAACAGGAACTCGCTGAGACCCCGTTGCCTCTCTGCGTACAGGCTTGTCTTTCGAAATCCACCTCTCAAGCTCCCGGTACAGGATTGACTCGTAAATCTCGTATTTTTCGGCAACTTCTTTGATGTAGAAGTTGCGTTTGAGCTCGTCCCTCATTTTGGCAATCGATTGCACAATCGAGCGAACTGCTTCGGACTTTCGTTCCGGGGACAAAAACGCCCCCGTTTTCTGATACTGCCGTGCTTTGAAATCGATGAAGGACGTTGCCTGTTCAGCCAACTTCTGAAATTCCTTCCCGCCGTTTTTCCTAACAAACAAATCGGGGTCGTCGCCTTCGGGCAGTTCCACGACTCTCACGTCGAAATCCTGCTCAAGGGCAAGGTCCACTCCTCTCAACGTTGCACTCGACCCGGCTGAGTCGGCATCGTACACCAACGTCAACTTCCTGGAATATCGGGCGAGGAGCAGAAGTTGCTCTTCCGTTAATGCCGTTCCGCTAGATGCAACGACATTTTGAACTCCTGCCTGATACAACGAGATCAGGTCGGCATAGCCTTCGACCATCAATGCGTTGTCTTCTCCTCGGATCGCATCTTTGGAGTGGAAGAGTCCAAAGAGCACGCGGCTTTTGTTGTACATGGGCGTTTCCGGGGAATTGATGTATTTCCCGAGCGTATCATCCTCACGGATTTTGCGCGCGCCAAAAGCAATGACACGTCCCGTCGTGGCAAAAATGGGAAACATTGCCCGTCCGCGGAAGTAATCGTAATGGGTGCCATCTTCCCGGGTTCGCACAAGTCCTGCTTTCAAAAGATGTTCGAGCTTGAGGCCTTCCTCCAAAGCTTTTTTCAGAAAATTGTCCCACCGATGCAGCGAATACCCAAGGCCGAAAGCACGAATCGTGTCGTCCGTGAACCCTCTGGAATGAAAGTACTCCAGCGCCGACCTGCCCTCATCGGTTTTTGTGAGGTTGTTATGAAAATGAAGGCCGGCGAACCTGCAGGCGTTGTAGAGCGCCTCGGTCTCCGTTTGTTGCTCAACCGAGATGTCTGCCGTCGGAAGCGCGATTCCCGCTCTCTCTGCCAGAGAACGGACAGCCTCAATGAACGAGACCTTTTCATATTCCATAACAAACGTAAACACGTTTCCGCCTTTGTGGCAGCCGAAACAATGATACATTTGCTTCTCCGGGCTTACGGTGAAGGAAGGTGTTTTTTCCTGGTGAAAAGGGCATAATCCAAGGAAATTCTTTCCCCTTTTCTTCAGGCGGACATGCGACGCAATAATGTCAACAATATCCGAAGCCGAGCGCACTTCATCGATTTTGAAATCGGGAATTCTCATTCGTGACCGAATGTAGCTAAAGAAAAGACAACAAAAAAGCCCCTCCTGGGTTGGTCGGAGGGGCCGTGGCGTGTTTGGCGGTTGGGTATCGCGGGATTTAATCGGAGACTTGTCCTCCCTGGCGTACGGCCGCGAGAAATCCTCTCTTTGTTCTTTCCTGCTCTTTCGTTTCCGGAACAATCGCGTTTGTGTACGCCATGGTGCCGACGGAGTTTTCATAATATCTCATGATCCTGTCCACATAACGAACGGTCTCCTTCCATCCCTCAAAGTAACCGTTCGGCGGCCGGTCTTGTTGCCAGAGGCCCTGGTGAAGCGTGTGGTATCTTCTGGAAAGCAACGGCAGGGCATCGCGAACAGAATCCCAGCGACTCGGGTTGTGGCCAAGATACGCGGCAATCTGTCGAGCGTCGAGGACGCGGGAAATGCCGCCATTGTATGCCGCGAGGGCCAGGCGAATACGGTTGTCCCTGTCGGTTTCCCTGAAAATGTGATAGAGCGATCTCAGATGGAATATTCCTGCCCTCACATTATTGTCGGGAGTCCTTGTTTCCTTCACACCGAGCTGCCATTTCAGTGTCGACTCTGTCGTTGGCATGATTTGCATTAATCCGTAGGCGCCTTTGTTGCTGACCGCGTCAGATTTGAATCCCGATTCCTGTCGAATGACCGACATGATGAGAACCCAGTCGAAGTGGTATTGTCCTGAATATCTTTGGACGAGAGGGAGATAGTCAAGTTCTGCGTCCACAAGACTCGGGGTCTCTTCGGGGAATGAGGCAGCGGTAAACCCTGCCACAGAAAAATCATTCTGCAAATGTTTCTTCCGAAAAACCGAAAGGCTTGTCACCGGCTCGAAACATCCAGCATGCAGGATGCACACCAGGAGCATCGCATTTCTAACGGTGATTCGGTAACGTTTTTGTTTCAACATATTCCAGGACAGTATTCACGTCTGCAGAAAGTTCGCGGTGTCATGTGCTCATCGTCCCCGGCTCTTCTTTTTGGCGCCGCGACTTGTCCTCCCGCGAATGGGTAATGGCCTCGAGAATGAGGATAAATGCCGCAATTCCACCAACGAACAAAATGATGTCAGTCATAGAACCACTTTTCAGTTATTGAAGATTTCGCTCTGATCCGGTTTCCGGGCCGCTTGAGTTGCGACCGTGAAATCTTGCGATCCTTGTCCTGTCCTCGAGAAACCCGGCGTCAAATGTTGATAATGGTGCATACGAGCAAGGTCGATGCGGATGCGTGTTTCATCACCCCAATCGCTCCAATACACATCTTTCACGGGGAGAACGCCCAGACTGTGAGACGCACGTTCAAGAATAGCTCTGGAAAAATTGACCGACGGGAGCGACCTGAAGACTTCTTCGGCCGCCTCTTCCTCTCGCGTCGTTCCTATGGACTTCCATATTTTTTGAAAGGAAGAAAACATCTCCGGCGTGCATTCTCTGAACAAGCGGACAAACATTTCCGCGGTACCTACGAGTGTCATGGTATTCCATAGGCATCCTTTTTCAAACAGGAATTGCGTCAGCTCGTGTGCTGGTTTTTCCCAGAACTTCTTGACGTGAAAGATATTCTTCCCCTTCACCTGTCCAACGCAATCCCCTCTCTCAATCCAGCCATAGCCGGGTTGCAGGCTCGCGGGCCTGACTCCAAGGGTGACGATAAGTCCCGGAGTCCTTGCCACAAATGTAAACGCTCCCGCGACATACTCCATAAACCTTCGTTCTTCCAGAATAAAATGGTCTGCAGGAAAAATCGCGATAATGGCCTTCGGATCAACGGAATGGATGCGGGCAAGCGGAAGCAAGATCCCGGGCGCAGTTTCGCAGTTCAGCGGCTGCAAAACAACGCTTTGCGGTTCCCGGTCAAACAAATCATCCTTGGCGAACGACAGATGACGACGGCCTATGACTGTCACAAGGCGCGATCGGGGAATTAATGATGACGCGCGGTCAATCGTGTGCCTCAACATCGAACGCTTTCCAAGGAGCGCACAGAATTGTTTGGGCTTGTCCAATCCAAAATGTGTCCTGAGAAAATCCTGAACCCGCTTCCCATCTCCCCCAGCCAGGATAATTCCCCAATAACGGTCCGATTCCGGTCTTCTGTTGGAAAGATTGAATTGTGTCATGATTGGGTCTCTGGAGAATTGACTTGTTATGAAAATCGGTTCCGCAAAGGATAGAAAAGCGAAGTTTGGTTTGCAATCATGGAAGGGATGTAATTTTGCGATTACAAATCCTGTACGATGATTCTTACATGATTCGATGTAGGAAACTACTCTCGGCTAGCATGTGTGTAGGAATTCCTCATTTGGCCGGCGGTGGGCTGATGGGCAGCTAAAGAAGGGGCGATAAAACAAAAGCCCCTTCACATTGCATCGTGAAGGGGCTTGAACTTCTGTAGAAGTCAGTCTTTTGTCCCCGCGCCATCCTCAAAAAGACTGACTTCTTACGTAAAGCTTAGTACATGTCTCCACCCATGCCGCCCGGAGGCATCATCGGTGCTTTCTCTTCTTTCGGTTTCTCAACGATCGTCGCCTCAGTCGTTAGGAGCAACCCGGCAACGCTGGCCGCGTTCTCCAGAGCGATGCGTGCAACTTTCGTCGGGTCGATCACACCGGCTTTGATGAGGTTTTCATACTGCTCGGTCTGGGCGTTAAAGCCAAAGTCGTCTTTGCCTTCTTTGACTTTATTGACGACGACCGAACCTTCCAGGCCTGCGTTTTGGACTATCCAGCGAATCGGCTCCTCCACAGATCTGCGGATGATCTCGATGCCGATTTTCTGGTCATCGTTGTCCGTCTTTATCCCGTCAAGCTTCGTGACACAGCGTAAATACGCCACACCGCCGCCGGGAACGATGCCTTCCTCTACCGCCGCACGTGTCGCATGCAGCGCATCCTCAACACGGGCCTTCTTCTCTTTCATTTCGACTTCCGTGGAAGCGCCGATCTTCAGGACCGCAACGCCACCGGACAACTTCGCGAGTCGCTCTTGCAGCTTCTCCTTGTCGTAATCCGATGTCGTCTTGTCGATCTGCTGCTTAATCTCTTTGATTCTTCCTTTGATGTCCTCTTTCTTTCCGGCGCCTTCGACGATTGTGGTGTTGTCTTTGTCGATGGTCACTCGCTTCGCCGTACCAAGGTAGGACAACTGTGCATTCTCCAGCTTAAAGCCCTTCTCCTCTGAAATTACCGTTCCGCCTGTGAGAATGCCGATGTCTTCCAGCATGGCTTTTCTGCGGTCGCCAAAGCCAGGAGCTTTCACGGCGCATACTTTCAGAGTGCCACGGAGCTTGTTGACGACGAGCGTTGCCAGAGCTTCTCCTTCGACTTCCTCGGCAATGATGAGCGTCGAACGGCCGGACTGTGCGACTTTCTCAAGAATCGGCAACAAGTCTTTCATGGCGCTGATCTTCTTGTCGTGGATGAGGATGTAGGGGTCTTCCAGGACAGCTTCCATTGACTCTGCATCGGTGACGAAGTACGGCGAAAGGTAGCCGCGATCGAACTGCATTCCTTCGACAACTTCCAGCGTTGTCTCGGTTCCTTTTGCTTCCTCAACCGTAATAACGCCGTCCTTGCCGACCTTTTCCATCGCGTTGGCAATCAACTCGCCGATGGTGCGGTCGTTGTTGGCTGAAATTGAGCCGACCTGGGCAATCTTCTCTTTGTCGTCGCCAACGGTCTTGCTGATTTGCTTGAGACTTTCGACGATAGACTTCACAGCAAGGTCGATTCCCCGCTTCAAATCCATGGGGTTCGCACCAGCCGTGACGTTCTTGAGTCCTTCCCGCACAATTGCTTGAGCGAGGACAGTCGCCGTTGTCGTGCCGTCTCCGGCAACATCGGAGGTTTTGGACGCAACTTCACGAACCAGCTGGGCGCCCATATTCTCGATGGGGTCCTCAAGTTCTACTTCTTTTGCAACGGTCACGCCGTCTTTTGTTACGGTCGGTGCACCGAATTTCTTGTCGATGACAACGTTACGTCCCTTCGGGCCTAGTGTGACCTTTACAGCATCGGCCAAACGGTCGACGCCCTTCTTCAGGGCCGCGCGGGCATCCGCGCTAAAATGAATCATCTTTGCTGACATATTCAGATCTCTCCTTTCTTACTTGGGCATGATTGCAAAAATGTCGCTTTCGCGCATGATCAGCAGCTCGTCGCCGTCAAGCGTCACTTCAGTTCCGGAATACTTTCCGTAAAGTACTCTGTCGCCGTTCTTAACCTCCATCGGGATGCTCTTCCCATCCTCGGTGACTCGACCGGGACCAACTGCCACAACCTCTCCCCATACCGGTTTTTCTTTTGCCGTATCCGGCACGATGATTCCGCCTTTCGTGCGTTCCTCAGCCTCAGCGGGCTTTACTACAACACGATCGGCCAAAGGCTTGATCTTCATAAGACTGACCTCCTTTTAAGGTGTTTATTTTGAATGACTTGTGGGATACTGCGAAATTAGCACTCTTTAATTCTGAGTGCTAATATAATGCAGAAAGACCGATTTGTCAAGAGGGATTACCTTCTACAAGGATAACGTACTCACCTCGTGTGGGCTTTGAGGAGAGTTCTTTCAGGACTGTAGAGGCCCTACCCCGGACGATTTCTTCGAATTTCTTCGTCAGTTCTCTAGAAACGACCACCTTTCGCTCTCCCCAACCTTCAAGGATTTCCCTTAGGGTTTTCAAGATTCTATGAGGAGATTCATAGAGAACTACAGTCCTTGTTTCTGCTTTTAGTGCTTCCAGTCTGGTTTTTCGACCTTTCTTCTGAGGGAGAAAACCTTCGAACACAAAGCTCTTTGTGTCCAACCCGCTCGAGATGAGCGCGCTAAGAAAAGCCGATGGACCTGGAATTGGAACGATTGGAATTTCTTTTTCTATCGCTTGTGTAACAATATGATATGCGGGGTCTGAGATTCCGGGCGTTCCTGCATCAGAAACGAGCGCGATAGATTGGCCGCTTAAGAGTTTCTCAATGAGCTGTGGAGTCCTGGCTTTCTCATTGTAGCTGAAATAGCTCAGCATCGGTTTTGAAACCTGGTAATGGTCAAGGAGGATCTTTGTTTTGCGTGTGTCTTCAGCGGCGATGAGGTCAACTAAGGAAAGAACCTTGATTGCGCGATGACTGATGTCTTCAAGGTTACCGATTGGCGTTGCGACGATGAAAAGAGTGCCTCGGCTAGATTCCCCAGTCCCGGACATAGCGGAAATCTACGTTGAGAGTTCGGTAGGAAACTTTGGCAATAAGCGGCGGGCGGCGCTTAAACTGGTTCTTTCGGACAAGCAGTCTTACTTTTTTCACAAACTCTTTCGAAAACCCCATATTCAATAACTCGTCGTCGGAGCGGCGCTCATCAATCATTTGAAAAAGGAGCTGGTCAACCTCGCGATAGGAAAACCCCAGCTCGCCTTCATCCGTCTGTCCGGACCACAAGTCGGCGGTCGGCTTTTTGTCAACGATTCTTTTCGGCACACCGAGCGACTCTGAGATTTGCCATACTTGAGTTTTATAAAGATCGCCCAACGGGTTGATAGCACACGCCGTATCCCCGAAAAGCGTCCCGTAGCCAAGAAGTAATTCGGTCTTGTTACTCGTTCCAATAACAAGGGCTTTCTCTCGTGCAGAGATATCATAGAGCACGATCATCCGAACACGAGCCATGATGTTTCCCCGTCGGACCTTATCCGTCGCCTTGTGTTTGTCACAGTACGCATCCACCATCGCTGATATATCAACGGTTTCCGATTTGATGCCCAGTTCACGCACAACGAGCTCAGCGTCCTGGACGCTTTGGGGCAAACCTGTTCTGTACGGAAGGATTACGGCGTGCGTGTTTGTTTTGCCCAGCGCTTTTGCCATCAGGTAAGCTGAAACGGCCGAGTCAACGCCTCCCGACAGGCCAATCACCCCCCTGGAAAAGCCGGCATTTCCTGTCTCGTCTTTGATGAATTGGACGAGAAGGTTCGTCACCGTTTCCGCATTGAGTTTCAGCGCTTCCTTGTGGTCGACTCGGGCAGTTTCCATATTCGTCATGTGTAGAAGCCTGCCTTCTACCCCGTCCAACGTGATAGAAGGCAGGCTTTCTGACAGGTCATTCTCCATTCATCATTTCTTTCAGAGCCTTGCGGATGATGCTGAACCCCTCATCCACTTCCTCCTTCTTAAGGTTGAGAGGTGGACGAAAGCGGATCGAATGATCTCCACAACCTATGAGGATCAGCCCAGCCTCATACGCTTTTTGCTTCAAAAGGTCCCTGCTCTGGGAAGATTCAAGATCGATCGCGCAGAATAGTCCTCTTCCGCGCGCATTTGAGACCAGATCGGGAAAATCTTGTTCCAGCGCCTGCAACTGGCGCAACAGGTGTTCGCCTACGACTCTAGCATTTTCCACAAGCCCGTCTTCTTCGATAATCTCGAGAATCTTTGTAAAGCGAACCATGTCGACCAGGTTTCCGCCAAAGGTTGAATTGATCCGGCTTGGTTTGTGGAAGACGTTTTCGAGAACATCGTCGATTCTGGTACTGCACATGAACCCGCAAATTTGAGTCTTCTTCCCGAAGGTCAAGATGTCCGGCTTTACAAAGTGCTCATAGGCCCAGAACTTCCCGGTAATGCCGACGCCCGTTTGGACTTCGTCAAAAATGAGGAGAATTTCATTTTCGTCACAGACAGTCCGCAGTTCAGCGAGAAATTCCTTGCGAAAATGGTTGTCGCCGCCTTCGCCCTGAATCGGTTCGATGATCAATGCGGCGATATCATCCGGGTTGTTGATGATGGCGCGCTTGATTTGCTCAATGGCAAGCGCTTCTTCCTTCTCCGCTTGCTCAAGGCGTGCGTCATTCAAAGGGAAGTGGATGGTCGGATTGTGGATGCGAGGCCAGCGGAATTTAGGATAGTAGTTGGTCTTCGTCGGGTCGGTATTCGTCATGGAGAGCGTATACCCGCTTCGGCCGTGGAACGACCTCCGGAAATGTATCACCTGACGCCCGCACTCTTCTGTGTATCCTTTGACGAAGTTTTTTCTCACTTTCCAGTCAAACGCAGTTTTGATGGCATTCTCGTTTGCCAACGCACCACCATCGACGAAAAACAAATACTGAAAGTGGTCAGGTTTCGCGATCCGGGCAAACGTTTCCACGAATTCTGCCATTTCCACTGTGTATGCGTCGGAGTTCGACGGCTTATTCACAGCCGTTCTACCAAGTTTTTCCAGAAACTCCGGCGTCACCATTTTTGGATGATTCAGGCCGATGGATCCAGAGGCAAAAAAAGTGAAGAAATCGAGGTAGCGCTTGTTGTACCGTGAATCGTACAAATACGCGCCCTGGCTTCGTCGGAGGTCGACAACAAGGTCGAATCCGTCGACGAGCATGTGATCGGACAGTGTTGAATGGACTTCGGTTGGAAGAACCCTGACGGAAGTTTTTGTCGTGGGTTTTTCGTTTACGGCTTTATTTCTGGAACCGTTGGATTTGGACTTGGAAATATCGGCAAAGTCTATTGTTTTCTGAGACATAAGGCACCATGGGAGTAGATGAGTTTTGAGTTCAGAGTAGTTGATTTCAGGTCAACACTCAGAAGAACTCCTGGTGCTCATAGAATGAAGTGATGTAGGGTCTGCCCTGCATTGCCGTCTCAGTAATTATCGATTTGGGCCCGTTGAAGTTTGCTGCTGTAGTCGACGTACACGGTTTTCCATTCGGTGAAGAAATCATAGACAGTCCAGCCGCCCTCACGATGGCCGTTGCCGGTCTGTTTTACTCCGCCAAACGGAAGGTGGGCCTCTGCGCCTATCGTCGACGCATTAATGTACGTAATTCCGGCCTGAATATCTCTCATAGCCATGAACGCCTTGTTGACGTCTCTTGTGTACACCGATGACGACAATCCATAAATTGTGTTGTTCAACGTTTGGATTGCGTTTTCCAGCGATTTTGCGCGAAGAACGGAAAGAACGGGACCAAAGATTTCCTCTTTGGCAATCCGCATAGATGGCGACACATCGCCAAAAATTGTCGGTTCGTGGAACCAGCCCTTGCTCAATCCATCCCCTTTTGCCGCAGCCCCTCCAAAAACCAGCGTCGCTCCCTCTTTTTTCCCGACCTCCACATAACTCTCAACCGTCTTCCGCTGGCTTTCATTCACGCATGGTCCAACATCGGTGTCGGCTTTCAGGCCATCGCCGAGCCTGAGTTTTTTAGTCCTGTCGACAAGCATCGATATGAACTTATCATAGATTTTGTCATGCAAAATCAGTCTGCTCGTCGCCGTGCAGCGTTGACCCGTGGTCCCGAATGCGCCCCACAAAACGCCGTCAAGCGCTAGGTCGAGGTCTGCATCATCCATAACGATTTGAGCGTTCTTTCCGCCGAGTTCAAGCGAAACCCGCTTCAATGTGTCGGCTGCGTCTTTCGAGATTTGTTTTCCAACTGTTGTCGATCCAGTGAACGAGATCAAATCAACATCAGGATGGCCAACAATCGCAGTCCCTACCTCAGATCCTCCGCCGTGGACAATATTAACGACGCCTTCAGGGATGCCGGCTTTCATCATGATTTCAACCAGCGTCGTGGCGGTCTTTGGCGTATCCTGAGCCGGTTTGAAAACAACTGTATTGCCGGAAAGAACCGCGGGAAAGATTTTCCATGTCGGGATTGCCATCGGAAAATTCCACGGTGTGATAACGCCGGCGACTCCGATGGGAACACGCATGGACATCGCAAACTTATTTGGCAACTCCGACGGAACTGTCTTCCCGAAGAGCCTTCGTCCTTCTCCGGCAGCGTAGTAAGCAGTGTCAATGCCTTCCTGGACATCCCCGCGGGTTTCGGCAAGTACTTTGCCCATCTCACGGGTCATTTCACGCGCCAACTCTTCCTTTTGCCGCGCCATAAGATCGCCAATTTTTCGCATGATGTCGGAACGGGCGGGCGCGGGAACGAGGCGCCATTTTTCAAAAGCTGCGCGCGCCGCTTTTACGGCCTCGTCGACATCTTCTTTTCCCGATTTCGGGAATGTGCCAACAACTTCTTCCCAATTCGCGGGATTCCGGTTTTCAAAAGTCCGCCCCGATTTTGCGTCAACCCATTTTCCGTTGATGAAATTCTGAAATTTCTGAGGCATAACACTACTCCCGTTTCTTTATTTCTAATTGCTTTCGAATCAAAGCACAGAGCGAGTCCGGTATTTCGGAGTGACGCGGAACGGGGGCACTCTTCTTTGAATTTGGATTAAAGTAAATATCAGGGTTCGAACCGTGACGTTTGAGAGGACAACCATTGCGTTCCAGTTCTCTGACAAAATCTCTTCTCTTCAAACAGCGATTCCCAATGCCTTCGTCTTGATCGAACTCCTTGGTGTATCGTTTTTTGCCTCATCCTTCATCAAGTTGTAAACCTCGCGCACATTTTTCTCCAACTCCGTAAGGGTCCTACCCTGACTGAAAACGCCTGGAACCTCTCGGAGTTTACCGACATACCATTTTCCATCTTTCCAATACTCAAGTGTAAAATTGTGTTTCATGGTCTCTCCAGTTCAATTCAAGCCAACTTTTTCAAAAATGTAATCCAGTTGCTTCAGACTTCTTTTCGCGTCAAACAGTTCATCAACTTCCTTGTCGCTCAAAACTTTTTTGACTTCTTCCGCCGACATGATAAGGCTTTTGAAATCCTGACCGTTCTGCCATACCATCATTGCTTTTTCCTGGACAATTTTATAGGCGTCCTCGCGTTTCATCCCGTTTCTTGTCAGAGCCAACAGGACTTCCTGAGAAAAAATGAGGCCCTTCGTGGCGTCGAGATTTCGTCGCATGTTCTCGGGATAGACTGCGAGGTTTTCCATTACCTTTGTGAACTGGACCAACATGTAATCCAGAAGGATGCAGCTGTCCGGCATTATGACGCGCTCAACCGAAGAGTGGGTGATATCCCGTTCATGCCACAAGGAAACGTTTTCCATCCCCGCCATTGCGTTTCCACGAACGACGCGCGCTAATCCTGCAATTCTCTCACAGAGTATCGGATTCCGCTTGTGGGGCATCGCTGAGGAGCCCTTCTGGCCCTTGGCGAATTGTTCTTCGACCTCCAGTACTTCGGTCTTCTGAAGGTGCCGGATTTCTGTGGCAAACTTTTCGAGCGAGGACGCACAAACGGCAAGAGCGTTAACAAATTCCGCATGGCGGTCCCGCTGGACGACTTGGGTGGAAATGGAATCAGCTTGAAGGCCTAATTTTTCGCACACATGCCGTTCTACGCTTGGGTCAAGATGCTGGTACGTCCCCACGGCGCCGGAAATCTTGCCGACCGAAATAGATTTTTTCGCCGCTTGAAGCCTTTCTGTATTGCGAATTGTTTCAGCGTACCACAGCGCCAGTTTCAGGCCAAACGTCGTCGGCTCTGCGTGGACTCCATGCGTCCTGCCAATCATCATCGTGTGCTTAAACTCTTTTGCCCGTTTCGCCAGAACCCATTTCAGCTCTTCGAGATCCCTGAGAATCAACTCAGCACTTTGCTTCAGCTGCACGGCTAACGATGTGTCAAGAACGTCGGACGAAGTCATTCCGAGATGAATGAAACGAGATTCAGGTCCAACGTATTCGCCGACATTCGTGAGGAAAGCGATGACATCGTGTTTCACTTCGTTTTCGATTTCCAGCACACGGATGACATCGAACTTCGCTTTTGACCTGATGACTTCCAACGCCTGTTGAGGGACGAGGCCGAGTTTCGACTGGGCTTCGCAAGCGAGAATTTCTATGTCCAGCCAGATGCGGAACCTGTTTTCATCTTCCCAAATCCTGCCCATTTCGGGCCGTGTATATCTTGCGATCATCCTTCACTACTATAAATTAGTTCCATGAACAGCTTGTATTTGTTCGCCACACACTTTTCAAGCCGACCCACCTCACCTTCCCTCCAAGGGGAGGGAAGGAAGGGTCCGATATTTACGAGCAATGTGTTCGCAGACTGTTTCCCAATCGCGCCAGCGTTCCCTTATGATGGCTGACGTTCAACTTTCAATTGTGCAGTCATCGTTTTTCGTTCGCGGTAAAACTTGATGTTCAAAACATCGCCGGCGCTGGCATCCAGGAGAATTGAGCTGAGGTCTTCAGAAGAATTAATCTTTTCTCCGTTGACCTCAACAATAATGTCTCCTACCTTCAACCCCGCTTTCTCCGCCGGGCTCTTCGTTTGAATTTCACTCAGGATAATTCCTTCGACTTTCGTCAAACCAAAGTATCGGGCGATGCGAGTGTCCACCTGTTGAGCCTCAAACCCCACCCATACATCACGCACAATCTTGCCCTTGTTTTTCAGTTCAGTAACAATTTTCTTCACTTTGTTGATGGGAATCGCAAAACCGTAGCCGACGAAAGTTGAGCTCTGTCCGGCCGTATAAATCAGTGTGTTGACACCGACAACTTCGCCAAGGCTGTTGACCAGGGGGCCGCCGCTATTTCCGCCATTAATCGCCGCATCCGTTTCAATCATATCCTTATAGAAATGCTCGCCGATGCGCCCAAGGTTCATACCAATGGAACTAATCACACCGACTGTAACGGTCGGTTTGTCGTTGATTTCAAAAAGGCCGAACGGGTTACCGAGTGCAATTGCCCATTCGCCCACAACGATGTCGTCTGAGTTGCCGAGCTTGACGAATGGGAGGTCTTTGCCGTCAACCTTGAGGAGTGTAATATCGGTTGCGGGGTCGGTTCCGACAAGCTGAGCGCTCATCCGCTTGCCGCCCGTAAGAGTTACCGTAATCTCGGTGGCATTCCCGGCGACATGGTCGTTCGTCACGATGTAGCCGTCGGGTGAAATAAAGAATCCGGAACCCAGCCCTTTGACTTCCTGCTTGTATGTCCGGTCGCCAAAGAACTGGCGGAAAAACGGGTCGTCACCGAAGAACCGTGAAAAGGGATCCCGGAATTGACGAACCTCAGTAACATTGATTCCGACAATCGCCGGGCTGACAGACGCCACTGCCTCAGTAATCGCGTTCCGACGGGAAGAAGTTATTTGGTCCTGAAGAGAGGTCTGTTGAACTGACGGGAAAGATCTCTGGAACTCGTTCAAAGCCTGCGAGGAGTCCGATGTCCCAAGTGAAAATCCAATCCAAACGCCAATAAGGGCCGGGATCATGAGAATGAGAGCAAATTTTACATATGTGCGCGCCATCTTCTTCCTCACACAGTTTTTTGTTTGAAAAAAGACTTCAGTGTGTCAACGTGGCTCAAAATCAACATGAAACTCAAAGCACCTGAGAACTGGATGTATGCCACACTTTCGGCTGAAGCCACCATGAATACATTTATTGCCCTGTCCGGTATCACGGCAAGAATGAAAGGCGTTGCCAGGATGCAAAACACGTTCGCAAAGAGGATGTCTTTTTTGAGCCGATACACGAGCACCCACATCGAGCACCAAACAACCGTGTAGCTGACGCCGATAAGAAAAAGCCCTCCGCAGGCGGTTGCCAATCCCCTGCCACCTTTGAATCGAAGCCACATCGGATAGTTATGTCCAAGAACAGATCCGAACAATCCAAAAGTCTTCAGCCAGAAATCTTCCCCGAAGAAAAGTCCCACGAACAAAACCGCCACAAGCCCTTTGAGCCCGTCGAGCACGCCGACGAGGTAGCCAATCAGCTTCGAGTTCGTGACACGAAAAGCATTGAACCCGCCGACATTGCCGCTGCCTGCTTCACGGATGTCGGCTCCCGTTTTTTGCTTTACGACAAGGTATGCCGTGGGGAGAGAACCGATGACATAGCCGCCGACAAGGCAAATGAAGTAAAGCAAACTGATGTTCTTGGGAATTTTCTAAGGAAAATTACGGAAAAGGCGCAGGGAAAGCAAGATGTCCCGATGACCTTCCGAAGGTTCGCCAAGCCGTCTTATCGATCTTCGGAAGGACTTTATGTTTCGCCTCTCGCGTCTCGTGTCATCAAGTCCTCCGTGGCTTTGTGAGGATCCTTGCCTTCGTAGAGTACTCGATAGACTTCGCTCACGATGGGCACTTCCACATTGTGTTTCTGGGAAAGTTCATGGGCAGATTGAGACGTGGCAACTCCTTCAGCGACCATGACCATTTCTTTCAGAACATCCTGCAACTTTCGCCCTTTTCCAACTTCCTGACCAACGTGACGGTTGCGGCTGTGACGGCTCATGCAGGTGACAATCAAATCCCCTATTCCCGATAACCCTGCGAAAGTCCGCGGCTGTGCTCCCATTTTAACACCGAGACGTGTAATCTCGTAGATTCCGCGTGTCATGATCGCCGCTTTGGTATTATCGCCGAACCCGGCCCCGTCGCTTATCCCAGCTCCGATTGCAATGATGTTCTTAATGGCGCCGCCAAGTTCAACTCCGCGAATATCTTCGTTGACATACACTCTGAAATAGCGCGTCATAAACGCGTCCTGCACGAGTTTTGCTGTCTTATCTTTGTATGCAGCCGAAACGACGGCCGTGGGGATTCTGCGACACACCTCCTCCGCGTGGCTCGGCCCGGAAAGAATGGCGAGGTTCTCCTTTCGTTCATGCTTCAACACGTCTTCCAGCACTTCGGACATTGTCATGAGCGATTTATTCTCGATCCCTTTGGCCACGTTGCAGATAATCGTTTTTTCGAGGTGAAGGTGGGCAATTTTTTCAATAACTGACCTCAAGAACTGCGAGGGTACTGCCGCAACAATCATATCTCTTTTACGACATGCCTCCTCAATGTCTGTCATGATATTCAGTTGCGGGGGGATCGGAATGCCGGGCAGGAATGAGGTGTTCTCTCCTTTTTTCCTCATCTGGTCGGCCTGTGCCGGTTTGTATGTCCACAGGTTGACGTCGTGCTTGTTCTCAAACAGCACGAGAGCGAGGGTCGTCCCCCAACTGCCAGCGCCAAGGACTGTGACTTTCATACGGCAGAGACTATCGGTGGTAACGAGAAGCCCGTTTGAAGAGCTAGAGGCTGAAGGAGTTTACCCTTTGACCGACTCCATGTTTTTTCGCGGCGGGAAAACCGAGATCCTGTTTTCGGTTCCTTCAAGAAGCCGCTTGATGTTTTTCCTGTGGGAATACACCAGGACGACAGCAACACCGAGACTGAAGAAGACGAGAGTGTGGTAGCTATGGATCTCATCCGAGAGGATGTTATGACGTATAATGATGGACAAAGGAAAAGCGATGGCGGCTGCCAGAGAACCCAAGGAGACGTACTTCCATGCGAAAAACACGATGAAGAAAACAAGTGCAGAGACAGCGAATTCCGTCGGCGCTATGCCTATAAGCATTCCTGCCGCCGTGGCTATCCCCTTGCCGCCTTTGAATCCGGCAAACACGGTCCAGATATGACCAACGATCGCTGCGGCTCCGCAAATCATCTGTATGATCGTGAAATCGTCGAAAGGCGTCCGGTTATAAAAGGGCAACGTCGGATCCCAGAAGAGCCTCGCAACAACCGTCGTCGCGAGAACACCTTTCATGACGTCGACAACCATCACGAAAACGCCAGATTTCCATCCAAGCACGCGGAACACATTTGTACCGCCCGCGTTGCCGCTGCCTTTCGTGCGGATATCGAAGCCGTGCCTCCACTTCGATAGCATCACGCTTGTGGGAATGGAACCTACGATGTAACTGAGTATGACAACGATGGTCATGTTGACCATGTTACTTTGCCTTTCGAGTCAGAATGAACGTTTGCCAAAATAGGAACTTCGACGAACAAAAGCAAGGAATGAACGTACTTTAGTGGGAAGTCGATTGCTTCCAGCGCTCTAAAATCAGCACACCGAGGTCCAGGTCTTCCTGCGTCGTGATTTTGATGTTGTCGTAGCTCCCTTCCACAATCTTTACCTTCACACCACAACGCTCGACCAACGCGGCTTCATCCGTCGAATAAAATTTTTCTTTGCGCGCTTTATCGAATGCTTTCTTCAACAGCGACGCTTTGAATGCTTGAGGCGTTTGCACGAGCCAGAGAGCTGTGCGGTCAAGTGTCTGGTCGAAAAAACCGCCGCCGTTCGAACGCCGGATCGTATCCTTCGGCTGAACTGCAAGAACCGCTGCGTCATGCGTCCTGCACGCTTTGATCACCTGACTGATTTTTTTCGGGCTGACAAACGGCCTCACGCCGTCATGCACCACGACGACATCCGAGTCCTTCAGGACAAGACGGCTGAGGACGCGGGCTACGGAGTCCTGGCGCCTTTCACCTCCTGCCAGTACTTTGCTCACTTTGTGAAGCCGATATTCAGATACAAATGCTTCCATTTGCACGATAGAAGATTCCGGGACGGCAACGGCAACCTCGTCGATATCAGGACAGAATTCGAATTGCCTCAAGGTGTGAATGATAACCGGTTTTCCCTGGAGTGGAAGGAACTGCTTTTTCACTTTCGCACCGAGGCGCGAACCAGAACCGGCGGCGGGTATGATAGCAAAGACCTTTGTACGGGAACGGGGCATCACCAGCCTAGACTATCAACATCGAATCGCCATAACTGTAAAAGCGATAGCCCTCTTTGATCCCGCGCTTGTATGCCCTCATCAGGAAATCATGCCCCGCAAAAGCGCTGACGAGCATCAACAGGGTGGATTCGGGAAGATGGAAATTCGTCACGAGCCTGTCAGTCACCTTGAAATCGTACGGAGGGAAGATGAACTTGTCCGTCCAGCCTTTTGCGGGTTTCACGTGGCCGTCTGCAGTAACGCTGGATTCCACTGCGCGACAACTGCTCGTCCCGATGACAATCACGTTATGCCGGTTGTCGATCGTTCTGTTGATGATATGGGCTGATTCCTCGGGGATTTCGAAATACTCCGAATCCATCTTATGCTTGGTCAGATCTTCCACTTCCACGGCACGGAAGGAACCGAGCCCGACGTGCAGAATGACCGGAGCGAGTTTTACTCCTTTCGACTGCATTTTCCTCAAGAGTTGCTTTGTAAAATGGAGGCCTGCAGTCGGCGCCGCCACCGCACCGAGGACGCGAGCATAGACCGTCTGGTATTGCTCCTTATCCCTTTTCGTGGGCTCGCGCTTGATGTAGTACGGCAGGGGCGTGAGGCCTATACGCTCGATGATTTTGAAAAAATCGCCTTTGTGGTTGAAGCGAACGGTACGCCCGCGGGAAGTGGTGTTGTCGATAACCTCGCACCACAGCTTTCCGTCGTCGAAAAAAATCTTGTTGCCGATGCGGACTTTCCGTGCGGGGTCCACAATGACATCCCAGATGTTCTCCTCGGCATTCAGCTCTCGCAGAAGAAAGACTTCAATCCTCGCGTTTGTTTTTTCCTTTTTCCCGAACAGCCGCGCCTGGAAGACTTTCGTTTCGTTAATGACAAGGCAGTCTCCCTTGCCCACATAGTCGATCAATTCACGGAATTCCCTGTCGACCATGGATTCGTCCGCGCGGTTCAACACCATCATCTGCGCCTGGTCCCGTGGGTGCACAGGTTTCTTTGCAATGAGGTTCCGGGGGAGCGGATAGCGAAAATCGGAAAGTTTCATATGATCAGTGCCTCACTGTGTTTGACTGACATGGAATTTACTTTTTTCGCCCCGACCGTCTTCGGCCGCCGCCTTTTTGTGTTTTTTTTGAGCCGTTGGAAGAGAGCGCCGCGCGGGCTGCCGCGAGCCGCGCAATCGGCACACGGAAAGGAGAGCAGCTGACGTAATTCAACCCTATCTGATGACAGAACTCAACACTGTTCGGGTCGCCGCCATGCTCGCCGCAAATCCCGATTTTCAATGCCGGACGTGTTGCTCTTCCCCTCTCCACCGCAATACTCATCAATGTGCCAACGCCGGTTCTGTCGATCACTTCAAACGGGTCTTTGGCATAAATTTCCTTATCGACGTACGGAATCAAAAACCTGGCGGCATCGTCCCTGCTGACGCCGAGCGTTGTCTGCGTCAGGTCGTTCGTACCAAAACGGAAGAACTCAGCAACACGCGCAATTTCGTCTGCGGTGACGGCGCCGCGTGGAACCTCTATCATGGTTCCGACCAGATACGGGAATTTCACACCCTGCTCCTTCATGACATCCGCAGCAACTTGTCTCACGATCTTGTCCTGATGTTCCAGCTCCTTCACGTTGCCGACAAGCGGGATCATCACTTCCGGCTCGACTGGTATCCCTTTTTTTTTCACTTCTGCGGCAGCCTCAAAGATGGCTCGGGATTGCATCTCCGAGATTTCTGGATAAATAACGCCCAGCCGGCAGCCGCGAAAACCAAGCATGGGGTTGAATTCATGGAGAGATTCAACTCTTTGTTTTACCTTTTCATAGGTAATGCCCATCTGTTGTGCGAGTTCACGTTGAGCATTCTCTTCGTGCGGCAAGAATTCGTGAAGCGGCGGGTCGATTGTTCGGATCGTTACCGGCCTTCCGTTCATGACTTCGAAAATCCCGACGAAATCCTGTCTTTGAAGGGGAAGGAGTTTCGCCAGAGCCTTTCGCCGCTCTTCTGTGGTGTCGGCAAGAATCATTTCACGCATCGGCCCGATTTTTCCTTCACCGAAGAACATATGCTCTGTCCGACAGAGGCCGATTCCCTCAGCGCCAAATTCCACAGCGTTTGCGGACTGGTCGGGCTGGTCGGCATTCGTCCGGATCTTCAGCGTCCGGTGCTTGTCCGCCCACTGCATGATTCTTGCAAACTGTCTGTACACGGGAGCATCTTTGGGGTCCAGCGTTTTATCGATAAGAACCTGAAGAACTTCCGATGGTTTGGTCTTGAGCTTGCCAAGAATGACCTGCCCGCTCGTGCCGTCTATGGAAAGCCAATCGCCCTCTTTGACGACCTGGGCATTTACCTTCATCACACGGCTCGAATAATCGATGTCAAGATCTCCGCAGCCTGCTACACAAACTTTGCCCATTTGTCGGGCAACAAGAGCCGCATGCGAGGTCATGCCTCCGCGCGCCGTGAGAATTCCGTCCGCGGCATCCATTCCTTTGATGTCTTCCGGCGACGTTTCAATACGCGTCAGTATGACATGTTCACCCCTCTTTGCCCACTCTTCGGCATCATGAGCGTTGAAAACGGCTTTTCCTGTGGCGGCTCCCGGGCCGGCATTCAAACCTTTTGCAAGTAGCTTCCCGCCCTTTACCGCTGCATCTTTTTCCAGGACGTCAAAGATCGGACGCAGCAACTGGTTGAGCTGGTCTGGCTCAATGCGCATGAGTGCTTCTTTTTCGGATATCAGTTTTTCGCCGACCATGTCCACCGCGATCTTGATCGCCGCGAATGCCGTCCTCTTGCCAACGCGGCATTGCAGCATGAACAGCCTGCCCTGCTGAATAGTAAACTCGATGTCCATCATGTCCCGATAATGTTTTTCGAGAACTTTTCTGATGCCATCGAGCTGTTTGTAAATTTTCGAGTCGGAAGCGGCCAGTTGAGCAATGGGTAGCGGCGTGCGGATGCCCGCAACGACGTCTTCGCCTTGCGCGTTCATCAAAAACTCCCCGTAAAACACGTTTTCTCCTGTCGCGGCATCCCGTGTGAACGCAACACCGGTTCCCGAGTCTTCGCCCATATTGCCGAACACCATCGTCTGAACGTTGACAGCCGTCCCCCAGGACTCAGGGATATCATAGAGCTTTCGATATGCGATAGCGCGATCGTTCATCCATGAGCCAAACACTGCCCCGATGGCGCCCCAAAGCTGCCTCAGAGGATCTTCTGGAAAATCATGCCCGGTTTTTTGCTTTATCGCCGCCTTGAACTTCGCCACGAGGTCTTTGAGGTCATCCGCCGTCAGTTCAGTATCGAGCTTGACACCTTTTTCCTTTTTCTTGTGCTCGATAATTTCTTCAAACGGGTCGATGGCGTCCTTTCCTTCCGGTTTCAGTCCAAGAACCACGTCGCCGTACATTTGGACAAAGCGGCGGTACGAATCGTACGCAAACCGCTCGTTCTTTGTCTTTTTGATGATGCCGACAATCGTCTTATCGTTGAGGCCAAGGTTCAGGATCGTGTCCATCATCCCGGGCATGGAGGCTCGTGCACCGGACCTGACCGACACAAGAAGCGGGTTTGCCTCGTCTCCAAATTTCGCATCCATTGCCTTCTCTACTTTTGCCAACCCCGCAATGCCTTCTTTCTCCAGGGTTTTTGGGTACTGCCTGCCATGGGCATAGTAATACGTACACACTTCTGTTGTGATCGTGAAGCCAGGCGGAACCGGGAGGCCGATATTCGTCATTTCATGAAGGTTGGCTCCTTTGCCGCCGAGGAGGTTTTTCATCTCAGCCTTGCCTTCAGCTCTTCCGCTGCCGAAGAAATAAACATACTTCGCTTTCGTTGCCATGACTCAGTTACTTCCTTTCTCTCAGAGAGTTGTTGCTTTCATTCGCTTGGAATGTTGAACTTCCCGCAAGAACATGCTTGCGAGGTTTTTTGATACACTGTCGTCGATCATGCGCTCGGGATGCCATTGCACGAGCGTCAGGAACGGCATGCCCTCCTTCAGAGTCCACTCTGCAGCTTCGGTGACACCGTCCGGTGAGAGTGCTGTCGCCATGAGTCCACGACCGAGCTTTTTTACCGATTGATGGTGGGAAGAATTCACCATAATCTCCGCGGAACTGGTAATCTCCCTCAGCAAAGAATGTGGATGAATGGTGAGGGAATGCACGTTTTCTGCATCCTTGACGCTTCTGTGTTTTTCAAACCCCTCGCTTTCAAGATCCAGAATAAGTTCACCGCCGAGGTACACGTTCATGAGCTGCATCCCGCGACAAATACCGAAAACTGGAATATCGTTATCAAGCGCTTTGTCAATAATCTCGAGTTCAAAAGCATCCCGCGCCTCATCGACGCCTTCAGTTTTGGAAAGATGTTTCTCCATTCCATAGAAACGTGGATGAACATCGCCTCCGCCGGTCAGGAGCAAACCATCCAGCTCAGAAACGTCAACGACATTCTTCTCTCGCTGCGAAAGTTTGGCGATTTCAACTTCCGGCTCGATGTTCGTTATCCAGCGAACGTAGAGGTTGTATTTGTCTTCCTTCAGGCAGTCAGTTATGCCGATACGCATGCACGACGCTCTTCAGTTTTTCCTCAAGCACCTCGTTGCCCGAAATTATTTCAGGCTCGATTTCGACGTAGTAAACAGGGTATTCTTCCAGGAACTTCTGCCCAAAAGTGTTATCGCCGCTGAGGCGCGAGATATCTTTTTCCGTCGTTAGTATTGCGTCAGATTGGTGGCTGCGGAACAAGTTTTGAATACGGTCAATGTCTGAAGCTGAGTACCAATGATGGTCACGAAACACTACATGATCGACAACCCGTATTCCAATTGATTTCAACGTTTCGCTGAATGCTGACGGCTCACCGATTCCCGAAAACGCAATCGGCTTTCTCCGCTCAACCTTGACTTCTTTTTTCGTCACTCCCGACCTTATTGCTTTGACCCTAGTCCGGAAGGCAAACATCGGTTTGTCGATTATCCTGAGGAGGATTGTGCGCGCTTTCTCATAGCCTTCTTTATTTTCACATCGTGAAATACCGATCACGTCGGCTCTTTGTAAAGCAGACAACGTTTCGCGCCGGTTGCCTGCAGGCAGAGGAAAATCTCTCTTTACAAGATCTTCAAGACCCAGGACAACAATGTTCAGGTCACGGTGCAAGTATCGATGCTGAAACCCGTCGTCCAGAAGTAACACTGATGCCTGAAAATCACGAACTGCGTGATCTGCTGCCCTCGTTCGTTTCTCATCGACAAGTACCACTGTCCCGTCCAGTTTCTCCGCAAGCTGACTTGCCTCGTCACCAGCCTTCCATGCCTCAGCGCAACGCTGCCGTCCGTTGCTGGCGACGAGATAGCCTTTGCTCTTTCGGCCGTACCCTCGGCTGATGACTGCCACTTTGTTGTTTGTACCGAGTTTCCGCGCCAAGAATTCAACGAGCGGCGTTTTTCCTACACCGCCGGCTGAAATGTTGCCGACAGAGATCACAGGAACCAAAGCCTTCCGAATGGGCAACAATCCGATGTCAAAGAACCAGTTTCTTAAGATGACTCCCGAATTATAGAGCAATGAGAACGGGAGCAACAAAAGACGCAGCGACACGGCCTCAGGCCATCTGGAGAATACGGTTCGCTACTTTCCTCGAAGCCCCAACTTCACCAAGCATGTTCTTTACTTTCGAAAGCTCTTCTTTCATTTGAGAAAGCCGTGCTTCATCGCCGAGCAATGTGACAGCTGCCTGGACAAGTCGCTTTACTGATGCGCCGTACTGCACAAATTCCGGGACAATTTCCCTTCCGGCAACGATGTTGACCATGCCAATATTCCTCACCCGCACGAGCAGCCTGCCGATCAGATACGTCAGCCAGGAAGTCTTGTAGACAACGAACATCGGCGTCGCGAAGCATGCCGTTTCAATCGTCGCCGTCCCCGAAGTCACAATCGCAAAATCGGCGTGGTCCATAAGGTCGTACGTCGCTCCAGAAATGAGATGAACCCCGTTCAGGGAAAAAAATGTTTTGAAGTATTTCTCTTCCAGCGTGGGTGCAACACCGACGGCAACTTCCATGTCCGATTCGTAGGCAATGTGCTTTGCCGCCGCAAGCATGACAGGAAAAATGTTCTCGATTTCCTGACGCCTGCTTCCGGGAAGCAAACCGAGGATTTTCTTTGTCCCGTCGATACCGTAACGCTTACAGAAGTTCTTTCGGGTCATGTGCGAATCGAGCACTTCCAGGAGCGGGTGACCGACGAATTCCACATCCACATGTTCTTTTTTGTAGAAATCAACTTCGAACGGGAAGATGACGAGCATCTTGTCCACCAGCTCACGGATATGCCTCACTCTCGACTTGTGCCATGCCCACACCTGAGGACTGATGTAATAGATGATCTTGATGCCATACTGTTTCGCGATCCTGGCAAATCGAAGGTTAAACCCGGGGTAGTCGATGAGCACAAGAACATCGGGTTTTTTGAATTTCAGGATTTGTTCCAGCGTCTTTTCCATGAGTTTGATAAACGGAAGATGCTTGAGCACCTCAACGAATCCCATAAACCCAAGTTCATTGATATGAAAAATCAGATGCATTCCCTCCCGGCGCATGTTCTCGCCACCCACGCCATACACATCCAGGTTTTTGTGAATTCTTTTCAGCTCCCGCACAACGCCCGAGCCGTGCAGATCTCCCGATGCTTCTCCTGCAATCATCATCACGCGCTTGACCATGCTTGCCCTCTCTGCCAAAGCACGAGCAGGATCGCAATGACCAACCCCAGGGCCTGCAACGTCCGCCGTTCGGACCGAAGCGCCTCGCGCCAGTTGGGTTTCTGATGTTCCTGCGCCTGGCTGACATACGGAAGAAAACGGGGAAGAAAACGGGGAACGTTTTTCTTGAACTCGAGAAATGCCGCCCCAAACTCCCTTTCGAGAAACTCCTCCTCGAGAGACACGATCATCCAGTATTGGAAAGCAAAATACACGACGGCAATCATTGGCAACCATGGCACAAGAGCATCGGACATGATGCCGATGCCGAGATACATCAACATGTTGCCGATATACAACGGGTTTCGTACAAAAGCGTACGGACCGGCCACCACAACCTCCGGTGCACCGACAGTCGTTACACGCGTCAAGCCCCCCGCGTACGCAACTCCCCAGAACCGAAGCAACTCCCCGGCGAGCATGACACCGCCGCCGACAAAGAGCGTTTGGATCGTCGGATGTGCGTACCAGACCATGACACCAAGAAACGGGAACGGCGTGTAACTTCTATAATGAAATAGGCGTTCGCGCAGTTTCGACAAGCACAACCCTCATGAGGTAGCTACCCTTGCATGAAAACTTCTTTGCGGGCCAACTCCGCTTCACGACGTTTGCAAATTCGTTTCTGCTCGAGAATCTTCTCCAGCCGGAGTTGCACGTCGAGAAACGTCGAAAACTCGTGATACGTGATATTCTCCGCCTGACAGTATTTGATGAGGCCCCCCTTTGCAAAAACGACGTCGGCATAGCGGACAGGACAACGGTCCGAAATTCCATCGCCCGCATATACAATAATGTCGTCGTCGCCACTCATCGTAAGCAGATGGTTTCGTTTGCAGTTCCCGCATTGGCCGCATTCGGAATCCGTGTAAGGGAATTCTGGAGCGAGGCGCACATATTCTCCGTCCGCCTCAAGCTTCAGACGGTTGGCAAACCACGGTATGTGACTCAAACCGTGTTTTCGCAGGAGCCGCTCGACATAAAAATCGAGTCCGTCACTCAGGATTGTCATGGGGATTTCACGTTGTGAACAAAACAGCACAAAAGCGGTGAAATGCGGGTCGAGCGAACAGCCGTCGATGAACGTTTCCAATGATTCGAGAGTGACTTTTTCGACAGCAGCACATTCCTGCGTCAGACATTCAACCGCAGTCTTCGTTCCGTCAAGATACCCTTTGACGATCTCTTCGGCTTTCGATCCGGCAAAGTGGCGGAAGAGCTTGTTTCCCACATCCTCGGAGGCGACGGTGCCGTCAAAATCACAGAACATGCGAACCATCGCTATCCCTTTGTCACCGATTCCGTCAGCCGGACGGAAACGAGTTTTGAAACGCCTTCTTCTTCCATTGTGACGCCATAGAGAGCATTGGCAGATTCCATCGTTCTTTTGTTGTGGGTCACGACGACGAACTGCGTGTTGTCGGAAAACTTTTTCAGAATTTTCGTAAACCTGTCGATGTTGGAATCGTCCAGGGGAGCGTCAACCTCGTCAAGAATACAAAACGGACTCGGTTTAACGAGGTAAATCGCAAACAGGAGCGCGATGGCTGTAAGCGTTTTCTCGCCTCCGGAGAGGAGGTCGATGGATGTCGGGCGTTTTCCGCGGGGCTTGGCGGTTATCTCGATTCTCGCCTCCAGCGGGTCGACGTCTTTTTCCAGCGTCAGGTCGCAATCGTCGCCCTCATCGAATAATTCCTTGAAAATCATGACGAAATTATCCCGGATCTTTTCAAACGTTGACAGGAACAGCTGTTGAGCTGTTGTGTTGATTTCTTCAATGGTTGCAAGCAAGGTCTTTTCGGACTCTTCCAAATCGTCCCTCTGTGCGACGACGAAATCCAGTCTTTCCTTCTCGCTCTTGTACTCTTCGAACGCCGCAAAATTGATATTCCCCAGGTTCCGGATTTTTTCCTTTTTCTCGCGGATTTCTTCCCGGGCTTCGTTGAAATCGAACTGATCCTGGTCGGCGAATTCCTTCAACTCAAGCTCGATTTCAAACTCGTCTTTCGCCCGCGCTTTCAGGTTCTCCGACTTCATCGTGAGTTCCTGGATTTTGAACTCCAGGTCATGAGCCGCCTTCAGCGAACCTTGCTGCTTCAATCGTTCATCTTTGAGTTTCAGTTCAATCTCGTGGATATTGGCACGTTTGGCAACGAACTCGATGTCGACAGATTTCTTTCGCTCAAGGAGGGCCTCGAACTCCTTCCTGCCTTCCGAAAGCGAACTCTCGAATTCTTTTATCCCGTCGGCAATAGTCCCAATTTCTATTTTTGCTGAGGCAATCTCCTGCGTGCGCTGGTCGAGGGTTGTTGCGATTGAGTGGAGCGTGGACTGAGTATGTTCGATCGACTGCAGAATACTCCGTTCTTCGGATTTCAATGCGAGGACTTGCAGATGTGCCTCGTTTGCCGCTTTGGAATGCTCGTTCCACAGTGTTTCCATCGCTGCGAGCGCACTCGATGAAATACCTACCAGATGCTCTGTCTCAGTTTTCTGACGTTCACAGTGATCAATCGCCGGCGTCAACTTCTCCAATTCCCCGATGAGTGAGACAACTTCCTGCTGCTGTTTTTCGGCTTCTGTTTTATTGCGCTCAATGCTCTCGTGCGCCCGTTTCTTTTCGAACTCCAGCTGGGCAATGCGCACTTCAATCGATGTCTTGGCCTGTTCGATCTCCCGTGCCTCTTCAGCCAGGGATTTGAGGTTTACGCGTCCCAGTTCCTCCATTTTTTCCTGAATCTCTCTGAGCACTTTCTCTTTTTGTATGGCAAGTTTCTTCAGGTCCTCCGCCAATTCGTCCAGCTGAGATTTCTTCCCGATGTGCCCACCCTCATCCTGGCGCAAACTACCCCCGCGCACAACTCCTTTGCCTGTGACAATTTCGCCTTCAATGGTTACGCAGCGAAGGTTCGGCTCTTGTTCAACGAGCTCGCTGGCAACGCGGACATCCTGTACCACAAGCGTTTCGTCAAAGAGAAAACCGAACAGTTTACCGTAACGTCCATCGAATCGCACAAGGTCCAACGCCCACCCGACAACTCCCGTCCCCGGTACCTGCGGCCGATGATTGTGAATTGCCGGCAGTCTGTCAAGGCAAATGAACGTCGCTTTTCCTTTCTGATTCTTTTTGAGAAAGTCCATTGCGGCGTAAGCCTGGTCGACGCTCTCAACGACTATGTATCCGGCGGCATCTCCAAGAGCAGTCTCGACAGCCACGCGGTGCTGAGGCTCGGTCGTCAACGCGTCACCGACGGGAGTCTGTATTCGGGATCCCCATTCGCTGCTGGTTATCAGATACCGTGCGCCTTCTGAATACCCGTCAAAGCTTTCAACGAGGCTCTTGAGAAAATCAATGCGGGATTGTTTGCGCTCGATTTCACCCCGCAAATCCATGTCCTGATGACGCATGCGCTCAATGTCTTGCTGGATTTCGAGCTTGTAGTCTTCCCTTTGATGGACGCGCACTTCGGCCTCTGCAAATTTTCGGCGTAGTTCGCGGTCCTCTACTGTCAGTTTCGATATCAATTCCTCGTTGGCGGTAATATCCCGGCGATACTGCTCGTTTTCTTCGGACGTGTAGCCTATGCGTCCACGAATGTTTTCGATACGGGCTTTTGCCTGTGATTCATGATGGCGCAGGTCGGAGATTTCATGAAGCAGAGAAATAACATGATCCTGATGTGTTTTCAATTCCGCTTTTTTAGCGCTCAGCTGTTTGTCAAACTCGTCCAGCTCGCCCTTTTTGACATTGTAGATGTTCTCCGCTTCCGCAACCTGGATTTTCACTTTCTCCAATTCATCCGCGAAGTTGCCCTGCTTCTGTCTGAGCTCTTTCTGCTGCTTCTGGAGGTCGATATTCTCATTCTCAAATCTTTCGACGTTGGCCGTCAGAGATCTCCGGCGTTCGATGGAGGTTGCAAGGTCTTGTTCGATTTCATGAATTCGCGACTGTTGGGAGGACAGATCCGTCTGCGCCGCTGTTAACCCGTCTTCGAGTTCCTCCATCTCAGCGCGCAGCACCTCCAGCAATGCCTCCTCCTGTCTCACTTCGATATCGACCCTGTTTTTTTCCGTTACTGCCTGCGAGAGCTGGTCTTTCAGCGGCGAGATTTTCGTCGCAATGCTTGCATATTCTCTGGAGAGAAGGTCGATTTCCTTTTCCGACAATGTTCTCACAAGCTCATTGTATTTCTGAGCCTTTTGAGCCTGTCGTTCGAGCGAGTTGACGGCTTTCTGGACCTCTCGTACAATGTCGTTGACGCGCGTCAGATCAAGTCTGACACTTTCAAGCCGGCGATATGCCTCCCTCCGACGATGTTTGTACTTCGTCACTCCGGCAGATTCTTCAAAGAGCCGTCGACGCTCATCCGAGCTATCGCTCAGGATGCTTTCGACCATTTTGAGTTCAATCACTGAATACGCATCAGACCCCATTCCGGTGTCCATGAAGAGGTCGCGGATATCTTTCAACCGGCAGAGCGTCTTATTAAGGAAATATTCGCCCTCGCCCGAACGATAGACACGGCGTGTAATTGTTACTTCAGAGTATTCCGTCGGGAGAATGCCTTTCGTATTCTCGATGGTGATGGAGACTTCGGCCATACTCAGTGGTTTGCGGGATTTGGTCCCATTGAAGATGACGTCTTCCATCTTATCGCTGCGCAAGGTGGTGGGACGTTGTTCTCCCAAAGCCCATCGAATCGCGTCCACGACGTTGGTCTTGCCGCATCCGTTGGGCCCGACAATGGACGTCATCCCTGCGTCAAACGTGAGGTTCACTTTTTGGGCGAAGGATTTGAACCCGAAGATGTCCAGTTTGGCAAGATACATTATCCAAGGCTCCTTGCGACGTTGAGGGCAAACTTCACGTACGAACCGATTGCAAATGCAGAGTCATAGTAGAGATACAGGGCACCGGCGAGAATTGCGCAGACAAAGATTCCGCCAGCATAGGATTTCGCAGGGCTGATATCGTAGATGACTGAAATCCCGGCGAAAACCCGAAGAGACGACCACAAAAGAAAAACACCGATGACCACCAATGAAGGGACAACGTAGATGGGGTTCTCCATGACTTTGAACAGGCTCATCGCAACGGGACTGAGGAAAATTATCGGTAAGCCACCCCAAACGGGAACAGAGTATGCATGAAACCATCGAACTTTGGCTTTAACGAAAAGAGAACAGGCCTTGACAAAAACGGCAAGAACCCAGAAGAGCACAAAGAAAATCACCGAGAGTCCGATGATCCCCGAAAAAGGATTCCACGTGGCATAAATGAGCCATTCCTTCACGGCGTCCGAAACGATAACATACGTCAACGCGTAGTCGAAGAACTTGTCGGTGCGGTAATGATAGAAGATACTCGAAATCATAACGGCAAACGTCACGGAGATCAGAGAGCCGAGAGTGAGCGTGTGCAGGACCGAGGCTGCGCGCATATCGCGGAGGTCCGCGTAAAAATTGTACGAACGAAGGAAGGCACGACGTACCGACTCCCCGAATCGACGGTTGTATGCGTACTGATATCCGCCGAGGATCATCACGAACAGACCGGAGACAACATGCGCAACAGGAAACGACGAACGATGTTGACCCACCGGTATCGCGGACGTCTTTTCTTCGTTGTAAAGAACCTTCACCATTTCATACGACAACCTTCGTTCCCTTCCATAACTCATCAACCCAACGGGATGAACATAGGGGTCGGGCGAGTTCACCGTCAGGATGGGACGGTCGCCTCTCCAATCCGCAAAAGAGGAGATAAAACTCCCTGCAACGCCAACCTCCTTCATAGCTCCGTAATACTGCAGAAAGAAACGGGCCTGATATTCCTGGGACATCGGGTCGCTCCATCCATTCCTGTTGTTGTGCTCAACCTCTCTCCCGTAACTCAGGACAAGAACCGGTTTGCCGGGATGCTTTGCTTTCCATTCCTGCAGCGTTCGTTTGAAAGTCTTCAGCTCCTGAGACGGCATGCCGACGGCTGCAAAATCCACCGACCCTGTGCAAAGGTCGTTCTCGATCATCCGAGAACCGAAGTAGACGGGGCGACTATCCAGGCTTTTCAAAAATTTTGTGGTTCGATTGACATACAAAATGGATCGCGGGTCAGCCGAATCAAAATCGCTGCCGATCCCCCACGCAATCAGCGCCGGGCTGTCATGGAATTCGAGCACCATTTCACCAAGGGCGCTTTCCGCCAACATCTGAAATGCTTCATCTGACAGGACGTCGGCTGCGACGCTCCATACTGGCGCCTCAACGAATGCAAACAGGCCGTATCTGGCGCAAAGGTTGAGCAAATACGGATGGGGCGGATGGAACGCAAACCTGACCGCATTCACTCCGAGTGTCTTGATGAGAGCAATGTCTTTTTCCATTTGCTCGTATGTAAGCGACCCGCCGTACTCCGGTGAATCTTCGTGCCAGACAACGCCCCTCAGAACTCGGTGCGTGCCGTTAAGAGTAATCCCGGCCGCGGTTAATTCGAGCTGTCGGAACCCTGTGTTTCTTGAGAACTGGTCAATGACAGTTCTTTGCTTGCCGTCCGTCATCGTGATATAAGCCCGGAGGATGTACATTTCCGGAGCCTCGGGGCTCCACAGCCTGGGGTTGCTTATCACGACGGAAGTTTGAACCTCGAGGTCCCGATTTGGTTCGAGCGAAAGCAGCACCGGCACGGATTGCGCAACCACAGCTTCTGAGAGCTTCTCCTGGACTTCAAGGTTTAGCACAAATGAAACCCGTGTCGACTTCGTGTCCACGGTGTCACGAATCAGCAAGGGAAAATCGCGATTACTGACGGTTGCCGTGACATTAAACGTTCCCTGTTTGAATTCATTTTCCAGGCTTGCACCAACGGCCAATGCGTCAATCCAGAGTTTTGGGACGGCGAGCAAATACACGTCTCTGAGAATCCCGGCGTAGTTTTTCCACCCCCAGATTTGTTTTCTGACGGGCAGTGTTGTGCTGGCAGAAAGCTGGTTCGATACGATGATCCTGATAACATTCTCAGAACCCAGCTGGAGAGCATTGTCCGGAACATCGAGCTCGAAAGCGCTGTAGCCCCCGGTATGTTTTCCGACGAAGATATCGTTGACATACATTTCGGCGTCGTTGTTTATCCCAAGAGCAACAAATTTGATTGTGCAATTGCTCAAAAGAGAATCATTGAGAGAGAACTTGCGTTGAAAAACGAGCCGGCCTTCGTAATCAATGGAGCTAGGTATTCTGATGGAGTTCCAATTCTCCTCGTCAAGCGTATAGAACCATTCTCCCGCAAGGTCGATTTTCGTCCTTTTTTGACTATCCAGATAAATACCGACATCCGTGCCACGCAGAGTCGGCTGGCCGTTTT
This sequence comes from Ignavibacteriales bacterium, assembly GCA_016193365.1. Taxonomy (GTDB): domain Bacteria; phylum Bacteroidota; class Ignavibacteria; order UBA10030; family UBA10030; genus JACQPT01. The sequence continues at coordinate 60,213 of JACPSI010000042.1, forward strand.
CGAAAACTCTAGGTTGTGAGAGACAGAAAGATCCTAAGAAAAAGGTCAGAAGTGAGAAAAGGAGGGTATCGAAAAGCCCAAGATTATTGGATCTTTTGGTCAATTCTTTGACAGAAAATGCTGAAGAGGGGCTGGGTTACGGCCCAGCTAAAGTGGACAAATATAACACAAAAACGAGGCGAATGCAACGAATAACTTAAGGAAAATCAATGAAATACGGCGTTTGCCCTCATAATTTACAATAGCTTATAAACGCTGTGTCGGAGAGTGGAGTTGACAAAGAAAACTACTTTTTCGTAGATAGGGCCGCGGCCTGAATGATGGCGGAAAACGAATCTGGCTTGAGACATGCTCCGCCAACAAGCGCCCCGTCGATATCGGGCTGGTGGAGAAGGTCGGCCGCATTGTCAGCCTTTACACTCCCGCCATACTGGATCGTGACTCGCTCTGCCACTGTCCACGAATAGAGTTGAGAGATGAGCTTTCGAATCAGACGGTGAACGTCCTGCGCCTGTTGAGGCGTCGCGTTTTTTCCGGTCCCGATAGCCCACACGGGTTCGTAGGCAATGATCACCTTCTCCATGTCGGCAGCCGAAATTTCGGACAAACATCCTTTAACCTGAACGGACACAATCTGGTCGGTGATGTTCTTTTCCCGTTCATCGAGGCTCTCGCCAACACAGATAATCGGAATTAAACCTGAAGCTAGCGCTTTCCTCGCCTTCTTGTTAATAAACTCATTTGTTTCACTGAAGTATTGACGCCGTTCCGAGTGCCCGACGATAACGTACCTGCATCCCGCGGCTTTGAGCATTTTCGGCGAGACTTCACCGGTGAACGCTCCCTCGTCTTCCGTGTGCATGTTTTGCGCTCCAAGCTCGAGGGGACTTCCTTCGATAAGCTTCGCCGCAAGGGCTAGAGAAGGAAACGGCGGACAAATGATAACTTTCGAACCGATGAGGTTGAAGTTCAGGGCTGTTTTCAAGTCGTTGATGAGCTTTTCCGTCTCACCAAGATCTTTGTTCATTTTCCAGTTGCCGGCGATTACTTTATTGCGCATGGGTTTGGATTAATGGATTATTGGAATGATGGAATGATGGATTAATGAGTTGATTCGGTACTGGCTTCTTTCAAGAGGAGAGCTTCTTTTTCAAGATTTCATTCACCATCTTCGGATTCGCCTTGCCCTTCATCGCTTTCATCGTCTCTCCGACAAAGAAACCGAAGACTTGATTTTTACCGCTTCGATATTTATCGACCTGTTCCTTGTTCTTTGAAAGAATCTCGTCAACTACTTTTTCAATTGCTCCCTCTTCGCTCACTTGCACGAGCCCTCTCTTCTCAACAATGGTTCTTGGGGAGTCCTTTGACTTCAGCATTTCCTCAAAGACATCTTTGGCAATCTTTCCGCTGATGGTTCCGTCGACAATGAGGTTAATCATCTCGGAAAGGTTTTTTGGGGGAACGGGAAAATCTGAGATCTCAATGTGCTGCACTTTCAGCACACGCAAAACGTCTGTCATTGTCCAGTTGCTTGCAAGCTTATACGTTTCGTCGCTCTTCTTGTCCAGGTTTTCGACGACTCCTTCAAAGTAATCGGCAAGCCCTTTTTCTGTTGTCAGAACATCGGCGTCGTATTTTGGAAGCTTGTATTCCTTGAGATACCTGTCCCTTCGTTCCGAGGGAAACTCGGGCAACGTCGCTTTCACTTTGTTGACCCAATTCTGATTCACCGCGACAGGAACAAGGTCGGGTTCAGGAAAGTACCGGTAATCGTGAGCTTCTTCTTTGGAACGCATCGGCACAGCGATGCCTTGATTCGAATCCCAGAGCAATGTCTCCTGGAGTACTTTCTGACCGTCTTCGAGGAGGGCAATTTGTCGCCCGATCTCATACTCCAGCGCTCTCTCGACAAAACGAAATGAATTCATGTTCTTTACTTCCGTTTTTGTGCCGAATTTCGTTTCTCCTTTCTTTCTCACAGAAACGTTTGCGTCGCAACGCAGGCTGCCCTCTTCCATGTTTCCGTCACAGATGCCCAGGTAGGTTACGATTTGCCGAATTTTGTACAGATAAAGATAGGCCTCGTGCGGAGACCGAAGGTCCGGCTCGCTGACGATTTCAATCAACGGCACGCCGCAGCGGTTGACATCGACAACAGTGTCAATATCGATGTCGTGAATGGATTTCCCGGCGTCCTCTTCCATATGAATGCGCGTGATCCCGATTTTCTTTTTTTTGCCATCTTCGAATTCGATGTCCACGAAGCCGTCTGTGCATAAGGGTTCCTCGTATTGCGAGATCTGAAAACCTTTGGGGAGGTCGGGATAGAAATAGTTTTTTCGTGCGAAAATTGATTTCGGCGCTATCGTACAGTGCGTTGCAAGTCCCATTTTGATGGTGAACTCGACAACTTGTTTATTCAAAACAGGAAGAACGCCCGGCATGCCGAGACAAATCGGACAGACGTTCGAGTTGGGCTCGTTGCCGAATTGAGTGGAACACGAACAGAATGCTTTGGATTTTGTCAGGAGCTGGCAGTGGACTTCAAGTCCGATGACGGGCTCGTAGTGTTCGTTCGACGGCATGAGCGAATGAAGAATAAATTAGGAAAGAAAAAAAGTGAAAAATGAAAAGTAAAATGTGGAAACTAAATCGTCAGGCGGCGATTGCTTTCGTCACCTTGTCCGCAGCGTCCTTCAAGTTTGCAGCCACGAGAAAGCTGAGGCCGGAATTCTTGAGAATGTCTGCGGCGAGGTCGGCGTTCGTTCCAGCAAGTCGAATCACGATCGGGACTTTAACGTCGATGTTCTTTGCCGCCTCAACAACACCAGTGGCAACACGGTCGCAGCGGACGATCCCACCGAAAATGTTTATAAGGATTGTTTTGACGTGCGGGTCTTTCAGGATAATGCGAAACCCGGCCTCTACAGTTTTCGCACTTGCTCCGCCGCCGACGTCAAGAAAATTCGCTGGCATCCCTCCCGCCAGCTTGATGATGTCCATCGTCGCCATTGCCAACCCCGCGCCGTTCACCATGCATCCGACGTTGCCGTCCAGTTTGATATAATTCAGGTTTGAAGATGATGCTTCGACCTCAAGCGGGTCTTCCTCATCAAGATCACGAAGTTCGGCAAACTCAGGATGGCGGTAGAGCGCGTTATCGTCAAAGTTGATCTTCGCGTCGAGGGCAAGAACCTTGCCTTCCTGCGTGATCACCAACGGATTAATCTCCGCCAGTGAGGCATCACTCGATTCGTAGGCTTTATAAAGAGCAAGCAGGAATTTCACGCCGTTTTTGAATGCATCACCAGTTAAACCGAGTCCAAAACATAGCTTGCGTGCCTGGAACTTCTGCATGCCGACGCCTGGAGCGACATATTCCTTCAGTATTTTTTCCGGAGATTCTGCGGCAACTTTTTCGATTTCGACTCCGCCCTCCGTCGACGCCATGACGACATTTTGTGAGCGCGCGCGGTCAAGAGTTATGCCGACGTATAATTCGCGTGCGATATTCATTCCTTCTTCAATCAGCAGTCTTTTTACAATTCTGCCTTCGTGGCCTGTCTGATGGGTGACAAGCCGCATGCCCAGAATCTCCGATGACCTCTGACGCACTTCGTCGATATTGCGGGCAAGTTTCACGCCGCCGCCTTTTCCCCTGCCCCCTGCATGAATCTGCGCTTTTACGACCCACACACTTCCTCCAACCGCTTCTGCCGCTCTCACGGCTTCATCAACATTGAACGCGACTTTCCCCAGTGGAACCGGTACACCGTATTTTTTCAGAATTTCTTTGCCCTGATATTCATGGATTTTCATTTGAACCTCTGTTCCTATTGTTCGGCTTCTTCAGCTGTCTGGGATGAATTCCAGTCTTCAATCACGCCAACCGCCTCGATATACTCTGGAATCGGCACAAAAACTTTTGCCGGCTTGCTGATATTGCTGCGGGAAATCGGCGAGTCTCCTCCGCCATCCCACACAAATCCTACGGAATTGAAATTCTGCACTTGAATTTGAAAACCTTCGGATTCAAGAACGGCTTTCACAAGCTCTGAATCGCCGATCTCTGTCGACTGGAATGCCAGTGCCCAATCCTGTCGAATTTCAACCTTCTCGTGGTCATGACAGAGGGTTCTTCCCTTCACGACCTTCGAACATTCGATGCAGACAACCTTCCGACAAATGACGCACACGCCGGAGGAAATTCTCTGGGGATGTGTATCACAACGTAATGTTCCGACGCCGCGAAGAAGTACTCCGCAATGAGGACAAAAATCGCTGTCTTCGGTTATCTCACCCTCACAGTTTTTGCAGTTGATATAGTCCATTGATTTCACATGTTATCCATTAACCACGACCTGAAGGTCGTGGTTAGGTTTGATATTTGACAAGTAGCCACGACTTTAAAGTCGTGGCTACTGTTCATTTTACTTTCTCTGCAATGGATTTTGCCTGCATGAAGAGAAGAAGATAATCCCTCCCGCCGGCTTTTGAATCTGTGCCAGACATATTAAAGCCTCCGAAGGGATGGACTCCGACAAGAGCCCCCGTGATCTTTCTGTTGATATAAAAATTACCCACGTGGAAAAACTTTTTGGCCTTTTCGATTTTCTTCCTATTCTTGGTCCAGACGCCGCCCGTCAGCCCGAATTCCGTGTTGTTCGCGACTTCGAGTGCATCGTCAAAATTTTTCGCTTTGATGATAGCCAGAACAGGGCCAAAGATTTCCTCCTGGGCAATCGTTGCGTTCGGAGCAACATCGGCGATCACGGTTGGACGAACAAAATAGCCGTCGCCGGAGTTTTCCTTTTTTCCTCCGGTAATGAGCCGCCCGCCTTCTTTCAAACCCGCTTCAATGTATTTCAGCGTTTTTTCTTCAGAGCCTTTGTTGACCACCGGCCCCATGTAATTGTTCGGGTCCGACGAATCACCAACTTTAATTTTTCCAACTTTTTCCTTCACGAGGTCAACAAACTTGTCGTACACTTTTTCTACCACAATTGCACGCGAGGCAGCTGAACATTTTTGACCCTGAAACCCAAATGCCGACGCGACCGTCGCTTGTGCTGCCGCTTCAAGATTCGTCTCGTCGTCGATCATGATGGAATCTTTGCCCCCCATTTCAGCAATCACTCTCTTGAGCCATCGCTGACCGGGTTGAACTTTTGCCGCAAGCTCGTTGATGTGTATTCCAACTTCCTTGGATCCAGTGAAAGCAACAAACCTTGTTTTCGGATGTGAGACCATTGTGTCACCAACTGCACCGCCGGGACCTGTGACGAAATTCAAAACTCCTGCCGGAAGTCCGACCTCGCGCATGAGGTCGAAGAGAACCCACCCTGTCAACGGCGAATCGCTGGACGGCTTGAGCACCACCGTATTGCCGGTAACGATTGCCGCGGTAGCCATGCCCGTCAGAATCGCGAGCGGGAAATTCCACGGCGGCACAACAACGCCAACGCCCAACGGGATATAGACCAGCTCGTTTCTTTCTGTCGGAATTTTTGTGACAGGTTGCTTACCGGCGTACCTCAACATTTCGCGTCCGTAGAATTCCATAAAATCGATCGCTTCGGCGGTGTCAGCATCTGCTTCCGGCCAGGTTTTGCCGACTTCATAGACCATCACGGCGCTGAATTCATGCTTGCGCTTTCGCATGATTTTTGCGGCCTTGAACAAATAGTCGGCTCGCTTCTTCGGGTCGACATGCTGCCAGCGCTGAAAGGCATCAGCTGCGGTTTCGACCGCCTTTGTTGCCAAGGAGGCATCCGCTTTCTGAAATGTGCCGACAACCTCGCTCGGTTTTGACGGGTTGTAGGATTTCAACTTGTCAGCGGTGCGAATTTCCTCGCCGCCGATGACGATGGGATATTCTTTCGAAAACAGAGATTTCACTTTAGCCAACGCAACTTCCATGGCTTTGCGATTGGCGGGCTTGGAGAAATCAGTGAGGGGTTCGTTTTTAAAGGGCTTCATAGGCTTGATAGTTAATACGATAAGAAAACGGATGCTCGATGAAGTTTATTTCTTTTTTTCTTGCATTTCTTTCATTGCTTCCAACTGCAAAATCATTTCCTCGTCCTTTTTCCTTCCGGCAAATTTCTTTGACTTGATCAGCGCATTAATGCTCATAACACGGACCTTCAGTCCGAACATGCTCACCTCGGATGAGGCTTCTTCGGCCTCTTTGTAGAATCCCACGCCACCCACTTCTCCAAGAATGTCGATGTCGCCCAGCCGGGTTTCAAACGTAAAATTGAGCCCGGCTTTTAAAGTAGCTTCGTCAGCGCGAAACGGAAGGTCCTTTGGCGCTCCACGAAGAGTTGGATTCAGGGGGTGCAGGGCGCGTGCAAGGCGTTGAAGATTTTCCGGGGAACGATTATAGCAAATATGAATATCATACGTTGGAACGGTGACACCGTGAATGTTGGCCGCAAGCCCCCCTATAACAACAAACTCCACTCCCTCATTGAGGAGAGCCTTCAGCAACTCTTCGAATTGAGTCATTCTCGGATAAGTCGGGATATAGTTGATTTCTGGCTTTTTTCACTTCTTCTGCAAACTTGACCCAATCCTGGAGTCGACGGAGACGCTGTTCAACGGTCATCCTCAACGATGATTCAAGCAGAGAAATATCAATGCCGTACTCGCGCGCGCGTTCAATGGCTGATGATTGTTTGTCTTTTGGCATACGATACAAATTTAGTCAATCCCTCGCGGACAATCAATGTGGAGAAGCGGCTCTCGTATTCTCACGTACGAGCGCATTCAACACCGCATCATGCACTCTCGGCCTCACGTCGAAAATCTTGGTGCTTGCCCGGGACGGATGTACGCGATTCGTCAGAAAAACGATGATGACCTTTTTTTCCGGATCCACGACAACGGACGTCCCCGTAAAACCTGTGTGTAAGAATGTTTTCGTTGAGGTCAGCGTTCCGGAAAACGAGCGGTCTGAACTCTTCGTGTCCCATCCGATAGCTCGGCTGCTTTTGTCTGACTGGCGTGTTGTGAATTGTTTCACGGTTTCTTCTTTGATAAAACGCCTTCCTCCGTACGTACCGCCATTGAGAAGCATTTGAAGCATGATGGAAAGATCGGAGGTTGTCGAAAATAACCCCGCATGACCCGACACTCCTCCAAGTACTGCTGCATTTTCGTCGTGCACACGGCCGCGCACGGCAATACCGGTACGTTGCCAGAACGTGTCAACTTCCGTCGGAACGATGCGATCCCAGAGATCCGACGCAGGGTTGTACATGGTGTTTCGCATGCCGAGTGGCTTGAAGAACACCGAGTCGACATATTTGTCCAGCCCGACTCCAGTGATTTTCTCTATGAGCTTTCCAATCGTGATCAAACCAAGGTCGCTGTAAATCGTGGAATCTCCCGTTTTGTAAACAAGCGGAGAAGCGAAGACGGAATCGAGGACGCATTGAGGAGTTGTGCAGAAATCGTAAAATCTCCGCCAGGCCGGAAGCCCGCTGTTATGAACCATGAGATTGTACACAGTGAGTTTTTCTTTTCCCCGTTGTCCGAATTGTGGAAGGTGATTTACAATCGGGTCGTTTAAACTCAATTTGCCGTCATCAACCAGTCGCATGATTGCACTCGTTGTCGAGATGACTTTTGTCACCGAAGCGAGGTCGTAGATCGTATTTTCATGGACGGATTTCGAGTAAACGGCGTAGTCGAAAAACCCGTACCCTTTGTTGTACACGACGATACCATCTTTCGCAACGAGCAAGACGGCTCCGGGAAAGGCAGAATCCTTTGCGGCGGAATTTATCACGTCATCAACCAGTTTTAGTTTCTGCGAATTAAACCCCGCCTCTTCCGGAAGACCATCCCGTAACGTGAGCTTTGGATATTCTATGCCTTCACCAAATTTGTAAAGTTCCGGAATCGTAATCGGCAGTTTTCCTTTTGCCGGTTCTTCAGCAAAAATCACTTCGGCTGCCGCTTGCTGCATGCATTCAGCATCGGAGTAGGTGCAGATGTATGCGTCGAACGGCGGGAGGTCCATCGCCACGTAGGGATTCCCCCACGCAATGCCGACCATCGGCTTGCCAAGCGTTGAAAGATTCTTTACCAGCGCAACCTGATTGCTGTCGACAAAACCCGTCAACTCTCCCGAGCGCGTGTAGAGGTGAAGCTGAACCAGCAACATGTCTGCGCGCCTTGCTTTTGCCATTGTCGAATCATGGTCGAGCTGGTTGCTGTTGGGGCCTATTCTGGACCATCCCATTCTCCCGCGTCTCTGCTGCATCATGAAATGGAACGACCGGCCGTCAGAAAGATCTTCCGAGTCGGAGATAACGACGTCGAGGATTTTTGACGAATCGACCTTAGATAACGGGAGGATGTTCTTCTGATTACCCAACACCGTGACAGCATTACGGGCGATTTCGAGTGCAAGTCGTTGATGTTCAGGAGCGCCAACAGCCTCCGCAACTTTGTCGACGTCGACAAAACGGTTAACGTTGAGGCTCATTCGCTCTTTGACAGTCAGGAGCTTTCGGACAGAATGGTCTATGCGTTCCACAGAAATCTCGCCTCTCTTGACTGCCGCAACGATCGCGTCAATGGCGATATCCACATCGACCGGCATCAGGACGATATCTGCGCCCGCTTTTACAGAAAGAACGGCGGCTTCGCCCGGAAGATATTTCTCTGAAACTCCTCTCATTTGAAGTGCGTCGGTGACGATAAGGTCCGCAAATTGCAATTCACCTTGAAGAAGCGTTGTCGAGACGTTATGCGAGACTGTTGCAGGAATTCCGACAACGGTGTCATACGCCGGAACCGACGGATGGCCGACCATGACAGAAAGTGCTCCAGCTTGAATTGCTTCTTTGAACGGAGGAAGCTCGACCGACTGTAATCGTTCTTTGGTTAGGTTCAGGACAGAGAGGCCAACGTGCGTGTCAATATCCGTATCGCCATGGCCGGGAAAATGCTTGATCGTTGCTATCATGCCGCCGTCTTGCGTGCCTTTGACGAAGGCGATGCCCATGTCTGTCACGAGTTTCACGTCGTCACCAAACGCGCGGGTATTAATGACAGGGTTTCTTGCGTTGTTGTTGACGTCTAAAACTGGAGCATAGTTTTGATGTATGCCAAGTGCCCGGCCTTCAAGCGCCGTTATTCTTCCCAGTTCGTATGCGTATTTTGGATTGTGCGTAGCTCCGATCGCCATTGCGCGAGGGAACATTGTGGAGTGTCGCACTCTCATGGCCACGCCGTATTCGAAGTCTCCCGCGATCAGAAGAGGAACGTCTGCCAGCTTTTGGAGTTTATTGATCTGCACTGCGTATTCGTAAACATCGCCGATGGAGAACACAAAATTGCCGATTTTGCGTTTGACTGCGAGGCGCTCCAATTCCTGCCAATGGTCGGAGTTTGCTGGATAATAGCGTCCCAGAGTCCAGAAGCAGATCAGCTGAGAGACTTTTTCTTCAAGTGTCAGGCGCTTCAGCGTCGATTCCACCCAGGCAGACGACGTTTGTCGGGTTTGGGAAGACTTGGGAACCGAACCGGCGCAACCGAGCAGAAGGAGTCCGATGGCTGCACAGAGGGTGACGAATTTTTTCATGGAGTTGAGGTCGGAAGAATGAGAAAAACCAAGTCTAAGACAAGAAAAACCTACGAAAGTATGTGGGGAGAAACAACGGAAAAGAGTTATGCGAACGTTTCAAGGCCGCATAGACAAAAGCCGGTCCAGATGTTTGGACGGGCTTTTTTTTGAGCTTGTCATTGCGAGCGTTGTACAGCGAAGCAATCTCACCAGGACGACTCCGCGTCGAGCCTGTCAGATGTATCCGAACACAGGCGGAAAGACGATAACGACGATGGCAGCCCACACGGCGTAGACGGGCAAGTAGTTCGTCTGCCATCGCTCAAGGTCCGTGAACGATCCACGTTCCCTCAAAAAGCGGATGTACAGAACGGCCGACCATGCGAGATTGACGAGGAGGATCACGTTAACCCCCAGAGCGGCCACTCGGTTAGGGGTGAAGCCGAACTCAGTAATGCGCGCGGAAATCGCCCACAGCGCTACCGCGTCGACCAACAACGCACTGACCACCAGCACCACCTGCATGACATCGAAGGGGCCGGCAGGCATTCGGGCATCCCGCGCGGAAACGGAATAGAGCAGCAGGCCCAGGACGACAACCAGGAGAAGGTCAAAGGCGATGAGGACCTCGCGTTCGATGTCCAGGCCGCGCCCGGTCCAGATCAAAGTCGCTAAGAATGTGACCAGCAGCGCGGCGAAGAAGGGGGTGAAGAGTCGCGTCAACACGGGAGCCATGTTTTCGATCACGCTCTGCTTTGCCTCCACCAGCCAGGAAGCGACGAGGACGGCCCCGGCAGCCCCGCACGGGATCAGCCACGATTGGATGAACCACTCGGCGTCGATGCCGATGGTTTTGAACATCATCATGAGGAACGCGGTGAGCACACCGCCCCCGAGCGCGATCAGGACGTAGTAGATGAACAGCTCGCCGGAGAATCGAATGAAGTCCATGCGGCCGGCGACCTCATTCCATCGGCTTCCTGCGTATGCAACACCGACTGCGACCCAGAGGGCGATCGGCAAGTGCAGTGCTGTCAGTGACTCAGTGGAGCCGGGCGACGCGAAGGGATAAACGTTGGCGAACACACCCGCGGCGACGATCGGCGCCGCCAACCACGGAACCGTCTTGGCGCCGAGCCGGCGCTTCCAGATGAAATAACCGGTCAGGAGCGGCAGTACGAAGAGACTCAGGTTGCGTGCATAGAAGCTCTCATTCTCCTTAAGGTCCATCCCGAAAAGTTCGGGCAGCTTGATAAGCATGGCCGCAGCGACCGCAAGAAAAAAGGCGACGAATGCATCCGACCGCACTCCTGCTCCCTGCTCCCTCGAATCCGACGGAAGAACGACGAGCTGTTTCCAGAGGCGGTCTGAGTGCTCGCGCGCGAACTCGCGTGAGAGGGCATCGAGCGCCCCCATGCGTTTCACCGCCACAAGAAACGCCTCATCAGGGACGAGTCCCGCGTTCATGAGTCCCGCGATCTGTTCGCGCAGATGGTCTTCCAGCTCCGCCACATCAACAGAATGGATCGCCTGCCGGCGAAGGAGATAGCTCCGCCACTGGTCGATCTGCTCCTCGAGCGTTACTGTATTCGCTGGTGTCGTCATAGCTCAGGCTCCTTGTGGAAGTGGTGTTGCAAACGCCGCGGTGCCAACCGGAATGAAAATGGAGAGCGCTTTCCAGATGCCGCGCAGCGTCGCGTCAACGGCCTGCCACTGCCGCCGTTCATCGGTGAGATGCGCCTTGCCCCTGGACGTGATGCGGTAGTACTTGCGACGGCGGCCGCTCCCCGCGACCTCCCATCGCGCCTCGACGTAGCCGAGTCGCTCGAGCCGATGGAGAACGGGATAGAGCATCCCGTCCGTCCACTCCATACGACCTCCGGACAGTTCTTGAACTCGCTTGATAATGGCGTAGCCGTAGCTGTCCTTTTTGGCCAGGATTGCCAAAACGATAGGGGTTGAGGAAGCGGCTATCAGGTCCTTGTTGAAGTCCATGGTTTCCATGCGTCGCGCTGGGTTAGTGAATTCGTGCGATTCTGCATGAGGCAATATACATAGAAGTGTTAGGTATGTCAAGCCTTGCATGTTTTTTTCTTGAGAACTCCGAAGTGACAGTTAGAGACGATGAGCTCGACAGGTATTTCGAGGCGGTACTAGGAGAGAGATTGGGAGATTGCCGAAGCCTACGTTCAGTATTGTTGCATCGGGATCCATTGGCACGTTGTTATGAAAGAAGGTGTGGAGAAGCCTTGTCGGGGTTCATTTACTTGACATCCACTGGTGTGTCATTCGAGCTAGATCACTCAGGACATCCCCATCCGTTTTTCCCGAGCTTTTCAGCACATGAAACGAATGGTCCGCGCCGTCGATAACATGTAGCGTTGCGAATTTTCCCAGTTTGTCCACTACAGGCTTCAACAGCGACATCTCCGCAAAATCGTCTCTCGTGCCCTGCAGAAACAACATCGGCACCGTAACTCTTGAGAGATGTTCTGCCCGCTCAATCGAAGGCTTGCCAGGCGGGTGCAGAGGGAATCCGAGGAAAACGATTCCACGCACATGAGGCAGCGGCTCCTCAGCTGCGGCGCTTGAGGTCATCCTTCCGCCAAAAGATTTCCCTCCTGCAAACAACGGAAGTCCCGGTGCCAGCTTTGCCGCTGTTTCAACAGCTGAGCGAACTGTCGCATAAATAACCGGTTTTGGATCGGGACGTTTGCCTCCCTGCTCCATGTAAGGAAACTGGTAACGGAATGTGCCGATTCCATGTTCTGCCAGTTTATGTGATATGGCCTCGAGGAATTTCTGCCGCATACCGGCTCCCGCGCCGTGCGCGAGGACGAGAAGGGCCTTGGCGTTGTCGGGGAGCATGAGGATTGCGCTGACGGTGCCAACAGATTTGGAGGCAATAAAAGACGTGTTGGTGATTTCAGTTGAAAGCATGTCGGAAAGTAAGAAGAAATCCAACGAAGTCGAAGATGAGTAATTGACACACCCCTACACCCCTCTCTCAACGCTCATTCCCACACACGAGAGGGGACTTTTTAGAGCTAAGGAAAAACGAGCGTAGGAATTCCCCTCTGTGTGATGGAATGTGTACAGGAGAGAGGGGATAAAGGGGTGTGTGCTTTGTCTTCACCCCGAAATCTCGGTGCAACTAGATTGTCATTCTGAGAGAAGCCCCGAAGGGGCGGAGCGAAGAATCTGATTCCAGGTATTAATCAGATTCTTCGTCTCGCATAAGCGCTCGACTCAGAATGACATACTATTTGTGCACCTCGATTAAAGTCCCGCGGAATATGCTCCACGCACAAACCCGTCGATTTCGACCCCGCCCCACATCCGCGATCTTACTTGCCTTTGCTCAACCAAAGCGAAAGAAAAAGACGATTCATCCCGAGCGGAGACGAGGGATGGTTTTCGTTAAACTCGTTTAGCCGCATCAGCATTGCGCTGACGTTTCCGGAGGATTTGGAGGCGAGGAAGGTCGTGTTTGTTATTTTGGGTGATGACATGGTTGTTCTCTGTCCGTAGGGACACGGCATGCCGTGTCCCTACAAAGCGTAACCCCACAATAACAAACAATTCCAACAAAGCAAATCGGCGCCATTCTCATTATATTTGCAATCCAATGGCGCGCACATCCCAATACGTCAAGGTTGGCAAACGAACTGTCGAACTCTCGAATCTCAAAAAAATCCTCTTTGCGGATGACGAGATCCTGAAGGCTGAGTTAATCCAGTTTTACCTCAAACTGGCTCCTACCATCCTCGCACATATCAAAGGCCGTCCCCTTTCCGTAGTCCGCTATCCGGATGGTGTCGGCGGGGATTCGTTTTTCCAAAAAAACCGTCCCGACTGGGCTCCTGCCTGGATGGACCATGCCGAGTTGGGCGACAAGGAAAAAGGCAAAACCATCGACTACATGATTGCCACCGAGGAGGCCTCGCTAGTCTTTCTGGCAAACCTTGCATGCATTGAACTGCACCAGATGCATTCGCGATCGCCGAATTTCGACAAGCCGGATTATTTTGTTGTCGATCTCGACCCGCCGGAGAGTTTTCCGTTTTCCAAAATCGTCGGCATCGCGTTCGAATTCAAGGAACACCTCGAATCGTTCGGCTATCATCCATTTGTGAAAACGACGGGTAAGAAGGGGCTGCATATCGTCTCGCCGCTCGAACCTAAGTGGAGTTTCGACGAGGTCTTTGAAGCAGCAAAAGCCATCGCCCAGCCGTTCGTCGACAGCCACAAATCGACAACGACGCTGCACATCAAAAAAGAGTACCGCAAGGACAAGATGCTGATCGACATCTACCGCAACCGCACGTTTCAAACAATCATTTCTCCGTATAGTGTACGCGGAAGCAGAGGAGCTCCGGTTTCGACTCCATTGAATTGGGAAGAACTCGAACATTTGAAATCGCCAGCCGAGTTGAATCTGGAAACCGTTCCCGAACGAGTCATTGCAAATGGGGACCCGTGGGAAGCTATCGGCGCTTATGCAACCAGTTTGCACACCGACCGCAAATCCAAACGGCCAAAACCTCTTGAAAAAGAGAAAGCTGTCGAGTCTCTCAAAACATATGACAAGAAAAGGAGCTTTAACAAGACGCCCGAACCCGGCCCAAAAGTTCCCGCGGGAAAGGGCAACTCTTTTGTTGTGCATCGTCACCACGCATCGCGACTTCATTACGATTTGCGGCTGGAAAAAGGAGGCACACTGAAATCGTGGGCTGTCCCCAAAGGACTCCCGCCGCGTCCGGGCATTAAACGGCTTGCCGTCAACGTGGAAGACCATCCTATGGATTATCTCACCTTCGAAGGAAAGATTCCGAAAGGCGAATACGGCGGAGGTGACGTGTGGGTGTTTGCGCTGGGCAAATATGTCATTACAAAAGAAAAGAAAGACGGATTCTATTTTCGACTTCAGAGCAAAGAGATCAACGCGGAGTATCGCACATTCCCGACGGACGGCAAGAACTGGCTGCTGGAACGACTCGACAACCCGCAAATCGATTTTCTGAGAGACAATGTTGAGTATATGCTTTCAGAAAGCCGCGAAAAGGTGCCTACTTCAGGCGATTATCTTTATGAAGTGAAGTGGGACGGAATTCGCGCAATGATCTCGCTGGATGAAGGAGTCGTGAAAATCCGCAGCCGCAATAACAAAGACATCACCAAGAGTTTTCCCGAATTGCTCATCCCCGACAAAGCATTCCGTGCGACCAATGCGCTTATCGATTGCGAAATAGTTTGCCTGGATAAGTCGGGAAAACCCGTGTTTAAAGATGTCATCAACCGCATGCACCAAACGACTGAAGGAGCGATTGCCCGCGCGAGAGCAAAATTCCCCGCAGTCTGTTATGTTTTCGACTGCCTCTATCTCGACGGCCGCGCTATTGTGAACGAACCGCTCACACGGCGGCGTGTCTGGCTTAAGGATGTCGTTCGCCCGGATACGCCGTATCGAGTCAGCGAGGTCGTTGAAGAAGGCGAGGATCTTTTTGAGGCTGCAAAGCAAATGGGGCTTGAAGGGATCATGGCAAAAGAGAGGAACAGTCAGTACGTCGTCGGCAAGCGCAGCTCTTACTGGCTGAAAGTCAAAACCAGGCAAACGGCGGATTGCGTGATCATCGGCTACACGAAAGGGAAAGGAAGCCGCGACTCTGCTTTTGGTGCGCTCCACCTTGCTCAGAAGAAGGACGGCGACCTTGTGTACGTCGGCAAGGTCGGTACCGGCTTCGATGACCGGATGTTGAAATCGATTTACCTGGAGCTCAAAAAGTTTCGGAAAATCAAAAAACCCATCAAGCAAAAAACCCTCGACGATGTTGCGACCATCTGGATCGAACCAAAGCTGTTTTGTGAAGTCCAATACGCCTCCCTGACCAAAGACAAGATGCTTCGCGAGCCTGTGTTTTTGAGGTTGCGGCCGGATTTGTCCAACGAGTGAATAACGGACACAGAACTCGGTGTGAGGGCGATGGTAATTCCTAGTAGAACTCACCCCTCGAGTAAAAAGCAAGTAAATGAACCCTCTCCTAAAGCTCTGAAAAAACTTGGTGAGGAGAAGGGAGTCGCAGTAACTTTTGACCAGTTGTGCAATTTCAAAAGTTGTTGAATTCAAATCATTTTCACAACCCCAGCGGTGGCGGGAATACTTCCCGCCCTACATTTTGGACAGCCTCTTCCTGAATCCACATGAGGGTGAGGTCTGAATTACCGTAGCCCTTAGCTTCTCCAACACGCCAGCCATTGGTAGAGCGATTTGAAAAAAGAAGATAATGGAAACTGAACAACGAAAAAAAGTAGGCCTCATCACAGCCACCTCACTCGTCGTGGGGAACATGATTGGCTCCGGGCTCTTCATGCTTCCCGCTGCGTTGGCAGCATACGGAGGCATCAGTTTGGTGGGATGGGTTGTTTCCGGTCTCGGAGCGATGTCGCTTGCAATTGTCTATGGCTGGCTTGCAAAGCTCCATCCAAAAACCACCGGCGGGCCGTACGCATACACCTACATCGGGATGGGCGACTTTGCGGCTTTTCTCGTTGCGTGGGGATACTGGATTTCTGTGTGGTGCGCGAATGCCGCGATCACCGTTGCGTTTGTCAGCTACTTGAGCGCATTCGTTCCTGCTCTTGCCACCGACCCGTCGTTTGCAATTGGGACCGGCCTCGCTGCAATTTGGCTTCTCACGTGGGTCAACACGCTGGGAATCCGCGAAGCGGGCGCTGTTCAAGTTCTCACAACGATACTCAAACTTGTTCCACTTCTGCTCATCGCCGTTGCGGGCCTTTTCTATATTCGCTTTGAGCATTTTACACCGTTTAACCTGAGCACCGAATCCTCCCTCGGTGCCGTCACCAGCACAACAACGCTGACGCTGTTTGCGTATCTCGGACTTGAGTGCGCGACGATTCCGTCGGAAAACATCGCGAACGCGCAAAAAACTGTCGCGAGAGCAACTCTTCTTGGTACTTATCTTACAACGGCGGTTTATATCCTGAGCACGATTGCGGTCATGGGACTGATTCCGCCGGATCTGCTGCGTACTTCGCAAGCACCCTTCGCTGATGCCGCCGCGTCGATCTGGGGAGAACCGGCAAGATACCTGGTTGCCGCAGCAGCTGTCATTGCAACTTTTGGAGCGCTCAACGGTTGGATTCTTGTACAGGGGCAGGTCCCTTTTGCGGCCGCCCGCGACAGGCTGTTCCCGGCTGTGTTCAGCAAAGAAAACAAAAAAGGCGTTCCCGGCATCGGGATCGTCATTTCCAGCGTACTGGTCTCCCTCCTTATGGGCATGAACTTCACCAATACTCTTGCCGACACATACAAGTACATGATCTTGCTGTCGACACTCACCGTGCTCGTACCTTATGTTCTTTCGATGGCCTCTTATGCCATCATCATTACAAAGGACAAAGCGCCGAACAGAAGCGTGTGGCCAAGGCTCTTCGTTGCTTTTCTTGGTTTTCTTTTTTCCCTCTGGGCAATCGTCGGGTCGGGCCGGGAAATTGTCTATTGGGGTTTCATCATGCTCATTGCAGGTATCCCTTTTTATGTCGTCATGAAATTCAAAAAAGAAAAAAATTCTTTGTGAAAACGACCTGCCATTCCGAATTTGGCAAAATCAAAACGGTCGTTATCAAAAGAGCGACGAACGCATTTGTCAGTGAACGACTTCTTGAGGCTCAGTGGCGCGACCTTCATTTTCTGGAAAAACCTGATTTGGCTCAATCAGCAAAGGAATTCGACAGCTTCGAAACGATCCTGAAGACAAACGAAGCAACATTACTTTATCTCCCGCGTGACGAGAGTGTGACCATCGATTCCATTTATTGCCGCGATGCTGTCATCACCACCGACCATGGAATGATCCTTTGCAATATGGGAAAGGCCTCCAGAATTCATGAGCCGGAAGCTTTGCAACGGTTCCTTGAAGAACATCAATTTGAAGTGTTGGGACGCATTCAGGCTCCGGGAACCCTCGAGGGGGGAGATTGTGCCTGGATTAATGAGAACACGCTGGCGGTCGGTTTATCATCAAGAACAAATGCAGAGGGGATAAGACAATTGAAACGAATGCTGACTCCGTTTAATATTGATGTTCTTCTCGTTTCCCTGCCGCATTACAAAGGCCTGCAGGATGTGTTTCACCTCATGTCGGTGTTCAGCCCGGTCGACACCGACCTTGCCGTTGTCTACCCGCCATTGATGCCCTTGGATTTTCGCAACGAGTTGCTTCGGAGGGATTTTCGGCTTATCGAAGTGCCTGAACGCGAGTTCGAATCCATGGGATGCAATGTTCTGGCAATCGCGCCGCGCAGATGCGTAATGATCAATGAAAATCCGGCAACAAAAGCAGCGCTTGAGAAGGCAGGGTGTGAAGTGTTTGAATACGCAGGCCGTGAAATAAGCCTCAAAGGTGGCGGCGGGCCGACATGCCTGACGAGACCCATTGACAGATACGTGCATGAGTAGAAATAAACAAGAAAAGTAACGATATTAAGCAAAACCATCGGAGGAATCATGAGAGCAATTTGGAAAGGCTATATTCGTTTTTCACTCGTCACCATCCCTGTGCGCGTGTACAACGCCGTCGACACGGAGCAGAAGATCAGCTTCAACCAGCTCCATAAAGAAGACAACGGCCCGATCGGGTACGAGAAGAAATGCAAAAAGTGCGGAAAGGCGGTACCCAACGAAGAGATCGTAAAGGGATACCAGTACGAACCGGACCAGTATGCCATCGTTGAAAAAGATGACCTCGAAAAAGTGAAACTGAAAAGCACAAAAGTCATCGAAATCGAGGGCTTTGTAAACGCAAAGGAAGTCAGTCCGATGCTGTATGAATCTCCTTACTTCGCCGGCCCGGATGGAGCTGTCGCGGGAAAGGCGTTTGGCTTGTTGAGTCAGACGTTGAAGGATTCCGGAAAACTCGGCATAGGAAAAGTCGTTTTGCGCGATCGCGAAGATGTTGTCCTCATAGCTCCGATGGAAGGCGGGATCGTTCTCTACAAGCTGCGTTATCCAAGCGAAGTTCGCAATATGAAGGAAGTGCCTCAACTTGACGGACAGGTTGTTGATAAGAATCAGCTGAAACTTGCACGGAGTCTTGTCGATTCGATGGCGACAACGATGAAAAAGCTGGACATGAAGGACAAATACCATGATGCTCTCAAAGAAATGATCGAAGCCAAGATCGAAGGCAAGGAAGTCGTGACCGTCGAGGAGGAAGTGAAGCCGGTTGTCGATATCATGTCCGCTCTGAAGCAAAGCATCGACCAGGCAAAATCACACCGCAAGCCGATGGAAAAAGCGAAAGGCACGAAGAAAAAAGAAGCGATGAAACCCACAAAGGTGCGAAAGGCAAAAGCGGTTTAAGGGACGAATACTCTTTTCAATCTTGTTTGCCCCCTTGTCCAGATTCCTCAGATTCTCGCTGGTTCTCGCCGTCGCGGCTTTCTGTGCGATTGCGCAGCAGTCGGACCTCAAGCCAACCGTCATCCTCATCTCCTTCGACGGTTTTCGACCGGACTACATTGACAGAACGTCTTCTCCGAATTTTCATCGTTTCGTTACCGAGGGAGTTCGCGCAAAAGCAATGTACTCGTGTTTCCCGTCCAAGACTTTTCCTAATCACTACTCGATTGTCACCGGACTTTACCCTGAGCATCACGGTATTGTGTCCAACAATTTTTTTGACCCCGAACTCAATGAAACATACAACGCGTTTCGTGACATTGCGAAGGAAACGCGCTGGTACGGAGGAGAGCCAATCTGGGTGACGGCAGAGTCGCAAGGACAGATCGCCGCATCTTTCTTTTGGGTCGGCTCAGAAGTTTCTATCAAAGGGCGGCAGCCTTCGCGATGGAAAAAATACGACCATAACTTTCCCAATGCTCAGCGTGTGGACACGGTACTCTCCTGGCTTGACCTTCCGGCTTCGATCCGGCCGTCTTGCATAACCCTGTATTTCGCTCTCCTCGACGACGCCGGACACCGTTCCGGCCCTGATTCACCCAACACGATGTTTGTCGTTGAACAAGCGGATTCCGTTGTCGGCCGCTTGATTGCCGGGCTCGAGAATCGAAAGCTGCTTGACAAGGTAAACATCGTCATTGTTTCCGACCACGGGATGTCTCAGCTGAGTCCTGACCGCGTTGTGTACCTCGAGGATTACATCGACTCCACCGACTCACGCGTTGTGGATTGGTCCCCGGTTGCGGCGCTCATTCCGGCAAGCGGAAGGGAAGAAAAGGTCTATGACGCATTGAAGAATGCCCATCCAAATCTCAAGTTGTACCGGAAAAATGAGATTCCAGAACTATGGCATTACCGTGACAATCCCCGGATCAGTCAGCTTCTCGCAGTAGCCGATGACGGCTGGACAATTGCACGAAGACGCAGTCAGAGGGGCGAGCGGAGGTTATCGGGTGGAAACCACGGCTACGATCCGCGTCTGCCTTCAATGCACGCGTTGTTTCTTGCCAGAGGGCCCGTTTTTAAACAAAGATTTGTCGCGGAGCCGTTCGAGAACATACACGTTTACAGCCTTCTCTGCAAGATTCTCTCACTTACAACGGCTCCCAACGACGGGGATCTGAGACACATTATGAATATCTTACGATAGAATGGCAAAGATACTTCCTTTTACGCAACAGGTTTCTGCCAAGCTCGGATTCGAGCGCGTCAAGAAAAGAAAAAAACCTGAGAAGGATCAGCTCAATCTTTTTTCGCCGGGGTCACGCCGCATTCTGAATTTGCCAAGCAATCTGAGTCCCTTCGAAGAAGCGCTTCTTTTAGATGAGCGCGGAGACCCGAAGGCTGCAGACGCGTACGGAAAGGCAATTGCGGAAGAGGATTCGGTTGCCGACGCGTACTGTAACCTCGGAATTCTGGAATCACAAGCCGGCAGGACAACAAAAGCGTTTGACAGCTTTACCAAAGCATTGAAGCATGACCCGCGACATTTTGAGTCGCATTACAACCTGGGGAATCTCTATCTGGAGGTTGGAGATTTCAGACTCTCTCGAACACATTATCAAATAGCCGCCGAAATCGAACCCGCGTTTCCTAATGTGTATTTCAATCTTGGCCTTGTCCACGCTATTAACGAGGATTTTGGAGCCGCGGTCGAGGCACTGGACAAGTTCAAAGAACTCGTACCCAAGGACGAAGGAAACAAAGCCGACGGCCTTCTGTTGAGCCTGAAGCAGTCGCTCGTGCACAAAGGAAAAAACTAACCGGTAAACCCGACAGGTCTCAATCGAATTTCCGAAGGGCCATCAAAGGAGTTGTCGGTGTAGGAATTGGTGAGCTTGATGGAAAACCTTGCGTGAAAGTGCTTGTGGATAGGCGTACACGCCGGTTAGTCAAGCAAATACCAAAATCCATCGACGGATATCTTGTCCTCATCGAAGAAACGGGTGAGTTCAAAACGCGTAAAAGAATTCTTCCCTATTAAGAAGCCCACGCAGTCCACAAAAAAAGGCGTCGCTGAGACGCCTTTTTTATTTCAGCCCTTTCAGCGACCCAGCCAGTATGACAGTTTGACGAGGAAGATATTGTCCGATGGCTCGCGGAGAAGTTCACCCGAATCGCGGCCAAATTCGAAATCCGATACATATCCCACATGACTTCGCAAATGTTGCCAAACGACGAAGATTGTCGACCCCGGAAGGTATTCCCATCGCAGGACAAGGTTAGCCCGCACTGAACGGAAATTGAAGTCATCCTGTCCGAAGTTGTTCCCAAAGAAGAACGCGTTCGCCGGTCCGCCTCCGTCGGGATCGACCGTATACACCCGTGTCGCTGCATCATAGGTCACCGTACCCTTATCCCGGCCGTACGCCGCGA
The DNA here is from genome assembly GCA_016193365.1 of Ignavibacteriales bacterium. Taxonomy (GTDB): domain Bacteria; phylum Bacteroidota; class Ignavibacteria; order UBA10030; family UBA10030; genus JACQPT01. The sequence goes on from JACPSI010000042.1 coordinate 81,656, forward strand.
AGTCATACGTCCCCGGTTGCAAAAATTCTTTGAAGAAATAGAAATCGCGCGCCTGAATGAACGGCTGGATGACAAACTGCAGCGAGAGGTCCGGCGTGAAAGCCCAGTTCACTCGCGTGTTGAGCGACAAATTAGTGAGCGTTACGTCGGCGAACACGTATCGACGCCCATATGTCGCGGCCGCCAATGAATCTGCCACACTCATAATATATTGGTCGGTGTCGCGTTCAAAGCCGAGTTGCGGTGTGAACTGGATTTGGATTGCCGGCGTCGGACGGAGGTTCAAGTTAAACGACACATACTTGTCGTATTCTCCAGAATAGTCCTCCCGGTACGAAACGCTCATGCCAACGACGACTTTATCGCGGCTGTCCGATTGAACGCTGAAACCGGTTCCGTATTGACCGACCACGGTCATGAGCGGACCGCCGCGTGTAAGTTTGTCGCTGAGGACATCGGGCCCCCAATACGCATAACCGCTGAAGTTCCAGAAGCTCAAGCTGTTTGCATACCCCCCCACATTGTAGATTTCAAACATCCGGTCGCCGCCAAACGTCCACGCGTGGTTAGAGTAGCCGTAGATGCCGTAGTTACGGAAAGCTTGCCCGGGAGTGCGATCCTGATACTCTGCATATGTTGAGAATGCGCGGCGGTCTGCGAGGCTTGCAAAACCCATGTCGTTGAGCTCGAGACCCGGAGAGCGTTCCTGATACGTCAGCGAGCCAATCCAGTTGCCCCCTCCGACTTTCATGAGAGTCGCCTCGCCTGCAAAGCCGCTGAGAGATGTTCTGTTCGCGTCAACTCCCAGATAATCGGCGTCGGGGCGTTGATAGTATCGTGCAGACGACCTCTGCGTTCGTTCAATGACGGCCTTATCACCGGCAACGCGGGACCCGGCGACAAATCCTCCGAAGAGCCAGTTTCGTTCGCCCCACCGATGTTCAAAATCGATGCCGCCCGTCGTCGCCGACGAATGGAGGAGAGAATTGAACGCGGGATCGCTGAGGTTGCGATTCACAGATGTGATCAGACCGCCGACAAACGATTGTCCGTCGAAATCTTTCTTCACTCTGGTGACAAGATAATTTGTCAGAGGCTCCACCTCGACTGTTTGCTCGAGTCCTGAGCCGTCGATGTAGCGCGCAGATTCGCGTTGCGTCACCGCATTGAGTACTCCGACCGACAACCCCGACGATGTTTTCCCGCTGAGTTTTGCCGCGCCGAGGATCGTTGTCTGGTCTGGCACATCGACGTACGCTGCGCCGATTCCGCGCTGAGGCTGGCGGCCAATCCTCCTCGAATAAAAGTACTGACCTCCTCCGTAGCTGTTGTAGTTTCGCGTTCGCCCGAATGAAAAAATCTCCGACCCTTCAACAAAAAACGGGCGACGTTCGGGAAAAAATATTTCAAATGCTGACAGGTTCACCACAGCCGGGTCGACCTCGACCTGGCCAAAATCCGGGTTGACGGTGCCGCTGAGCGTAAAATCCGAAGTGACACCGTATTTGAAATCTGCACCGGTGTTGCCGAAGAAATCATTGGCCCGATAATACGGACTACCCGCAACGCGCTCCGGGGAACGTTTCACACGCGAAACAACGTATGGCTGAATTTCGAACCTCGCCGGCGCGCTTAAGCCCCTGATTCCCGTCAACGTTCCAAACCGTCCCACGTAACTTCCGACGTCACCGGGCACGGGGCTCCAGAAGGAAAACTCTCCGTTGCGTGCGATGCGCCGTTGAAAATTAACACCCCATGTAAGGTCGTCTGTCGACTCGCTAAACCGTAATTGTGAAAACGGAATCCGAAACTCCGCCGTCCATCCGATTTCGTCCCTTGAGACCGAGGACTCCCACACGGCATCCCAACTGACGTCTTCCTGCGTGTCATTCGAAATCAAGATGTCTTTTTTCACTCCGGCCGGGTTCACGGCAAAGGAAAATGCGGTGCGACGGTCGAAGTAACTGTCGATTTGCACGTAGAACCAGTCGCTCAATACATCGCCGTCGCGGCGAAACAACTCGCCGACGATGGAGTCCGGATGGTCGTATATGCGGGCGGCGACATAGAGTGCATCGTTGTCATAGAGAACGCGCACATCTGTAGCCTGAGATGCCGGTGCCCCCTCGTTGGGCCTCATTTGGACAAAATTGTTCGCAGCTGAGGTGTTCTTCCAGGCTTCTTCGTCGATCATGCCGTCAATGGTTACCGCGGTTCCCTCCAATCGGGAAGCCTGGTGAGACTTCGCAGAGTTTAAAGAAACAGAGACTTCGCCATTTTGACCGAAGGCTTGAATCGAACAAATACCTAGAAACAACAGTACTTCCTGGGCTCTTTGCACGAGAGTCTCCTTGTAGTTACTGGTAGGTTTGGCGTATATACTATAGACTACGCTTGACCCATTTTGGTTGTCAAACCGGAGAGGAAATCGAATGGCTAGTGTTTCTTGTGGTGGGGACTGATTTCGTAGTGTCTTTTTAAATAGTCAATGCCAAAATCGTTTTTGAAATCCCTCCAGACCGTATGAACATGGTTGGCATCATCCTGTGTGTTGTCGTACTCAAGGACAAACCTCGGTCCATGAATCCTGTAATAATTGCCTTCTCCCTCCGTTGTTCCCCCCGCCCATGCAAAATGGATTTTTTCTATCCCGTCTTTGCCGATGGCCGCAAGGTATTCATCTGCGATCTCCGTTCGGAAGTTGTTGATGTACTCCTCGACCAAACGCATGAGAAGTGCCCGCTGGTCGTGACTCATGTCTGAGGCGGCGATGCCACTCGGCTTTCCTATATCTGCTTCCCGGTCTGACCCTGTGATAATATCCGAAGGCGCACGTGCTGAAATAATCGCCTTTGCCCGCTGACGATCGTCCAGGCTCAACACAAGTTCCTTCGCAAGATCTTCTTCGAACTTGAGGACTCTCAGTCCTTTATGAGGGCCGCCCCTCACGTTAGCCGGGTTGGCCCCAAAGAACGTCGGCGTTGTTGCGACAAGTTTATTCGTCACTGATGAATAGTTGACCGACAAATGGTGTCCTTCGATTCGCCAACCCCATGGCTGAATCCTTGATGGCGCTCCAAAGATCGTAAGATAATAGAGATCGGGGTCGCGATGCCGACCCTCAATTTCGCGCAGAACGCTTTCCAGTACGATCACCGCCGTCGCCTTGGAATATCCTCTTTCGCTGAGAGTACTTTTGAGCAACGCGTGGGCGGCACGCCTTTGGCGGTCGTTCATTTCCTTGAGACTGACTCCCTTTCGCCTGCGCGGTATGAAATGCCAATTCAAACGTTCGTCATCCTCAAAAGCAATACGCGCTCTCGTTCCTAGTTCTGAATCGAGTTCATTCACGAATTGAATTGCCGCTTCGACAACTTCAACCGTGGACCCCTCGCCTTTCTGCTGCCCGTTGGATTCGGCGAGAAATAAATATGCCGCCACAATAAGTCCCCTGTAAAAGTTACTCATACAAATTTGGCCTTCCATCTGGCACAGGAAGTGATGGAATCATATGAGAATGTTCGATGGTTCGATGTTTTTTCGCAAATTTTGCACAGGAAAGCATATTTCTTAAATATTGAATTACTAAAAAAGGAAATTCTCATGGACAAATTGAAGAAAATACAATCCAGTTCTCTAAAAAAGGATATCGATTGGGCTGTAGAGCTTCTTCTCGATGCTCAGTCAAGGGGATTCATGAAACTCCTTATGAAACGGCTGGAGAAAGAACCCCGCTACATTTTCTTCCACAAAATGAGTCTTGGTTTGGAAGTATCCTTCTGGCTTTCGCAATTGGGGTTTACGTGGTCAAACCGCAATGAAGAGGTCGAATTGAGCATCGAAGCGTTGGTGAGAGTGCTTTCCCAACTCATTAACGAAAAAGAACAGAGAAGGACAGCATTCGCATCCGCCCGCGGCCACCTTCTTGATAAGTTCCATTCCTGAGTGTGTGACTGTCATTTCGCACTCTCCTGGATCACCTTTCCTGAACTTATGAACGATATCCCCTGGCCGGAGATCGTCCCAATCATCAGACATTCAACGATGGGAGCGTTGATTTCTTTTGCGGAGTTCCAGCGCACAATGAAATTCGACCCAACGCCACCCTCTGCCTTGCTTCTCGGGATGAAGATGTGCGTTGTTTCGAGAGGTTTGAGAACAACTTCTTTCTCCAAATACTTTTTTAAAAGCTTTCCCTCCGTGTCATAGAAATCTGCCAACGTCACAGTCAGGGAATTCGCGGGATCTGTATTGCGAATAATGAGCGTGGCTTCCAGGGGAAAAGCAATGGCCTTAGGAGCTGTGAAGATGTTTGAATACACCGAAACGTACACGGTTTGCCCTTGGGATAAGCTCAGGTCGCCGAAACTCAGGCCCTCAACAGGAAAAAATGCAAGACAGAAAAAGCAAGAACAACCCTCCGCGTGAAAGTTTATTATATGGCATGTTTGTCATGATGACTCGCCCTCCATTTGATCTTCGAGAATTGTTAGAATGGCCTCTTAGGTTGCCGATTGAGTACCGCCGCTCCTGTTCACGCGGTTCCACCGGTTGCGTTCATTTCGTCAACTAAACGCGGAATCGCCCTATTCAGGTTCCTGTTGTAGATCGCTGCAAATAGCCTTCCCAAAAGAGATACATTGAACCCGTCTGCTTCAACAATCCAAACCAACTTCGTTTGTCTCGCATTCACGGCTTCAAAAATATGGTTGTAATGAATCGTCAACCATAGAAACGTACCCACCCATTTCCAATTGACGTAAGGATTGAATTCGGACATTGTGAAGGCAGATTTCATTCCGTTTCGAAGATGGATGATCCCTGTTGACATCGGCCCAAATGTCCCAGCGGGGGTTACCTCGATACTTCTGATATGTCCTGCCCAACTCGGCCATTGATCCACCCTCGCAAGATGGTTCCACGCCTTTTCTTGCCCGACTTCAACAATGAATTCACGTCGAACCAGCGTCAGCATTTTTCAGGTCTTCGTGCACCACGCAACCATGTTCTCCGTCAACAGACGCGATGAGTTCTTTGCTTCAATTTGCCGAACAAGTCTAATCATTGCGCGGACGCTTTTCCACAATGCGAGGTTGAATTTGCCGTCAAGTGTGTCCGGAATCGGTGCAGTCTCTTTGAATTGGATATTCGTGAAACCGTTCATTTGCAGGATTTGTCGAAGCGAATCTTCCGCAAAAATAGTCAGGTGAGTCAAATCGCCGTAAATGACCTGTCCCGGGAAAAGGCCCTGGCCATTTGGCGTCTGGAGAATGAACAGGCTATCCTGCCTGAGCGACTTATGGATGAGCGGAAATAATGCAAAAAGCTCTTCCTTTGAGAAATGCTCGATGAAGTCGATTGCCACAATCGCCGCGTATGTATTGCGTTTTCGGGCCAAGAACTTGTGAGCGTCTTGTACGGATGCATTGAGCTTCTGGGAAGTTGCAATTCGAATTTGTTCTGTCGAAATGTCGATTCCTTCTGCATCCGTGAATCCTTTGGCGCGGAGGAATTCGAGAAAATAGCCGGGGCCGCATCCGAGTTCCAGAATAGGATCCCGGGAAGAGCAACTTGCCAGGAGCGGGTAGAATCTGTGTTGATAGATACGAAAAAACTCCGTCACGTGCTGTTCATTCCGATGGAGCTGGTCGCGCTTGAGAGTGGATACGTAACGCTTGTAGAGCGTTTTTCGAAAATCTTTCATCGCGTCCCGAGTCTACACATCGAGCCTTTTTTCGTACGGCACAACCTCGCCAAACTCCACGTAGCGTTTTAAGAGCCTGAGATACATCGCCCAGCAGAAGCAGGAAGTCCGATAATGGTCGTTGGATTCAGGCCAGCCGAGATGATGAAAGCGTACTTGAGTGACGCCGTTGCTTTCTTCCAGGTCAAAGCCTACCCGCGTTGGTTCCCAATCTCTGTCCGCTTTTGCGATTTTCAGCTCAAATTCCTTCGCACGCTTGCACTGAGACACGATTGCGCGCCAATCGTATTCAGGGCCGAACCAGAGAGAGTATTCTGCCCCCACTTTTGGCTCTCCGGAACTTTTTTTCGTCCACCACGCATCCAGGCCGCGCGGAGAGGAAACCGCGTCGAAAACTCGTTCCGCTGAAGCATTAATGGGGAAATCGTGGAGAATATCGGGCAAGGTTGTCTGCTTTCGGAATTATTCAAACCCTAAAATTGACCAAGCGATTCCAAAGTTCATTCTCACAGCAGTCACCGCCTCAGCGTCTTCATAACTCATTCGCGTTCCGAGAATCTGAATCTCATAGATCTCAGCTATGACAAGGCTGCCTCCGAAAGAAAGGTGGCTGCCTTCAATCTCGTTTATCCCGCTGCTGTATCCTCCCCCGCCGGGTCCTGTATAGATCGTCGGTTCACCGGTTTTCATGGAAATGTTTGCATAACCATAGCTTCCCTGCACATACAATTGGGCCTTGGCAAATTCGAAAAGTGATCTCCTGATGCCGAGGTCAAAAATAAAAGTGTTGGCGGGAACATCTTTCAGGGTTTCGAAATCACCGCTCCCGAAGGTCCAATCAAGATTCATCATGAATATCAGTTTTGGGGAGAGTCCAAAACCCCAACCCAATCCTCCGCCTAGGTGTGTTCGCGTCACATAGTTTTCGCGTATCGATCCTATAATTCCTTCAGATTGGTATTCACGAAGAACGCTCGACCCTGATTGTGCAGCAACATGCCCCGCAACAAAAAAAGTAAGTTGCGAGTGGGCGTGAGAAAACATACCAAGAAATAAAACCGTTGACAAGACTAAGCGCGATCTCAATGAAGCCTCCATTAGATTTCGTTACAAGATGAACTTTGAAATGCTCTAGGCCGCTTTTTTCCCAAATTCCGGATCGACCTTTGCCAGCTTTGCCACCACGAAGCCCGGTATTGTGGCTATGCAAACCCAGATAAAGAAATTTTGATAACCAAGCCACTTCTGGATGTCGCCGCTGAACATTCCCGGAATCATCATTCCGAGCGCCATGAAACCGGTGCATAAAGCAAAATGGGCTGTCGAGTGTTTACCCTGAGCTACGTACAGCATGAAAAGCGAATACGCCGTGAATCCGAACCCGTAGCCGAATTGTTCGAATGCCACACACAGATTAATGATAAAATAGTTGTCCGGCTGGACGTACGCAAGGTAGACATACACGAGGTCGGGAATATTAATTGCTAAAACCATGGGCCACAACCAGAATTTGAAGCCCTTCCTTGCGGCTGCGATGCCGCCCAGAAGCCCCCCGATCGTAAGAGCAGAAATGCCAACGGTACCGTAGATAAATCCGACATCAGTTGTTGTAAGAGCAAGCCCACCCGCTTCCCGCGCATCCAGCATGAACGGCGAAGCCAACTTGACGAGCTGAGCCTCGCCGAGTCTGTACAAAAGTAAGAAGGCCAATATAGGGCCTATATTTTCCTTTTTGAAGAACGCAACGAACGTCATGAGGAATTCTTTGAAAAAACCTGCGACCTCCGAGCCCGTGACTTTCGCCTGGTCGGTCATCGGATGCGGCAAAATGAATTTGTGATAAGCGAAAAAGATGATCAACAACCCCGCAAGAATAAAAAATGTCATCGACCACGCAATCGGGATGCTTCCGCTCAGCCCAAACATGCTTGTGGTCTCGAAGAATCCGGCCAACATCACCAGCAGTCCTTGCGCCGATATCATTGCGATGCGGTAAAACGTGCTGCGAATGCCGACAAAGAAGGCCTGCTGTTTCTCGTTGAGGCCGAGTATGTAAAACCCGTCCGCGGCGATGTCATGGGTGGCGGAGCTGAATGCTATGAGCCAGAAGATCGCAATCGTCCATTGGAAAAAACCCGAGAGCGGAAGAGTGAGCGCCACGCCGGCCAGCCCGGCACCAACAAGCAATTGCGTGGTGATAATCCAGAGCCGTTTCGTCCGGAGAATGTCGACCACAGGGCTCCACAACGGCTTGATCACCCACGGCAAATAGAGCCAGCTGGTGTAAAAAGCGATCTCGTCGTTGGGAATCCCCATCTTCTTATACATTATCACAGACACTGTCATGACGAGAGCGTAGGGGATGCCTTCGGCGAGATAGAGACTGGGCACCCAGAGCCAGGGATTGCGCGTGGGAGATTGCTGAGATGTTGTCAAGATTCTGTCCCTTTTGTATGAATGCTTTGTAGGGACACGGCATGACGTGTCCCTACAAAAACCGAATGAAATTTGTTTCCGCTCAATACAATTTCTTCAGCTCAGCGCCCTTAAAATAATGTTTCACGATCTCCTCCGCCTTAAACCCTTTTGTTGCCATGACTGCCGCTCCAATCTGGCACAGGCCTACACCATGTCCCCACCCCGCGCCCTGAAAAACAAAACGCATGGGAATCCCGTCTCTCCCCGTTTCCGTTTTCACGACAAATGCTGAGCTGTAGAGGTGCGACTTCGAAAACCAGCGCCGAATTTCCAGCTCCTTGCCGACGGTCATAGTTTTCTTAGTCCCTTCGATAAGCAACCTCACTATCCTTCCCGAAGGACCTCTTTTGAGCGCGCGGATGTTCATGATCGTTCCGAAATCAATGCCCGACTTTGATTTCACGAGTTCTGCAAGTTCTTTTGCGGAATATTCAACTTTCCATCGAAAAAAATCGGTCGTCTCCTGGTCGAACGAGGGCAACACCTGTCTGAGAATTCCTCCGTCGGTGGTGTTGCAATAGGCGTCCGGAGCGCCCAAGATCCATTCCTGCGCCAAACCCTCTGTCGCCAGAGGGGCGTGCTGAGTTGTGGAATCTGACACACACGTCAAATAAGGAATGTGCTTTTCGTCCCATGCGCTTTCGAAGTTGTCCGTCAATCCTCCGCACGCTTTCGAGTACCGTGCGTCGCAGATGTCGTCGTCACACACCAGAAACATTCCACGAGTTGTCTGAATTGCTTCTTCAACAGCCGGTGAAACGATTTTCGTGACCCCCTGATATCTTTGACAATGGTCGTCGGCGCAAACGTCGAAAAATTTATGGTCCTCTCTATCGTACCATCGTACGAGCTCATTCTCCGATGTTCGCGAACGTTGCGATGGAATACCAATATTTTTCTGCTCACGTTGAAGAACAGCCACAAGCCAGCTTCGTGACGTCATCGCGTGTGCTTTGAGCAATTCAAGCGGTGCAGCGGCGTTCATCTCGGACGAAATCACGCTCTTCAAATACTCCTCAAGAGCGACTTCATTGATCGCCGCGATCGTTCCGTCGCCGTCCTTCACAATCCTGAGACTTCCCGCAAAGGATTGATCCTCCTCCCGTTCCCAATGAAATTGTACCCCGATCACAACATCGTTCAAAACAAATGAACCCGTCCCAAGGGGCTTACAGATAATCTCGGCCTGTTTGACGAGCTTAAAGACCTTTGAAGCGGTGAAGGCAATTCCAGCCTGGTCGCATTTTACTTTAAACGGCCCCTCGATAGAAACGGAGTCGTTGAGCGCAAATGGACCACTCAATTCGCCTTGAATCTCTTTGCGATGTTCCAGGACGCCGACTTGTATAATGGGTTCGCGAGAGAGCATGGGTTTGTTCAATCCGGACTGAGAATCAAGCCGCTTCAGGTAATCGTCATCTGCACAATGTTGGAATGGCCGATCACAATCGATTGATGATTTGATCCACTGTTTCCTGAGTTAAACTGACTTCTTCAAACATGTTTTCGATTATTCCAGCCTGCACGACGCGAAAATCTTTTTCGACGGGAGTAATGACAAGGCCGCCCATATCGACGGCAGCAGGACTTATCAAGATTCTTTCTTCTCCATCCTTGAAATAGACATCAGGACGATGTTTGCTGCGGGGGAACAGTATCACACGCCACACCATCTGCCGAAATGTGCAGATCACGTTCACCATTGGTTCTTCGGCGGTTCCCTGTACGCGTTTCCAAGCTGCCAGAAACCTTCCGAGAAATTCGGACAATGCATCCTTGTCCGTGGATTCGACAACAAGCACCGAGCGGCCGTAGTTTTTCAACTTCAAAAGGGCGACAGATGGCGATTTTTTTATGACTTTACGCCTTCGGCCATCCACACAATCGACTTCCACCGGAATGGCATTGCGCGGACACGATTGAAAATGCAGATGGTCGGGCGCTGAGGCTCCGCATTGTGGACCGTTGTAAAATATCGAGAAGCGCGGACTCAGGTGTTGTGCCAGGTCAAGAAAATCCCCCACAGAGGAATCCAACGCCTGAGGAATGTGATCCACATGCGATACGGTAAAATGCGCCGGAAATATTGGTGCCGGGTTGCAAAGGATGAGGAATTTTTCCTGGTAGAGGATCCCTTGTTGGTTGTGCGGAAGGTTCTCCACGCAAAGGAAACACTTGCGTTGGCGAATGCTCTTGTCATCAACTTTCGCAGCCGCGCTCACCATGCGCGCCGGATTCCATTGCAGCCTTACAGAAAACCCCGAGCACTGCACGTCTCGGAGTTCTGCGGCGTCCAGCGAGGAATACCCGTCTGCAAGTTGACTCCATGTTTGCTTTTGCTGATCCAGCAGTTGAGAACCAAGTTCGGGAAGGGAATTCTTGTGAGGATCGTAAACGGCAAACGTTTTTTGTTTGAGCACGGGCTAGCGTTCCCGTTGTTTCGAGATCTTTTCTGCAGAAGTTTCGATTTTCTGGACGGGAACATACCCGACAAAGTGGGGCACAGTTGTGTTTCCCATGGTGAAAGGAGCTTCCTCCACAATTTGGTAGCCCATTTTCTTGTACCAATCAACCGCCTGTTGGTTCTGAACCATCACACCAAGCCAAACGTTGTCCAGACCGCGTCGTCGAGCTTCCTGGGCTGCCATCCGCATAAGTTCCTTGCCCAACCCCGAGCCTTGATTCTCGGGAAGGACATACAGAGAGGCGACATATTGACGCTTTTCCTCCTTGTTGAAAAACGTCCGCTCGTACGCGACGACGTGCCCATCAACCTCCGCCACGTAGCAGACCGTGTCGGGATTCTCGAACTGTTTTTCAAGTGCTTCAACGCTATAGTGGTCTTCAAAAAACGACCGAAGGTCTTCTTCTGGAACGAATGATCCGTATGTTGCCATCCACGTATTCCATATGACGTGGCGAACGTCGAAAAAATCGGCCTGATCCCATGCACGCAGTTTTGCCCTCATCGCTTTCTTTCACGGACCACCCGCTGCCTGGCGAGTATTTCGACCGTTCGTATTCTATCCTTGTAGAGGTCATTCCGATTTGCCTGTTCGACCGAGAGCGCAGCGTCCGTGTTGCCTTCCCATCGACGACACAGATAAAGGGGTTCGTAGATCCTCCCGATCTGATATTCCCGTGAGAGCCTGAGCGCCACAGCATAGTCCTCTCCGTAACTTACGTTGGGCAACAACACCTGACGTAGTAACCGTGTTAGAAACGCGCGCGGCGCGCCGAGGCCATTAATGCGCAGAGCGTTATTGCGGCCGTTGTCGGGCGTCCATTCTTTGTGGTCGATGACGCCAGGCGGGAGTTCCTGCAATTCCATGTTTACGAGTTTGTACGAGCCGATCACCATCGCGTACTGCCCCTTCCGAAACTCGTCGACAATTCGCTGAAGCGTATCAGGGCCGCTATACATATCATCGGAGTCCAGTTGAATCGCGTATCTTCCGCAATAAGCCGACAAAACGGCTTCATTCCAGCAACCGCCGATACCAAGGTCATTACGCACGGGAACAAGGTGCCGCACTGCGGAGTGTTTCTGAGAGAGGCCCTCGAGAATCCTCGACGTTCCGTCGGTTGAATGATTATCGACAACCAGAACGTTGAACGAGAAATCTGTTTTTTGTGAGAGGACACTGTTCACCGCATCGGCAACGGTCTTCTCACGGTTCCGTACCGGGATGATAACACTCGCCTCAACCGGGAACGATGCTTCGTCCACAGGGAGCCGTTTGAATTTCGGCTTAAGATACGCACCGATGTTTTTCAAGTGTTTCGTAAATACGATTTCCATTTCTTTTTGTACGGACTGATTACGCGGGTCAACGTAATCAAAAAGCTTCTCGCCCGACGTCCGTGCGTCGGATTCTTTCTTCGTCGAAAGACACTCCTGGATACGAAATACCCGATGATCGATTGACGTTTTCAAACGGAGGTCGTACCACCCAGCCCAACGGACAGGCTCAACCGGACCGTACTTCTTGAGGGATCTCTTGACGGCTGCCGCTGAAAAAAGCATGATCGGCCCAAAGTCAAACCCATCGCGAATGCTGCCCGTTTGATAATCGATCGTCGGATGCTCGAACCTTCTCCCTTCCCTGATTTCAGCGTAATCTGCATAAACAATTCCCGCACCAGTCTGTCGAGCAACTGCGAGGAAACGTTCCAGCGAGTTCTGGCCCAACTCTACCTCGTGTGATTGCGCAAGCAGTAAAAAGAAGGTCGACTTCATCTCTTGAATAAGCCTGCGAATTGTCTTGCCGGATGAAAAACTCTCGGAAGAAACCAGTGACCATTTCGGGTGAGATTCGGCATAGGACCCATCGTGGACGACAAAAACTTTTTCAACGAGCGGAGAATCAGTGAATTGCCTTAGTGTGGAGGGAGAACTTGTCTTCGTGAGACTGAGAACAACGGAAATTGGATTCATTCATTCTTTCCCTCGAATTGCTGTCAAAGCCATGAGAATTGCCCCATATGCGGCCGACGACTCCGGAGGAATGACTTTAATTCTCTTAAGTGTGGCTGAAATTCTACGTCTGAGGGCCCTCGAAAGAAAATTCTCTCCACCGGCCAGCGTTCCGATAAGTGCAAGTGGTATTTTGGCGGCCTTTTTTATGCCGGACGAATTGACCAAAGACACCATCACACGCACGTGCTCGCATAAATCCTTCGCCGCTTTGTCGACAATGCTCAAACACACAGAGTCGCGGCCTGAGGCAGCTTCCAACACAAGAGGGGCAACTGAGGCTATGTCAAAGTTTTCTCGATACACGGCAGTAATGATGCTTTCCTGATTCGAAAAACCGAATTGCTTTTCTACGAGTTTTGTCAGCGTGGTGTGTTTCCCCCTGCCGTCAAGGTCTTTTGTGACTGCATTGAGTCCTTCACGGCCTATGGCATATCCGCTTCCCTCATCGCCCAACGTTCTTCCCCATCCACCAACTCGATGAATGTCTCCCTTGCTGTCTTTCGCAAACGCTATCGAGCCCGTCCCGGCGATGAGGATAATGCCGAGTTTAGCCCGAAACGCCCCCTCCAGCGCGATCCGAGCATCACTTTCTATGACGATGGAATCGAAGGTGATGCCGCTCTGCCGAGTAACCGCTCGGAAACCTTCTTTCATCCGTTCTTTGTCTGACGGCCGCCCGGCGCCGGTTAAACCTGCGACTACTGAGCCAAGTTCATCATGGCGAACCTGGGCTTTCCTGCAACATTCATCGATCAGCCCCCACAAAACTTCAGCAGCTCTTTCAACGCCAATCATCTGAAAATTGGAAGGCCCGCCGGTTGCTTCTGTAATCACCGTACCACTCAAATCCGCCAGAATAGCAGCAGTTTTTGTTCCCCCTCCGTCGAGGCCAACGACATAACTGTTTTTTTCGTTCATACAATGCGATGAGTATACACGTAAATGAAAGGAAATGCAAGAAACTGCAAGGCTTGGTCTTCACTTCACCAGGGACTTTTCGGACACAAAGATAAAGGCGTCATTGAATTTTTGATTCGTCGAATTTTTTGATATACTTTATTGACTTTTTGGGATTCATTCTCAGTAATTTGTTGTTCATATGGTCAGAGGTTAGACCAACCATAGCGCAAGGAACTCGACATGAAGAGTATCGTTCGTCTTTCTGTATTTCTCCTGCTGGCAACAGCAATAGCGTCTCCGTTTCAGTCCAAAGAAAAAGCCCCTAATTTTTCTTTAAAGATGTCGAACGGAAAATCTCTCTCTCTTTCCAAGTTCAAAGGCAAAGTTGTCCTGCTAAATTTCTGGGCAACGTGGTGCGGACCCTGCATAGCGGAGATTCCCGGATTCCTTGAGGTTTACGAGAAACACAAAGCCAGGGGATTTGAGATTGTCGGCATTTCCCTCGACGAAACCGGCTGGGAAGACATCACGCCATTTGTCAAGAAGCATAAGATTATCTATCCGGTCGTCCTTGGCACTCAAAAAGTTGCGAAAGCCTACGGCGAGATTTACGGCCTTCCTACATCATTTGTCATCGACAAGAAAGGATACATCGTGGACAAACACGTCGGATTGATGACGAGGGAAATGTTGGAAAACAAGATCAAGGATTTGCTTTGAACCGCTCTCTCGCTGTCTCCCCTGCCCTTGCTACAATACTGACATTGTTTTCTCCTGCCTGGCTGAGCAGTCAGGAGTTTTCTCCTACGTTGAGGTCGAGTGCCAGCAACGTCCGGGTGGAGCATAAACTCTCTGTCAACCAGGCCGTAAAAGGAACAACCTTTCAGGCCGCTGTTGTCATGAATATTGCCGAAGGGTGGCACATCAATTCACACCGCCCGACGTCGGAGTACCTCATACCGACAACTCTCGAGCTCCTGCCCAAGGAAGGTTTAATTATTTCGGACATCCGGTACCCGAAGGGACACTTAGAAAAACTTGGCTTTTCCGACCAGCCGTTGGACGTTTACCAGGATGTTGTCACGATTTTCGTTTCTGTACGGGTCTCCGAAAAATTTCCGGGAGCGGCTGACACCCTGAGAGGAAAGCTTCGACTCCAGGCTTGCGACGACAAAATGTGTCTCGCCCCTTCTGTCATCGATGTTGCCATCCCGCTTTCCTTCGCCCCACCGGCCGCTGTTGTGGAATCAGTGAACAAGGATGTTTTCGAGGCTTATACTGCGGACGATTTCCAGACAGATGTCCAGCCGCAGAATGAGCTCGCCGCTCTTTTTGAGACCGAAGGATCGTTCGTTGCTTTCATCGCCATCTTCGTTATCGGTCTTGCACTGAACCTGACTCCCTGTGTGTACCCCATGCTCTCGGTAACAGTCTCTCTTTTTGGCACTCAAACGGAAACGAACCCGGTGAAAATCGTTTCCAGAGCCGTTGTGTATGTGCTCGGGATTGCGACCATGTACAGTGTGCTCGGAGTTGCTGCGGCATTGGGAGGCGGATTGTTTGGGAGCTGGCTTCAAAGTCCCTGGGTGTTGGGCGGAATCGCGGTCCTGATGCTGGGGCTGGCGCTAAGCTCCTTCGGGTTGTATCAGATTCAGATGCCGTACTGGCTTACGAGCAGGCTGGGCGGAACATCGGCGACGGGAATTCTTGGCCTGTACTTTTCGGGCCTTGTTGTCGGAGTGTTTGCAGCGCCTTGTATCGGCCCACCGGTCATCGCGCTCCTCACGTTCGTCGGTTTCAAGGGCGACCCATTGTTCGGGTTCTGGTCTTTCTTTATCCTGTCGCTAGGTCTCGGATTCCCGTACCTGATTCTCGGCACGTTCTCCGGACTGTTGAAGAAAATTCCCCGCTCCGGCGATTGGCTCACATGGGTGGAAAAAATCTTCGGCGTCGTGCTTACCACAGGAGCGTTTTTTTACTTTAGTCTCGCCGTTGCACCAAAATTGGCTGTTTATGTGATCCCCGCGATGTCCATTCTCGGCGGCATATATCTCGGATTCCTCGAATCCTCCGGAAAAAACAAGAAGGTGATGCACGAGGTGAAGCTTGCTTTCGGGATCGTCGCGATCATGTTCGGCTTGTATACTCTCAATACGCTCCGCGAGAAAGGGGTTGAGTGGGAAAAATACTCAGTGGACAAGCTGGAAATCGCAAGGGAAAACCAGCAGCCGGTGATGATGGATTTTTATGCAGATTGGTGTATCCCGTGTCTGGAGCTCGACCGGAAAACCTTCACAGACCGCGAGGTTATACAGTCGACGATGGATTTTATCAGACTGAAAGTCGACCTGACATATTTCGACTCCCCTGAAGCCGAAGCGCTGAGAAAAAAGTACAATATTGCAGGAGTGCCGACGATTGTTTTTTTGCGCCCGGATGGCGCCGAGGAAACAAGCGCACGGGTCGTTGGTTACGTCCCCCCGGAAGAATTTGTTGAGCGCTTAAAACCGTTGATCAGCTCGAACTAATCGGCCTCATCATTCAGGACTGATCTCTCACTCGCACAAGAAGTAATCACGCGGTACTTCGTCATTCCACGAGTTATACGCCATTTGCAGCCACATAGATTGCATCAACAAACAGTGAAAGATGCAGTTGATAACTTCTACTCTACCCAAGAAGCAATTCGCCGAAACGATACTGTTGCCATTGGTCCAGATTATCTTTCGTCTTCATTGGAGACCTGATTTTCCCCGTCTTGTCTTATTCATTCTTGCACTTTGTTGTACTAGTTCAGCATCCCCGGCGCAGGTAAAAAGTGGCCAAGATACTTTGTATGAGCAACTGAAGAAGAGAGATATTAACAAGATGACACAGCGCGAATATGAATACTTCATGCTCATGAAACGCAAAGAAGTTCAATCGCAAGGCGCTTCGGTGATCGAGCATGGAATTCTCACTGGTGTCGTTACCTACTTTTTCAATGACAACTATGGCGATAAACCCGATGTTGGCTCAGAAATTTTCATACTCCCTGAGAAATACAAGGACACATGCTTACAATTGCTGAGGTTCCAGTCCGAAGTTCTTTCAAGGACGACCGCTGAACTCTCCCGCGAGTTGGGACATGAGTATCCTCATCAGAAAATGTCACAATCAGATTTCGAGCAGTTAGAAACGCATGTTAGTCTGTTTATCGAGGAGTTGAAATACGACAAACTTTCTGATGTTAACAAAGTACTGGCCAATGGCAATGGCTCATTTTCTATATACCTGACGCCAGGAAAGTATTATCTCATTGCTCGTTCTGCACATCGCAAATCATATTCGAACAAAGTTGAAATGTATGGTCAGATCGACATGGCGATTGGGCAAGTCAAGGCCGGTCAAACCACGTTTGCAAAACTACGACCCCCGTCAAGATAAGGCTGCAAACGGCGTATAACAGGCGGCACTACGACACTCACACATTTTATAGTGGCGAAGTCAAAGCTGTGTCAAAACATGAAGAGTTCGTTCCATGCGCAACCATTCCACTGACGTTCCATTCGTTGCGCACGGCGTAGTGCCGCCGACCGTTA